>NYYJ01000084.1 GCA_002686755.1 Verrucomicrobiales bacterium
GCCTCGAGGCCGATGCGCGTGGCGCGGTGGATCGCGGTCCAGCTCGTGTAAATGCCGGTGATGATCAGCGCGAAAATCGACAGCGCGATCAGGATCTCGATCAGCGTGAATGCCGACCGATTTCCCCGCTTGGCCAAGCGCGGTGTGCCATCGCAGAAGTTGTCGCTCGCCTGCTTCATCATCTGGGCCGTGAAGACCGTGAACGGCTTGTACGCGAGTTGCGCGGTGAGCCGGTGCGTAAGCGGGAAATGCCGTTGGCGCCCTGGCCTTGGCCGCGGTACATCAGCACGCTGTGCCGCTGCGATGAGCTGCCGGGGCCGTTCAGGGTGATGTCCACCTGATACAGCCCCTGGTCATCAATGTCGCCGCCATACTCCTCGAGCAACGGGTACATATAAATCTCACGCGTCCAGTTCCAGCCGGGGTAGTGGTCGCCGAAATCCCCGGTCTCAAACCCCTCCTCGACCACATTGGTCAGCGACAGCTCCGACGCCACCCAGCCGATGTCCGGCTCGATGAACTCCAGCCGGCGTGCCGTGTTGAGGCTCTGCGTGGTCAGCGACAGCAACCCAAACATGCAGATGAAAAAGATGCCCATCGCGATCGTCACCTCGATCAGCGAAAAGCCGCCGCGCTTGGCCAAGCGGACTCTTTTAATTCTGCAGAATCTCATAATCTGTCTTGATGTAAGCCAAGCCAGTCACCGAGTCGAGTTGCACGAACCGTAACGCCTGATCGCCGAACTCGTGCCGCATCCCGATGGTGAACTCGTCCGAGGTGCCGTTGGAATAAAATTTCACCTCCACCAGTTCCGCATCCATCCGATCCTCAAAGTTGACAAAGACTCCGTGGATCGAGACTTCGTCGTGGATGCGCCCGTTGAACCCGATACCGCCGCCCGGCTTCGACGCCGGCTTGGGCGCGTCATCCGCAGGCCCCTCCATGCCGGTGTACACATCGTCGGTGCTGGCCGGCTTCGGCCTGCCTCCACCCGCTCCGGCGTTGATGATGAAACCGGTGCCGCCGTCCGCGCCGCGAATGGTCACCTTGGCCGTGCCGCCGGAGAGGATCGCCTGCCGGCGCGCCGCAGCGCAGGCCTCCATCACGGCGTTGAGACTCTCGCCAAGCGGTGTCCGGTTCTGCTGCACCATGCGCGGCACGCCGATGGCGATGATAACCATCACCAGCCCCATCACCACCATCAGCTCCAGCAGCGTGAAGGCCGAGACGGCGGCTCGAGCCGGGTTGGCGCGGCGAGGGCTCATTACCGGGCGATATTGTTGGTGATCGTGAAGAGCGCCTGCAGGATGCTGAACAGCAGACCGCCCACGCCGACGGCCATCATGATGATCATCGCCGGCTCGATCAGGTTGGTCATCACCCGCAGCTCCAGCTCGAGGTCGTTTTCGTATGTGACCGCGAGGTTTTCGAGCGCTCCCGGCACGTCGCCTGTGTCCTCGCCGATGCGCACGAGGTCGATCATCAGCTTGGGGAAAAGCCCGCTTCGGGCGAGTGGCTCCGCCAGCGATTTGCCATCGGTCACCGCCTCGCGCGCCATAACGACGGCCTCCTTGATGATGACGTTGGGAACCACATCGCCGGTGATCCGTAATGCAGTCAGCACCGGCACGCCATTGGTGAGCAGCGTGGAAAGTGTCCGGGCAAACTGACCGAACAGGTTCAGCCGCATCACCTTGCCCAGCACCGGCAGGCGCAGCTTGGCATTGTCGAGCTTCCGTCGTCCGTTGGTCGTGGCCTTGTATCGAACGAAGATGATGACGACGACCAACATCACCACGAGGGACACGATCCAAAAAACCGGATTCACCGCCAGCGACCCGATGTTCATCAGCAACTGGGTGGACTTGGGCAGTGTGGCGTTGAAGCTCTCGAAAATCTCCGAGAACTTCGGCAGCATGTAGGTCATGAAAAACAGGATGATGACGAAACCAACAAGGCAGACGATTGCCGGGTAAATCATCGCCGAGACGAACTTCGACTGCACCTCCGCGAACCGCTTGTAATGCGTGGCCAAGCGCCGCAGCACCTGCTCGAGCGCGCCGCTCTCCTCCCCGGCACGCACCATGTTGATCGACATTTCGTTGAAGATGACCGGGTGTTTCCCCATCGCCTCGGAGAGCGTCTTGCCCTCGTTGACGTTCTGCTTCAACTCCGTCGCCACCTCCTCGCTGATGCCCTTGCCGGAGATGCTGACCATGCTGTTGAGAGCCACGGTCAGCGGCATGCCGGAGCGGAGCAGGTTGGCCAGTTGCAGCATCCACGTCGCCGAGTCCTGCAGCTTCGGCTTGCGATCCTTCCGGCGGAACTGAAAACGCCGGCCGCCTCCCTCCTTGATCGGCTTGGCAGCGGCCCGGGGCGCTTTCTCCGGCTTGGTTTTGCCAGCCTTCGCCGCCTTTCCCTTCGCCGGCTGGATCGACACCGGGTACAACCCGTCGCGCTGCAACATCGACAACGCCCCCGCCCGGTCCGCCGACTCAAGCACGCCCTGCATCACCTCGCCGGAGCGGCTGCGCGCCTTGTAATTGAATTGTGCCATGAAAAAACCGCCGGCTTGGCCAAGCGGCCACACCGGACATCGGCTGAATGAATCACCAAAAAGGCGGAAAAGTTGCCGAAAACCTCGCGCTTGGCCAAGCCGGATCAGCCCAGAAAATGGTGCTTTCCGACCCGATAAACCGCCGAAAACGCCTCCGCCATATGCCGTTTGGCCCGTTCGACCGCTTTCGGCAATGGCTCGCCCTTGGCCAAAAACGCCGTGATCGCAGCCGAATAGGTGCAGCCGGTGCCGGGCGGCGACACCCGCTTGGCTCGCGGCGACGACAGCAAAAACTCCTCCCGCCCGTCGTAAAACAAGTCGATCGCCTCGGTCGTTTTCAGGTGCCCGCCCTTCACCAACACCGCGCAGCCGAACCGCTCGTGGATCGCCCGGGCCGCCTCCCGCATCTCCTCCGGCTCGCGCACCGGCCGCTTGGCCAACGCCGCCGCCTCGTCGAGGTTCGGCGTCACCAGCCTGGCCAATGGCAGCAGCCGCTTGGCCAACGCCGTCGCCGCATTTGGCTTGAGCAACGGCGTGCCGCTGCTCGAGATCATCACCGGGTCGACCACCAACGGCAACCGCGACCGCTTGGCCAGGCGGTCGGCCACTGCGTCAACGATCGGCCGCGAGTAAAGCATCCCAGTCTTTACCGCGCGGATCGGCAGGCTGCCGAAAACAGAATCGAGTTGCGCCGCGACAACCTTGGCCGGGGTGGGGTGAATCGCCGAGACCGCGCCGGGGTTCTGCGCCGTGACACATGTCACCACGCTGGCGCCATGCACCCCGAGCTTGGCCAGCGTCCGCAAATCTGCTTGCAGCCCCGCCCCGCCGCCGCTGTCCGAGCCAGCGATCGTGAGCGCCGCGGGTTGAACCGGCCGCGCCGCCATCAGATCGTCAGCACCAACTGGACAATCATCGCTATCGCCGCTTCACGCAGTTCGATGCCGTATGAGAACAGAGACAGGTACATTTACGTCCGCCGGATGAGTTTGCTCCAAGAGAAGGTTTTCGTCGAATCACCCAAGGTGGCCCCTAAAAAGGCCCACCGTACGCCCCACGGTTATGCAGCCAACTTAAAAACCGCTTTTCAAGGGATTCGCCCCAATTTTGCACACGAAAAATGAGCTTGCCATGGGAGGGTGGATTTGAGAGCGTTTCTGGCCTTTTTGCGGAAAAAGGATAGTTTTGAAAGCTGAATTAAGTGCAAAAGCGTTAAAGTTGGTGGGCAACCCGAATGTGTTGGTCAACCTGATCTCGCGGCGGGTGCGCCAGTTAAGCTCCGGCGGCAACCGGCCCCTGATCATGGAAACTGCCGGATTGAGCACCGCCGAAATTGCCCTGACTGAAATTATCGAGGGCAAAATGGAATGGGAAACGGATCTTCCGAAGCCCAAGCGGAAATCACGCCGCCGCGCCCGCAAGGCCTGAACGCGGCACAACGACTTGACATCAGCCAGGGGCCAAGCGCCTCTGGCTGTTTTTGTTAATGGAAACCATCCTCACCAACTCGAAGGCCCGCCACGAGTACCACATCGAGGAGACNTACGAGGCGGGCATNGTGCTGACCGGCACCGAGGTCAAATCNCTCCGGGCCGGCAAGGGNCAGATCCGCGACGCNTTCGCGCGGGTGGAGAACGACGAGGTGTGGCTGTACAACGCACACATCGCNGAGTACTCGCACGGCAACACCGCCAACCACGAACCGAAGGCCCCGCGCAAGNTGCTTCTGCACCGCCGTGAAATCCAGAAACTGTTCGGCATCACAGCCGTCAAGGGCAAGGCGCTCATTCCGCTGTCGCTATACTGGAANCANGGCAAGGTGAAGGTTCAGCTCGCCGTCGGGCACGGCAAGGGTGCTGCCGACAAGCGCGAGACGCTCAAGAAACGGGACAGCGACCGCGAACTGCGGCAAACCATGATGCGCCGCCGCTGATCCGCTTGGCCAAGCGCAATTACTTCGCCGGCTCAACGTTCACCGCTTGCACCTTGAATTCTGGGCAACCGGTAAACCCATCGGCTGATGAGCTGAGAACGCCATTCAAGCCAAGCTCCGGAAAGTGGAATGTGGTGAAAAGATTCCCCCGCCGCAAACTGGCACTGTGTTTGGCCACCATCTTGATTTTTTTGCGTGGACTCGAAAGCCAAACTTCCGATCCGTCATCAATCCCGATCTCTTCTGCGTCATCCGGGTTAATCTCCAGATAGTCGGTTGAGCTGAACTCTGTCAACAGCGTGCGACGGGTCTGGGTGGCGGCGTTGTAGTGGAACAAGTGGCGGCCGGTGACCATGATAAACGGGTAATCGTCGGAGGTTCGCTCGTTTGGTTCAGCGAATTCCGGCGCGGCGNATTGGCCAAGCCCACGGTTGAACCGGCTGGTGTGCATGACCTTCGTCCCGGGATGATCCGGCTCCGGTGCCGGCCACTGAATGGACTCCGGTTGTTCGAGGCGTTCGTAGTTGATGCCCGCAAAGTTGGGTGTCAGCGCAGCCATTTCGTTCCAAATATCGGCCACGTCGCGGGATGAAACAATGGGGTGCCCCATCGCCTCGGCCAATTCGGCGANAATGAGCCAATCCTCCTTGGCCTGACCGGGCGGCTCCAGCGCTTTTCGAATCCGCTGAATTCGGCGCTCGCCGTTGGTGTAAGTGCCGTTCGACTCAAGAAATGTCGCCGCCGGCAAAATGACATGAGCCAGCTTAGCCGATTCGGTCATGAAAATATCCTGCACGATGAGCAGTTCGAGCTGCCCCAGGGCATCCTGCACGAAAAGATTATTCGGGTCGGTGTGGGCAATATCAGAGCCAATCATATACATGCTCCGCACGTTACCCGCCTGAACCGCGCGCAGCATCTTTGGGTAAGTCATCCCCTCATTGGTTGGCACCTTCACGCCCCATGCAACGGACACCTTTTCCTGTTGCTCAACGTCGCTGGCCGACTGATAGTTCGTGTAAACATTTGGCAGCGCGCCCATGTCGCAAGAGCCTTGTACATTGTTTTGGCCGCGCAGGGGATTGATGCCTGTACCGGAGCGGCCGACATTTCCAGTAAGCAACGCTAGGCTCGCCAGAGCCATCACACCCTCACTGCCGTGACTGTGCTCGGTCATTCCCAGGCCATGCACACTCATCGCGGCATCCACCGAGGCATAGAGTTTCGCAGCCGCCTCGAGTGTTTCAACCGGTATGGTCGTCAGTTCCGAACATCGTTCCGGAGTCATCTCCCGGACCATTTCCTTGAACGGTTCAAGATTCTCCGTACGAGTCTTCATCCACTCGGGCGANGCCTCCTTTCCATCGCGAAGGATGATGTGTGAAAGCCCCTGAAACAGGGCGACATTGGTGCCCGGCCGCAGTTGCAGATGAATGTCTGCCATCTTGGCGAAGTCCGTCTCGATCGGGTCAGCAACGATCAGTTTCATGCCCCGTTTGCGGGCGCGCTTGATCCGCGAACCGGTTACCGGGTGGCCGTGCAGAGGATTGCAACCGGAGGCCAAAAGCAGGTCTGTAATGTCTATATCCCCTAGGCTATTGGTGCCGGCACCGGCGCCGAAGACCTTCATCATCCCCTTTACCGTCGCTGAATGACAAACCCGCGCGCAGTTGTCGACATTGTTGGTGCCCACCACGGCGCGCATTAGCTTCGAACCAAGGTAGTTCAACTCGTTTGTGGAACGCGATGAAGTGATCGTCCCGATTGCATCCGGCCCAGACTCATCCGCAATGCGCTTCCAGCGCTCAACTATAAACGCGTACGCCTCCTCCCAAGAGGCCTCTCGAAACTCGCCGTCGATCGACTCGCGAATCAACGGAGTGGTCAGCCGTTCCTTATGNTTGACGTACACCGAAGCAAACCTCCCTTTCACACAGGAATGTCCGTTGTTGACCGGTGAATCCGCCGCTGGCTTCATCGTCACCAACTGGTTCCCCTTGATGCCGGCATCAAACTGACAACCAACACCGCAGAATCCGCAAGTGGTGCGCACTACCTTGTCAGGGCTCCCTGCAGCACGGAGCTGTTTTTCCTCCAGAGCACCCACCGGGCACTCGTTGACACATGCTCCACAGCTCACACAGTCAGACTCCTTAAACGCCTGATCAGCGCCAGCAATGATCCGACTGTCAAACCCTCGGCCGTCGATCGACAACGCGTGGGTGACCTGCAGATCATCACAGGCCCGGATGCAGCGAGAGCAGACGATACATTTGCTAGGGTCAAAAAAGAAAAAAGGATTGGACGAATCGATCCCCCGTTTGGTGTTCGAAGGTTCATTGTTGTAACGCACCTCGCGCAGGCCGACTTCGGCCGCCACATCCTGTAGTTGGCAGTTGCCGTTAGCCGAGCAGGTCAGACAATCAAGTGGGTGCTCGCTCACATACAGCTCAACGATTCCACGGCGCAGTTTCCACAGCTGCTCTGAGCGTGTGTTCACCACCATGCCGTCCTCCGCGANCGTGGTGCAGGAAGCAGCCGTTCCCCTCCGACCCTCGACTTCCACCACACACATCCGGCAGGAACCAAACCCTTTCAGTTCCGGTGAATCGCAAAGCGAGGGTATCGACAGCTCTGACTCACGAGCCGCCTGCATGATCGTCTTCCCCCCGCTCGAGTGGATCTCTTTGCCGTCAATATTCAGGGTAATTGAATTATCGCTCATGTTTTATTTTAGCTATTGGCCACAAAGGCCTCCGGCCATTTTTCCATAGTTGAACGAACAGGGTTCATNGCTAACCCCCCTAACGCACAGAGNGAGGTATTTGTCATTACCTCGTCCAGATCGCCTAACAGGCTGCGATCGCTATCCGACTCATCACCGGTGCCGATCCGGTTTAAAATCTCAAGCGCCCGCTGGGTACCAATACGACATGGGGTGCACTTTCCGCAGCTTTCCGCGGCAAAAAAATCCATCCAATGGAGCACCTCTGCTCGAGGTGAAAAATCCTCCCCATAACAGACAAAGCCACCGTGGCCCAAAAGCCCACCACTCTCCGTCAACCCCTCGAAAGACAATTCCACATCATCCAACTCCTCAGTACGGAAAACACTCCCAAGCGGACCGCCAACCTGAATCGCAGTGACCCCGTCAACACCGGAGTATTCCCGCAACATATCCCCGACATTCCCTCCGAACGGTATTTCAACACAGACCGGCTGGGGCACCTGACCAACGATTTGTGCCACGACCGTCCCTCGGCTCTTCTCGGAACCAAGCGCGGCCACCGTGTCAGCACCTTCTCGGAGAATCGAAGCAGCCATGGCCAAGGTCAGGACATTGTTGACGATGGTCGGCTTGCCAAACAGCCCCTCTTGCGCGGGGAACGGGGGACGGGCACGCACTTCGCCCCGGCGGCCCTCGAGGCTCTCGAGCAGAGCCGTCTCCTCCCCGCAAACATAAGCTCCCGCACCTACATTGATCTCCATGTCATACGAGTTGCCAAACAGCCCGGCCTCACGTGCATCATCAATCGCCTGTTGCAAAATTCCCCTTGCCTCCGGGTACTCGCTTCGCAAATAAACATGGCCGTACGTCGCGCCGATCGCCTCGGCGGTAATAAGCATCCCCTCGATCAGCGCGTGCGGATCACCCTCGATCAGCATCCGATCAATGAACGTTCCCGCGTCCCCCTCGTCGGCATTTGCCACAACATATTTAACGGGCGACTTTTCCTTTGCTGCGGCACGCCATTTGAAATGAGCTGGAAAACCGGCCCCACCGCGCCCACGCAACCCGGCCTGCTCCACGGCTTTCAGTATACCCTCTGAACCCAGCTCTCGCGCCTTGGCCAAGCCAACGTATGCACCCAGTTTCTGCATGGCGGACAAATCAGTGGGGGCGCATTCACCAAGCCGATTCATCACGAAACGAGTCTGGCTTTTTATCATGTCAAGCTCGGCCACCGGGCCAAGGTATTGTTCGTGACCGTTCAGGTCGTCTGACGCGATTGTCGCCAATACAGACTCCACCGACTCGGCGGCCACCGGGCCAAACGCCACCCGACCCTCATCGGTATCCAATTCAACCATCGGCTC
>NYYJ01000085.1 GCA_002686755.1 Verrucomicrobiales bacterium
CCCGACGCCGCTCATGCGAAACCAATCCTGCTTGTTGGGGCAGGAGAAGGAATTGGTGGACAGGCTGCCCTTGTCGCGGAGATAGTCAAACACCTTCGTGCTGATAAATGTGTAGTGGGACATGTTGTTGTTGCGAAGCCCGGTCGGGAACCTGCCTTCGTTCTCGCCCGAATACATGAGGATCGTCAGCGTGAGCTGACGCTGGTTGGACTTGCAGACGGCTCTCCTGCCTTGTTCCTTGGCGCGTGACAACGCGGGCAACAGCAACGCGGCCAGGATGGCGATGATGGCGATCACGACCAGCAGTTCGATCAGCGTGAAGCCTCTGCGCTGGGTTGTTTTCATGATGCGGTGGGTGAAGACCGGTGATCGGGTTTTGGCAACGAAACAATCTGTTGGTACGGACGGCGGAATGTGACCTCCGACGGGTCGGGTGTCCACCAAAAACAGGAGGGACTGAAATGGGCCGCCTCTGCGCTTGGCCAAGCGGCAGGCGGGACTTCAAAAGCAATCGGCTGGAGCGGATGATGTCCAAAACATTTGAAGTTCGCTTGCCATGACCGTTTCTTTTTGTTGTTCATCGGCCATGCAGCATCAGCCCAGCCGGCGCACGTTCCTGAAGACCGCGGCGGCGGGCGCCGTCGTGGGGCTGGCGATGGCGATGGAACGACGGGCGACGCCCGCCATCTTTACGCCGCCGAGGGAGTGGCGGGGCAAACTTGGCCGGTATCGATCCCCGTTGCGGTTCAACGACGGCTCGAGGGCGGAGACGCCGGCGGATTGGGCGCGGCGGCGGACGGAGATACGAAGCGACTGGATGAAGCTGATGGGGGCGTGGCCGGCATTGATCACGAAACCACGGGTGGAGGTGCTGGAGGAAACGCGACGGGAGAATTTCCGGCAGATCAAGGTGCGGTTCAAGTGGACGCCGGTGGAGTTCACCACCGGATATCTGCTGATCCCCGACGGCAGGGGCAAACGGCCGGCGGCGGTGACGCTGTTTTACGAGCCGGAAACGGCCATCGGCCTGGGCACGCGGCCGCATCGGGACTTCGCGCTGCAGCTCGCGCGGCGCGGCTTCGTGGCGCTCTCGCTTGGCACCACGGAGACGACACGCAACAAAACGTACGCCACCTATTATCCCTCCATCGACAAGGCGACGGTGCAGCCCCTGTCGATGCTCGGCTGCGCGGCGGCCAACGCCTGGCACGTGCTGGCGCAGCGACCGGAGGTGGATGACCAACGCATCGGGATCGTGGGACACTCTTACGGCGGCAAGTGGGCGATGTTTGCGTCGTGCCTCTTTGAAAAATTTGCGTGCGCGGCGTGGTCGGACCCCGGCATCGTTTTCGACACGCGCCCGAGCGTGAACTACTGGGAGCCGTGGTATCTGGGCTGGCATCCGCGGCCGTGGCGCAGGCGCGGCGTGCCCACCACAGAGAATCCCGCCCGCGGCCTGTATCCCGCGTTGCTCAAGGCCGGCCGCGATTTGCACGAGTTGCACGCGCTGATGGCCCCGCGCCCCTTCCTGGTGAGCGGCGGCTCGGAGGATCCGCCCCGCCGCTGGGAGGCGCTCAACCACAGCATCGCGGTGAACGATTTGCTGGGTGCCAAAAACCGCGTGGCCATGACCAACCGTCCCGACCACTCGCCCAACGAGCAAAGCAACAACCTCCTCTACAACTTCATCGAGAATGTCCTGAAGGCGTGAACAAGTGGCGCTCAGTCCGGGTTTTCTGAAGGGTGGTCCTTCGATTCGATCCCTGATAGTTTACCGCCTTCCTCGCGTACACCCGATCTGCTGACATGACCCGCTGTATAACCCGCCGCAGGCTGCTGTCCCTCGCCGGCACCACTCTCGGCGCTGGCCTGTTTCTCCCGAACCTTTGGATTCGGGCCGAAGATCCCGACCCGAACGGCACCGGGGCGGTCGTGGGTGAACCCACTGCCGCCAAGGTCGGCGGGGAAATATTGGCGAGCGGCGGCAATGCCGTGGATGCGGCGGTGGCCGCGGCCCTGGC
Source organism: Verrucomicrobiales bacterium (assembly GCA_002686755.1). GTDB lineage: Bacteria > Verrucomicrobiota > Verrucomicrobiia > Limisphaerales > UBA1096 > UBA1096. Next base: position 2,022 of record NYYJ01000085.1, read on the forward strand.
CGCCGGTGTGGCGGCCCCACATCAATGTGGGCCCGGCGGGTATGGCGGGCACATGACCATTGCGATGGCCGGCAAGAAAGTGACCTGCATTGATTTTAACAGCACCGCTCCCGCCGCCATGCGGGAGGATACTGGACTGGTGAATGGCCGGTTGAATCCGCACGGCTGGCTGGCGGCCGGCGTGCCGGGCACACTGGCCGGGTTGCAACTGGCGCTGGACCGTTTCGGCACCCTTGACTTCCGCGCCATTGCCGGCCCTGCAATTCGTATTGCGGATGAAGGAATCCGGGTCTCCAATCGAAACTGGAAAGCCTTCATGGAAGAATTGGGCGTGGTCAGCGCATCGTCTGCAGGGGAGCTGTTCCGCAACCCGGAACTGGCCAAAATGCTTCGTACCCTTGCGGATCGTAATTCCGTTGATTCGTTTTACCGCGGGGATATCGCCGGACAGATTGCAGCGGCGTTTCAAAAGCACGACGGCCTGGTGACCAAACGAGACTTGGCGCAGTACCGAGCGCGTGAGGTGGCGCCTCTTGTTTTGAAATGGCGGGGTCATGAGATTTTCACGGCTCCCCTGACAGCGGGCGGGTTGACAGTGTTGGAGGCCTTGTCGGTGCTAAAGGCCTTGAAATGGGAGGAACGGCGGGCGGGCACTGGGAGGGCTCACGCCTATCTGGAAACCTTGCGCCTGGCCTGGAACGATCGGCTGAACCTGCTTGGTGACCCGGAGCATGCCGAAGTACCGGTGGAACGCCTGCTGTCCGAAGCGTACGCACGGGAACTGGCTGAGCGCGTGGACCGGGCGGTTCGGCTGGGCAAACCGGTGTCCGCCAACGGTACGGCGCGGGGGGATGACGGCACGGTGCATCTGAGTGCCGGCGACCGTCACGGAAACCTGGTGGCCCTGACGCTGACGCACGGCAATGCATTTGGCGCGCGCGTGATTGTTGACGGACTGGGGCTGGTCTTGGGACATGGCATGTCGCGTTTTCATGCGGGAACCGGTCATCCCAATTCACCCGGTCCCGGCAAGCGACCGTTGCATAACATGTGTCCCACCATCGTGAAGCGGGTCGGGCAGCCGCTGCTGGCGCTGGGCGGTGCCGGGGGCCGGAGAATCCCCAACGCGCTGATCTCCGTGTTGAGCCGGTTCGTGGGCCTCGGTGCATCGGCAAGTAAGGCGATCGCCGCGCCTCGGATGCATTCGGAGGGCAACACGGAAGTCCGCTTGGACGCCCAGTGGCCGGACAGGGAGGCGGATTCCCTGCGCGCCCTCGGATACCGGGTCAGCCGCGCCAGCGTCGCCAAGGCAAGCGCGGTGTTCTTCGACGCCAAAAACGCAACATGCCTTCCGTTGAGCCGGTAGTCCCGTCCCGATCGTCCGCCCGCCGCGCTTGGCCAAGCGGTTGCTCGTTCCGGGCTTGGCTTATTCGGCCGGCTTTGGGGCGGTTGGCCGCATGACCTGCAGCAGCCGTTCGGCGATTCGCTTGGAGTTGCCATTTTCCGAGTTGGTCATGACCACGGCCGCCTGCCTTTGCTCCGGCAAAATAACCATGTATGTCCGGGTTTTTTCCTGCCCACCGCCGTGGCCGACCGCCTCGATGCCGGTGCCACTTGGCTTCCACGACTGTAGTGCGCCGTCCCGGTAATGGTTGCGGCTGAATCCCAGCGCGTACCCAAGTTGGTGTCCGGCATTGGTCTTTTGCGGTGTCCACATTTTTTGGCGCGTGGCCGGCTTCACGAAGCGATGATTCAGCAGGCCGACGGCAAACTTGGCCATGTCGTCAATGTTCGAGATGAATCCGCCGCCGCCCAGTTTCCAGCTCACGTCGGTGTCGGTGGAGACGACGATCTCGCCGTCCCGTTTGCGGTAGCCGACGGCGCGGTGCGGGATCGCCTTCCACTGGTAGTCGGGCTGCAGTGTTTCCATCTTCATCGGCTTGGCGATGCGGTCGCGAACCTGGTCGATGAATTTCTGTTTCCCGGCCCGCTCCACGACGGCGCTGAGCAGGATAAAGCCGTGGGTGGTGTAGGCGAACTTTTCGCCCGGTGCGTTTACGAGCGGCGATTCCCGGAAGGTGTCCAGCGCGTAAATCACACTCTCGAACGGGTTCTCCACCGTGTAGTCGCGCCGGGTGCGGATGACCTTGCCGTTGGAGTAGTGGACGATGCCGCCCAGGTGGCAGAACAGGTGCCGCACCCGGATCGGCGCCTCCTTGTCGGGGAATTCCGTCACATACCGGCGCGGCTCGCTCTCGATGTCGAGGCTGCCCCGCTCCCAAAGCTGCATCGCCGCGACGGCGGTGATCGGCTTGGAAATGGAGGCCCAGCGGNACATCGTCCGGCGCGTGACCGGCACCTGCTGTTCGCGGTTGGCCAAGCCGTAGCCGTTCAGGTGGGCTATCTTTCTGTCGTGAACGACGCCTACGGCCAGGCCGACCAACTCCTGCCTGGCCATCTCGTCGCGCATGGCTTCGTCGACCCGCTTGGCCAAGGGCGGGGCGGCGGCCAAGCCCGGCAGCAGGGCAAGGTAGAAGATCGAAATGGTGAATCGAATTGACGTCATGGTGCTTGAACCGAAAGCTGCGGCGAGAGCAGCATGATCCACCTGCAGTGTAAACTTTTTTCCGGGAGCCAAGCCGCCGCGCTTGGCCTGCTGGCGCTGCTCTCGCTTGGCCAAGCGGACGCCGCCGAGCGGTTTCGGCACGTGCAGGCCAAGGTGTTCCCCGGCGACGAGTGGGCGCGTTGGCCGACACCGGAGGCCGCCGGGTGGTCGGCGGTCAAGCTGAAAGCCGCCCGCGAACACGCCGCCACACTCAAGACGGCGGCGGTGATAATCGTGCAGGGCGGCAGAGTCGTCGATGAATGGGGCGAGACCAAGCGGCCGTTCAAGTGCCACTCGATGCGCAAGAGCATCCTCAGCTCGCTGTTCGGCCCGCACGTGGCGACCGGCAAAATAAAACGCACCAGCACGCTGAGCGAACTGGGCATCGACGACAACGCCCCGTCGCTCATCGACATCGAAAAAACCGCTACCGTCGCCGATCTGCTTAAGGCGCGCTCCGGCGTGTACCACCCCGCGCTGTACGAGACCAAAGGCATGGCGGCCAAGCGGCCCAGCCGCGGGAGCCACGCGCCCGGCACGTTTTGGTACTACAACAACTGGGACTTCAATGCGCTGGGCACGATTTTCGAGAATCAAACCAGACGCGGGATTTTTGAGGAATTCGAAGAGCGTTTGGCCAAGCCGCTTGGCATGCAGGATTTCGTCCGTGAACAGCACACCCGCTACGTCTCCGGCCCGGACTCGGTGCACCCCGCGTATCCGTTCCAACTCAGCGCGCGCGACCTGGCGCGGTTCGGGCTGCTCTTCGCGCGCGGCGGCCGCTGGGACGATTCGCAAATCATCCCGCACGACTGGGTCATCGAGAGCACCCGGTCCTATTCCACCACCGAGCGCGGCGGCGGTTACGGCTACATGTGGTGGGTGGCGGCCAACGGGAAGTTTTACCCCAACGTCACCCTGCCGGACGGATCATTTGCTGCCAGTGGTTATCGCGGCCACAAGGTGCTGGTCATCCCACAATGGGACCTCGTCATCGTGCACCGCGTCAACACCTTCGAGGAGGAGGGCAGCGTCAGCACAACCGGGTTCGGCAAACTGTTGAAACGCATCTTAGCCGCCTGGCCAAGGGGGTGAGTTTACTTCAGCGAACGGATGCCGAGGCCGGGTTCGTCGGGGAAGGTGAACCGGCCGTGGTGCAGTTGCACACCGTCGGCGGCGTCCCGGGCCAGGAGCACTGCGCCGTCGAGGTCGGCGTAGTCGAGCAACGGCGTGAGTTGGGCGGCGGCGGAGATGCCGACGGAGCTTTCGGTCATGCAGCCGACCATCACCTTTAGCCCGTGGTCGCGCGCGGCGGCGATCATCCGGCGCGCCGGGGTGAGTCCGCCGCACTTGCANAGCTTGATGTTGATGCCGTGGAAGTGGTCGACGCACCGCGGCACGTCGGCCTCGCCCACGCAGTTTTCGTCGGCGATGAGCGGCAGGGCCGAGTCGCGAAAAAGCCGCGCCTGCGCTTCGCGTGCCTCGGGCGGGAGCGGCTGCTCGACGAACTCCACGCCGTGCCGTGCCATCTCGGCCGTGAGCTGCGCGGCCTCAGTTGGTGCCCAGCCGCAGTTGGCGTCGATGCGGAACACGGCGTCGGTTTGCTTGCGCAGGCACTGGATGATTTCCACGTCGTTCGCTGTGCCGAGCTTGATTTTGTACACCGGCCACCCCGGCATCTCGGCGAGCTTGGCCACCATGACGTCCACCTCGGCGATGCCGATGGTGAAGGAGGACGGTACGGCGTCCGCCGGGTCGAGCCCCCAAAGCCGATGCACCGGGGCGCCCTCGAGGCGTCCCCAAAGATCGTGCGCGGCGCAGTCGAGCGCGGACAATACAAACGACGCGTCGGCGAGGTGCCCGGCGCAGAGTTCCCAGAACGATTTCGTGTCGCGAAACGTCTCGCCGTGGAGCAGTGGCTGGACGGATTGCAGGCGCGCCCGCATCGAGTCCATCGGCGAGTCGTAGTAGGTGTTGGCGATGGCTTCGCCGTAGCCGCTCACGCCGTCCTGCCGCAGCTCGACGATCAACGTGCGCTGCGCCGTGGTGGTGCCGCGCGAGATCGTGAACGGATGCTTCAACGGCAACTCGTATTCGTGCAGGAACAGTTCCATTTCAGTCTTTCCGCATTTCCANCACTGCNCTGATCAGCGGCCCGGCGTTTTCGCGGAACACGTCGCACGCCGGCAGGTTCCATTCAGACTGGATGCGGTCGCGTTCGGCCCGGTAGGCCGCTTCATCGACCGGGCGGCTGTTGATGGCCACACCGATGAACCGGCAAGGATGCGCGGCGTTGGCCATGGCGAGGTACAACTCACGCTGAGACTCGATCGTGGGCANCGCGACGGAGGCCGCGCCCTTGGCCATCTTGCGTNCCATNTCGTAGCAGTAAATGAGGCCGTCCGGCAGGCAGCCGTGCAGCAGGCCAAGCGTCACGGCGGAGTAGCATGGATGCGTGATGCTGCCCTGGCCCTCAATGACGAGCACCTCGTGGTGCTGGTGCGCGACGATCTGTTTTTCCACCGCGCCGCTGATGAAGTCGGCCACCACGGCGTCGACCGGGCAGCCGTCCCCCTCGATCATCATGCCGGTCTGGCCGGTGGCAATGAACTTGGCATCGACGCCCCGCTTGGCCAAGCCGCGCGCCACTTCGATGGACACCCCCATTTTCCCAACGCTGCAGTCGTGCCCGACGGTGTGGATGCGAAGGCAGTCGGTGGAGACATCCCGCCGCTTGGCCACGTCGCGTTCACGGTTGCTGCGCAGGTCGCGGAGGGTCGAGCCGCTGGCCGCGGCGGCGGCGGCGAGTTCGGCGTCGTCATTCAAAAACTCGTGCAGCCCCGACACCACGTCCATCCCGCGCTGGATCGCGCCCAGTACGAGCGCCCGCATCGGCGCGGGCAGCGAGCCGCCGGACGGCGCGATGCCGATGAGCAACTCGTTGGCCTCCGGCAGGGCGTCGAGTGAGTTGACCACCGGCAGGTTGCCGCCGACCTCGAGCAGCGCCTGCGCAGGCTGCGGCGGCACGGTGGTGTCGAGCACGCCCACCACCTCGTCGCGCCGGTAGCGGATCACGCCGCAGGCGGTCTTGGCCGCGTGCGGCGAGGAGAGGCCCTCGGTGAGGATGAGAATCTTGCGCGCCATGCGGCGGCGGATGGTAGCAAACGGCTCCCGACGACAAAGCAAAATGGCCCAGTTTGCACTTGCCGGCATCCCCCCAGCCGGTAGCCTGCCCGCGCATCATGAGATCATTGTTACTTTTCGCGCTTGGCATGGCGTGGGTGGTGTCCCCGATAGCTGCAGACAAAAAACCGGTGAAGGTGTTTCTCCTCGCCGGCCAGTCGAACATGGAGGGGAAGGGCAGGATCGACCCGCTGCTAAACCACCAGATTCGCGCGCCGGAGACGAAGGCGTTTTTCGCGCATTTTCACAACGACGGGAAGTACATCGAGCGTGACGATGTCTGGATCAACTACCTCAAGCGCCGGGGCAAACTCACCGTTGGCTACGGCTCCCCGGGGCGCATCGGGCTGGAACTGGAGTTCGGCCACGTGATGGGCAACCACTTCGAGGAACCGGTGCTGCTCATCAAGACGGCCTGGGGCGGCAAAAGCATCGGGCGCGACTTCCGGCCGCCCAGCTCCGGCCTGCAGTCAAAAGAAAAAATCGACGAGTTCGTCGAGAACATGTGCCGACGCGACTACAACAACCTCATCCGGCGAGAATGGGACGAGGCAAAAAAGAAGAACCCAAAAATCACCCGCAAGGAAATCGAGGCGAAAAGCGACACCTCAATCGACGGCATCCGCTTGGCCAAGGGCGATGAGTATCGAAAGGAAGTCATCGAGAGTTACGGGCATTACTATCGCCTGATGATGTCGGAAATCAAAACGACGTTGGCCGAGTTGAAAACGCGCTTCCCCGACTACGACGGGCGCGGCTACGAGATCGCCGGCTTCGTCTGGTTCCAGGGCTGGAACGACATGTACAACGGCTTTCAGGACGAGTACGCGGTGAACATGAAAAATTTCATCCGCGACGTGCGGAACGACTTGGCCAAGCCGGATCTTCCTTTCGTCATCGGCATCATGGGGCAGAACGGATTCAAGCCGGCCAAGGGCAACATGGCCATCGTCAAGGCCGCGCAGGCGTCGATGAACGACGTGCCCGAGTTCGCCGGCAACGTCCGCGCCATCCCGACCGACGTCCACTGGGACAAGCGCGCCGATGCCGCCTTCCCGACGTGGCGCGACAACTTCGCCGAGTGGGAAAAAATCGGCTCCGACCGTCCGTACCATTACCTCGGCAGCACGATCACCTTCACCCGGATCGGCCGCGCGCTTGGCCAAGCGCTGCTGGAACTGCGCGGTGCCAAGTAACCAAGGCCGGCCACAGTCGCTGCATGAGACCTTCGCGAAATATACCAACGTTCCGGCTGGCCCGGAGAGGGGCAGCCGGCTTGCTGATGTTGGTTTGCGTTTCGATCGCTTCGCAGCCGGTTGGCCAAGCTGCCGCGGCTCGTTCGGCAATCGAGCTGCAGGGGCTGCACGCCTACGCGGATCGCGAGAGCGTGCCGGCCGGGGAGATAATCCGGTTTCATGTCAGCAGCCAAGTGCCGTACCGATTCGGGGTCTCGCGGCTGGGATTGCGGGTGGATGACCGGGCGAGCGACGAAACCATTCTCCCGCCGAAAAAAGTGTTCCCCGCGCGCGTGCAGCTGATTCATCCGGGGTCGTATGTGCGGGTGAAAAACGGGTTGCCGGCAGACGCCGAGCTGACGGCGCTGACGCTCGAGTGCTGGGTGCGGCCTTGGAAACTTTCGCCGTGGCAGGGGATTCTCACCCAGCACGATTATCCCGACCGCTGCGGCTTCGGCCTGTTTTTGGATGCTGAGGGCAGGGCGGTGTTCTCGATCGGCTCGGGCGGGGCATTCGACGAAAAGAGTCTCGTCACCGGGCCAAGGCTCAACCTCCGGCAATGGCATCACCTCGTCGGCGTCTGGGACGGGACAGCCAAGGCGGCCGCGATCTGGGTAGACGGCAAACGCGCCGCGCAGTGGCACGGATCGGAATTGCTCCCGCCGCGCAAGGCCGGGCCGTCGGGACTGCGAATTGGGGCCTACAGCGAGCGCGGCGTGACCGGCCGTTTTTTCGACGGCGACATCGCGATGCCGGCGATCTACACGAGAGCGCTTTCGGGAGAGGAGATCGCCGCGCGGTTGGCCAAGCGAGGACTGGAAGCGCCCAATTTGAACGACCCGGCGCTCGCCGCCTTTTGGCCGCTCGCCGAGGAACGTGGTGCAACCGTGGCGGACGCTTCCAGGCACGGCCGCGACGGCGAAATCGTCAATCTCGGGACTTGGATGATCGGTGGCCCGTCGTTTGATGGCAGCAGCGTCGGGCGTTACGACACGGCTTACGATCCGCGAACCGACCCGAGCCGGGGCCACGGCCTGCGCTTGGCCTCCGACGATCTTTACGACTGCGGCTGGGAGGCGACGGAGGTTTTTCGCGTTCCCAAAAACGCGAGGAGCGGGCTTTACGCGGCTTGGTTTCAGTTTGAACTCGAGGGCAAACCGCATCGCTACCCCGTCACGTTTGTTGTCAACAAGGCCAAGCGCGCAGCCAAGGCGCCGCTCGCGCTGATGTGTTCCTCGACCACGTGGCGGGCTTACGGCGGAACGCCGTTTGCCAAAAATGTGCCGGATGAAACCCGCAACTGGCCCACCGGCGGGCAGGCCAACGACCCGGCGAATCCACCGGCGTACTGTTTTTACCGGGATCACGCGAACGGCCAGCCCACGTACAAACTTGGGCTGCGGATGCCTTGGCCGGTGGCCGGGCCGGGCGTGCGTTACAGCGCGCCGGGTGTCGGGTATTCCCATCTCATGCGCGGCGAGCGGTTCACGCACGTTTGGCTGGAAAAACAGGGCTACGATTTTGACGTCATCACCAACCTCGACCTGCACCGCGACCCGGAATTGCTTGATGGCTACAGGGCGCTCATCATCAACGGCCACGACGAATATTGGTCCGCAAAAATGTACGACGGGCTGGATCGCTACCTGAAAAACGGTGGAGCGGCGGCGGTGCTGTCCGGCAACACCATGTTCTGGCGCATCTCGGTGGACGACGCGCTGGGCACGATCGAGTGCCGAAAATACGGCCCAAACATCGGCGGCCGGGCCTTGGCCAGCGTCGGCGAAATCTACCACAGCGCTGACGGCAAACGCGGCAGTTTGATGCGCAACTGTGGCCATCCGCCGTGGCGAAACATCGGGCTGGAATGCAGCGGTTGGTGGGGCGGTGCAAACAATGGCGTTTACACCGTGGCAGCACCGAAGCACTTTCTGTTTCAAAAACCGGAGCGTATCAGTTTCGCTGATCGTGTTGTGTTCGGCGGGTCGAAGAGTGGTCATCGCCGGGCCTGCGGGCACGAGGGTGACATTCGGCTATCCTCCTACGCGCCGCCGACCGGCCCGATTCCGGCGGGAGCGTTTTTGCCAACCGAGCCGTCCGGCATCGAGACGATGGCAAGCCTCCAGCGCGACAACGCGCGCGTGCTCGATTATTTCGCCCGGTTCGGCCAGCAGAAAACCGGGACGCTGGTGGATATGATTTATTGGGAGCGCCCACAGGGCGGCAAGGTGTTCAACGCCGGTGCGATTGCCTTCGGTTGGGCGCTCGACGCCGACCCCAAGCTGGCGAAACTGCTGCGCAACGTGCTGTATCACCTCGCCGGCGTGACCGCGCGGACGCCGTACGATCTGCCATGGCTCGACCCGGACAATGAGACGAAAGGGCCTTGATGATCCGAGAGGCGGCTTTACCCTTCGTGGGCATCACTGAATACTGAATCCAATGAAATCCCGGTTGCATTTCTTTCTGTTGTTTCTGTTGGCCACCGCGCGCTTGGAAGCAGATTGGCCGCAGTTTCGTGGGCCGGACGGCCAGGGGCACTCCGACCAAAAGGGCGTGCCGATCCACTGGGCGGAAGGCAAAAACGTCACTTGGAAATCTGCTGTGCCGGGGAAGGGTTGGTCTTCACCGGTGATCGCCGACAACCAAGTCTGGATGACCAGCGCCGAGGCCGGGGGCAAGTCGCTCCATGCGGTCTGCATCGACAAAACCAGCGGCGCGTTGCTGCACGATGTCGAGGTATTGACGACGGAGGACGCCGGCCCGCGTCACCGCTTGAACGGCTACGCCTCGCCGACGCCGGTGCTGGACGGCGAGCGCGTGTACGTCCACTTCGGCCCGCGCGGTACTGCGTGCCTCGACACGGACGGCGGCATCCTCTGGAAAAACACCGGGTTCGATTACAACGTGATCCAGGGGGCGGCCAGTTCGCCGATCCTTCACCGCGACCTGCTGATCCTCACGTGCGACGGCATCGACCACCAGTTCATTGTGGCGCTCGACAAGCGGACGGGAAAGGTCAGGTGGAAGCAGCCAAGGGCGCACCTCGAGGCTGCCGCCAAGAAGCGGGCCATTGCGAAGATGGCCTACTCCACGCCGCTCGTTCAGTCGGTCGACGGCGTCCCGCAACTGGTCTGCTCCGGGGCCGACCACGTTGCGGCTTACGACCTCAAAACCGGCGCGGAACTCTGGTGGATGCCGTACGACGGTTTCTCCATCGTGGGCCGGCCCTCGTACGGGAACGGCCTGTTTTATGTCGTCGGCTCGATCCGACAGGATCACTTCTGTGTTTACGCCGTCCGTCCCGGAAAGGGGCGGCTGCGTGACGACCAGATCGTCTGGGAGAATTCGAAGGGCATCCCCCATGTCCCGTCACCATTGCTGGTCGGTAAACAACTGTTCGTCGTGCATGATGGTGGTGTGGCCAGTTGCCTCGATGCATTGACCGGTAACGAGCATTGGCGAGAACGCCTCGGCGGCAACCACGACGCTTCGCCTGTGGAGATTCGCGGCCAAATTTATTTCTGCAACCGCGAGGGAAAGACCACCGTTGTCGCTGCTTCGGACCAATTCGAGGTGTTGGCGTTAAATCGATTGGAAGGCACATTCAAGGCTTCGCCCGCCGTTAGCGACGGTGCGCTCTTCCTTCGTAGCGATACTCATTTGTACCGCATCGAGAGTTCAAAGCGGTAAGCATCGTGATCTAAGGAAATCGAATGAGTCCGAGATGCATACCGGTATCAAAATTGCGGCTGATCTTTTAAAACAATCAGAGGCGATTTTTATCGGGGCCGGGGCTGGAATGGGGGTTGACTCCGGTCTTCCGGATTTTCGCGGCCCGGAGGGATTCTGGAAGGCGTACCCCATGTTCCGTCAGAGTGGGTTTCGATTCGAAGACATGGCCAACCCTCGTTGGTTTGCAACGGACCCCAGACAGGCATGGGGGTTTTACGGACATCGCCTCAATCTCTATCGAAAGACAATCCCACACGCTGGCTTTGATATGCTACTCAAATGGGCAAACCGTGCTTTACACGGATTGTTTGTGTTCACGAGTAATGTAGACGGTCAATTCCAGAAAGCCGGATTTTCTCCTGACCGAATATTGGAGTGTCACGGCTCCATTCATCATTTGCAATGCAGCGAGGGATGCCCCGGGATTTGGGGAGCCAGCGGCATTGAACTTGAAATCGATCCCTTGACAATACGTGCCGTGGGCCAAATGCCTCTTTGCCCGGATTGCGGTGCCGTAGCGCGCCCGAACATTTTGATGTTTGGAGACGTTGGTTGGCAACCAGACCGAACTCTCCAGCAACAATCAAACCTCGACAAGTGGTTGGCTGAACGGGACGGATTACAATCGATGGTCATCGAGTGCGGTGCAGGAAAGGCGATACCGACAGTACGATGGAAATGTGAACAATTCGATGGACGCCTGATCCGGATCAACCCGAGAGATCATGAGGTATTGGAAGGTCAAATAGGGTTACCGATGTCAGCCGAAGAGGCGTTGCGGCAAATTGATGCTGCGATGAATTAAATTGTTTCAACCATTTCTGCTCGCCAAATTCACGGTTCTTTTCATTACGCGGTTGGCTTTATCTTATTTCGGGCCAACAGATTGCTATTTGCCCCGCATTTGGGCCTTCCAACTGTCCGGTTTCTCGGAAATGTTGCTGTCGTCCTCGTAATGTTGCTGAAGCTTGGCCAAGCGCTTCTTCATGCGTTTCTGTAGTTGTGCATGTTCTGATTTGTCGTAGAGGTTGGTCAATTCGTCAGGGTCATTTTTAAGGTCGTACAGTTCCCATTCTTCCCCGAATTGGTAAAAGTGCATTAACTTGTAGCGCTGGGTACGGATACCGTAGTGGCGGGGTACCATGTGGACGCTTGGGTATTCGTAGTAGTGGTAATAGATGCTCTTGCGCCAGTCATCCGGGTTTTGTCCCTTGAGCAGTGGCACAAGCGAACGGCCCTGCATATCGCCTGGGATAGGTGCCCGGGCCATCTCTAGGAATGTTTCGGCGTAATCGAGATTCTGAATGAGTTTTTTGTTGCGGCTGCCTGGCTTGGTCACGCCCGGCCACTTGATGATGAACGGCATCATCAGCGACTCCTCGTACATCCAGCGCTTGTCGTACCAACCGTGGTCGCCAATGTAGAAGCCCTGGTCGGAGGAGTAGATCACCACCGTGTTTTCAGCTAGGCCGAGTTCTTTGAGGGTGTCCTGCAGACGGCCGACGCTCTCATCCACCCCCTTGACACAGCGTAGGTAATTCTTGGCGTAGCGCTGAAATTTCCAACGAACCAAGTCCTTGCCTTTTAGCTTGGCCTTGTGAAATGCCTCGTCCTTTGGCCCGTAGGCGTCACGCCACTTGGTTAGCTGCTCCTTGCTCATACGCTTCATGTTGTACCAGGCGGAGCGATCTTGTCGTTTCTGCGAGGGAGGTTGGTTGAATTCCGGGGTGAGATCGACGAACAGGTCGTAGTTGAGGTCCATGTGCCGGTCGATCTCCAGTTCCTGATGCCGTGCCGGCGGGGCATTGTCCTCCCACCTGTCAAACAGCGTCGGCGGTTCGGGGATGTCGATATCGTCGTACAGGTTTAGGTGCCGCAAGGCCGGCATCCAGTTACGGTGCGGCGCCTTGTGCTGCACCATCATCATGAACGGCTTGCTCTTGTCGCGCTTTTCCTTGAGCCAGTTCACCGCGAGGTCGGTGACCACGTCGGTGCAGTAGCCATCGACGCGGCGGCGGCCGTCGGGAAAGATCAGGTCCGGGTTGTAGTACAAGCCTTGGCCTGGCAACACAGCCCAGTCGTCGAATCCCTGTGGCTTGCCCTTCAGGTGGCTCTTGCCGTAGATCGCTGTTTGATATCCGTTCTTCCGCAGGATTTTCGGGAAAATCTGCTGGTTCCAGTCAAACGAGTTGCCGTTGTTCATGAACCCATTCTTGTGGCTGTGCTTACCGCTGAGGATCACTGCGCGGCTGGGTCCACAGATTGAGTTGGAACAGAAACTTCTCTCAAACAGCATTCCCTGCCTGGCCAGTTTGTCGATGACCGGAGTGGGGTTGACAGATTTCAACCAGCCGTTGTAGGCGCCAATGGCGTGTGGTGCATGGTCGTCCGTGAAGACAAACAAAATATTGGGTCGCTCCGACTTGGCATGGGCCGCCATCAGCAATCCCGCAAGCAGCATGAACAGGGTAATGAATCGTTTCATGGTATTTTGAAACCGGGTGAGAAAACCTACCACCCTGCGTCCGCTTGGCCAAGCGATCAGTGGATGACCACCATCTTGGTCTCGGTCATTTCCTCGATAGCGTATTTCGGCCCTTCCTTGCCCATGCCGCTGTCCTTGAGGCCGCCGTACGGCATGGTCTCGGCGCGCCAGGCGGTGCCAAAGTTGATGTGCAGGTTGCCGCTGTCGACCTCGCGGGCGAACCGGATCGCTTTGTCGATGTCCTGCGTGAAAACTGCGGCGCTCAGCCCAAAACGGGTGTCGTTGGCCAGACGGATGGCATCATCGATATTTTCCGCGCGGATCACGCCGACGGCCGGGCCGAACAATTCCTCGCAGCTCATCCGCATGTCGCTGCGGACGTTGGCCAACACGGCCGGTTGAATCACCGTACCGCTGCGTTCGCCGCCGCAGCGGAGTTCGGCTCCTTTGCTCTGCGCTTGGCCAAGCCACTCCTCCACGCGCTGCGCGTCCTGTTCACGGACGAGCGGGCCAATGTGGGTTTGTTCGTCAAGTTGATTGCCCGCGGTCAGTTGGCTGACCTTGGTCGTGAGCGCGTCGAGCAGGTCGTCGTGGATGTGGGGCGTGGCAAGGATGCGTTGCGATGAGATGCAGACCTGACCGGCGTTGGCAAAGCCGGTGACGGCGATGGTTTCGGCGACCTTCTGCGGGTTGGCATCGTCGAGCACGATGACTGGGCTGTTCGAGCCAAGCTCCATTGTGACACGCTTCAACCCGGCGAGTCGGCAGATCTGTTCTCCTACTTCAGCGCTTCCGGTGAAGCTGATTTTGCGAACACGCGAGTCGCTGCAGATTGCTTGCCCAAGCGCGGCCCCGGAACCGGTCACGCAGGCGATGGCCTCCTCCGGTAGGCCGGCTTCGAGCAACAGTTTCACCAGTTTCAACGAAGAGAGGGGGGTGTCGGAGGCTGGCTTGAGCAACACGGCGTTGCCACCGGCGATCGCCGGGCCGATCTTGTGGGCGACAAGGTTTAGCGGAAAGTTGAACGGAGTGATCGCCGCGACGATGCCGCACGGCACTCGCAGGGTGAAGCCCAGTTTGCCGATGCCGCCCGGGGTGGAATCAAGCGGTACGGTTTCGCCGTGCAATCGGCGAGCTTCGTCTGCGGAAAGATCGATCGTCTCGGTCGCACGTTCGGCCTCGATGCGACCCTCGGCCAGCACCTTGCCCTCCTCGGTGCTGATGAGGCGGCCCAGTTCCTCCTGCCGCTCGCGCATGAGGCCGGCAGTTTTGCGGAGAATCTCGGCGCGTTGGTGGGAGGGCATGTTGCGCATGGTCTCCGCACCCTTGGTCAAGCCGTCGATGGCAGCTGTGATTTCGGCGGGAGATGCGCTTGGCACCGTGTCGATGACCGATCCGTCAAATGGATTCAGCACCTCGGTTTTCTCGCTGAGTTCAACCCACTCAGCGTTGAAAAAAAGCTGCATGGCCGGAGTGTCGTGTCCGCGCTTGGCCAAGCGCAATAAAAAAGCCCCCGATTGGCGAGGGCTTTGGGTAAATGAATTGAGGCGCCTTGTTAAGCCGTGAGGGCTTCGAGTTCCTCGTTCAGCAGTTCCCAGCCGCGGTTGAGCAATTCGTCGCGGGTGAGTTCGCCTTTTTCAACTTTTTTGAGGAGCGCCTTTTGCGCGGGGTAATCCTTGTTTTC
>NYYJ01000086.1 GCA_002686755.1 Verrucomicrobiales bacterium
GCGGTTCGACATCGTCGTGCGGTTGCCCGAGGCCAAGCGGCAGCAAGCGTCCACGCTTCCGGAGCTGCCGATCCTTTTGCCCAGTGACGGGGATGAAAACGCCTCTTTTCAGCCGGTTTTGCCGCTTGGCGAGTTGGCTGAGGTGGTGCAAACCGAGGGGCCGTTCCAGGTCAGTCGAGAGAACAGCAAACGCCGCGTGGTGGCGCAGTGCAACGTGCGCGACCGGGATTTGGCCGGGTTCGTGGGCGAAGTGCGCGAGAAGGTCAACTCGGACGTGAAACTTCCCGCCGGGACTTGGCTCGACTGGGGCGGGCAGTTCGAGAACCTCACCGCCGCACGTCAGCGCTTGGCCATCGTTGTGCCGGCTTGTTTTGCGCTGATCTTTTTGTTGCTGCACGCGACTTTTGACGCGGTGCGCCCGGCGCTGCTCGTCTTCACTGCGGTGCCGCTGGCGCTGACCGGCGGCGTGGCGGCACTGTGGTTGCGGGGACTGCCATTTTCCATCTCGGCGGCGGTTGGTTTCATCGCGTTGTCGGGTGTGGCGGTGCTGAACGGCTTGGTTCTAGTCACGTTCATCAACCAGCTTCGCGAACAGGGCAGACCGCTCGAGGAGGCCGTCCGCGAAGGCGCTCTCACGCGGTTGCGCCCCGTGCTGATGACAGCGTTGGTTGCGTCGCTTGGCTTCCTGCCGATGGCCTTGGCCACCGGCACCGGCGCGGAGGTTCAGCGCCCGCTGGCCACCGTCGTGATCGGCGGCATCCTCACCGCCACTGCGCTGACGCTGGTTGTTCTCCCAGCGCTCTATCAGGGCGTGATGAGGCAGCAGGAAATTCCCGAGAGCGATGTAGAAGGTCTGGAAACTTGAATCTCCGCCGCGCTTGGCAGGATTAATCGAGTGTTACGGGTTGGCCGGTCTGGACGGACTGCTCCTCGGCAGCGCAGATTTCCACTGTGCAAAGGCCGTCCGCCGCAGAGACGCTCGGGGTCTGGCCAGAGCGGATGCTGTCGATAAAGTGGGCCAGCTCGCCGGCGTAGCCGTCCGTGCCTTCGCACTCGATCACCTGCTTTTCCTTGCCCTCCTCGAACAACCGCAGCGGCTCGTCTTCACGGCCGATGTCGTAGTCGGCGGTTGCCCGCTCAAAGATGGCGCGGTACGACATGTTGAAGCCCCAGCCGGGTGTCATCGCCCAGCTACCTTCGGCGCTGACCTTGGCACCGCAGTCGACCTCGTACTGTGTCAACACATGGTCCACGGCGCCGCTGACCTTGCTGAAGCCGGTCGAGTAAACCGACTTTGGCCGGCCGAAGACGTGCTGCACAAAGTCGGTGTCGTGCACGTGCAGGTCGAACAACGCGCCGCCGGAAGTCTCGCCGTCGAAGTAGATTGCCTGTCCCCAGGCCGGTGGCTCGGCGATACGCTGGAAATGCGCGGCCTGCACCTTGCCGTAGCGGCCGCTGTCGACCGCCTCCTTGAGCCAGGCCCATTGCGGCCAAAACCGCAGGCACATGGCGACCATGAACTGGCCGTTGGCCTCCTCGGCGGCGGCGGCGAGTTCCTCCGCCTCGGCGACGGTTCGGGCGAGCGGTTTTTCGCAGATGAGGTGTTTGCCGGAGGCGAGCGCCGGCTTGGCCATGCGCAGGTGCGTGCGTGTCGGGGTGCAGATGTCGATGGCGTCGATCGAGTCGTCGGCCAGGAGGTCGTTGAAATCCTGATACGCCTTGACGACGGACATATCGAGCTTGATCGGATCGTCGGCGTCGATGTTGCCGGAGATCTCCGTGAAGTCGCCCTTGAGCCGCTCGGGGTCGAGGTCGCAGATCGCCGCGACGTTGGCGCCGTCAATTTGGCGGTAGGCGCGGATGTGCATCGCGGCCATGAAGCCAAGCCCGACGATGCCGATGTTGATGTTGTCGTTTGCCATGGTGTTATAGCTGGGTGACGAATTCGCGGGCGGTCCGGATGTCGGCGACTCGCTGGTCGTCGGCTTCGCGCTCGATGCAGCAGTCGCCATCGTAGCCAAGCTTGGTCAGGGTGGCGAAGAATGTTTGCCAGTCGACCTCGCCTGTGCCGACGGTGACCTCCGCGCCCCACGAGCCGGGCTCCGTCGTCTTGGTGGCGTCCTTGATATGGCACTGCTTGAGGAACGGCGCGAGCGTCTCAAGCGCGTCGATCGGGTCGCCCTTGTCGTACAGCAGCATGTTCGCCGGGTCGAAGTTGACGCCGACGCTGGGCCGGTTGAGTTTCTCGAGGAAGATCCGCAACGTATCGGCGGTTTCCTGCCCGGTCTCGAAGCCAAGCTCGATGCCGTGTGCGTCGAATGCGTCGGCGATCTGCGTGATGCGGCCGAGCAGCTTGGCGAAGCCGGGGTCGCTCTCCTCGTGCGGAAGGAAGCCGGCGTGAAAGGTGACCAGTTTCAGGCCGAGCCGGGCAGCGATGTCGGCGACCGACTGGATGTTGGCCCAGTTAGCGTCCCAATGCTCGTCCGGCACGACGCCGCCCGTTTCCTTGATCGTGTCGAGCGACGAGTAATCCTCGCCGATCGTGCCGAACATGCCGGAGACGATCCCGATGCCCTCGGCGGCGAACAGGTCGCCGGTTTTCCCCCAAGTCTCGGGAGTTTCACGGAGCGGATCGAGCGCGAGCTGCACGCGCGGGATGCCAATCTCGCGGAGGTGGGCGACGAGCGCCTCGGGGGTTTCCGGTTGCAGCGACCAACTGCAGACCGCCAGCCGGGATTCGATGTCGTTTGCCATTTTCGGGTGGGCGCGGAAACCGCGCTTGGCCAAGGGAGCAGATTTGCGGCGGAGATTCAAGGTTGGAGTACCGCCNCTTGCNCAAGCGCTTGGCNAGGCGCATTGCGCTTTCCNGNGACGNGCGGAGGCGNTAGNCTNCCGCCGGTGTCTTANCAGGTCATAGCCCGCAAATACCGTCCGCAGCGNTTCAGCGATGTCGTCGGGCAGGATCACGTCAGCCAGACCTTGGCCAACGCGATCGCCGCCGAGCGGATCGCCCACGCCTACCTGTTCTGCGGGCCAAGGGGCACCGGCAAGACCACCCTCGCACGGATTTTCGCTAAATGCCTTAACTGCACCGACGGCCCGAAAGTGGATTTCCCTGACGACGATCCGAAGTGCGTCGAGATCGCCGAGGGTCGCTCGATTGACGTGCTCGAGATCGATGGCGCCAGCAACAACGGCGTCGAGCAGGTGCGCGAATTGCGCGAGACCTGCGTCTACGCCCCGGCCTCGTCAAAGTTCAAAATCTACATCATCGACGAGGTGCATATGCTCAGCACGGCGGCGTTCAACGCGCTGCTCAAGACGCTCGAGGAGCCGCCGGCGCACGTGAAGTTCCTGTTCGCCACCACCGAGCCGGAGAAGGTGCTGCCGACTATCCTGTCGCGCTGCCAGCGCTACGATCTGCGGCGCATCCCGGTCGACCTCATCGCCAAACATCTCAACTACATTTGCGGCGAGGAGAAGGTGATGGTCGACGAGGGGGCGTTGTTCGCGATCGCGCGCGGGGCTGAGGGCTGCATGCGCGATGCCGAGTCGGCGCTCGACCAGCTCATCAGTTTTTGCGGCACGAACATCACCGAGCCGGATGTGCTGTCGATGTTCGGCTTGACGGCGCAGGCGCAGTTGTTCGCGCTTGCCGAGGCGGTGCTTACCGGCGACTCGACGCGGACACTGACCGAGTTGAATGCGCTCGCCGGGCAGGGCAAGGACCTGGGCCGGCTGGTGAGCGATCTGCTGACGCACATTCGCAACCGGCTTGTGTATGTCGTCTCGAAGGGCGACCTCTCGCTGCTCGAGGTCAGCGAGGCCGAGGCGGCCGCGCTCGAGACCGGCGCCAAGCTGGCCGACGAACAGGCCCTGGCCCGCGTGCTGGACGTGCTGACCGATTGCGAGGGCCGTCTGCGCTTGGCCACGTCAAAGAAAATTTTAATCGAGGTGTCTCTCCTCAAGGCGGCCCAGGCCAAGTCGGCGCTTGGCATCGACGAGGTGCTGGGCCAACTGCAAAAACTGCGAGCCGACGAGCCGGCATCGGTTGGCCAAGCGCCGCCCGCGCCCGCGCCGAAACCGGCTGCCAAGCCAAGCGCCCCGGCCAAGCCAGCCACAAAGGCCAAGCCGGCCTCGGCACAGGCCAAGTCGGCGGAGCCGGTCGACCTGCAGGCACTTTGGTCACAGCTCGCCGCCGCGGCGGCCAAGGCCAGCCCGTTCATGCAGGCCTATTTTCAGCAGGCGCACGCCGTGTCTTTTTCGGGCGGCGTCCTCGAGATCGGGCTCGCCGAGGAACACCTCGCGCTGGTGGACAACCAGCGAAACCACGAGATGCTCGCGGAGCAACTCGCTGCGCTGGGCCATCCGGGGGTGCAGTTTCGGTTCACCAGCGAACCGCCGCCCGAGGGTAGCACGCCGGCGCCTGTGTTGGAGCCGATTGACGAACCGGAACCGGATCCCAATCAGGGTAACAAAGCGGCTGCGACCCAGTCGGTGCCGATCGATCCGGAAGAATTCAAGAATGATCCGCTTATCCAAAAGGCGCTGGAGCTGTTCCGCGGCCGGATCGTCGAGGTGCGGAAGTAACCCCGAAATTTTAACATGGCTAGTATTGGTAAACTGATGAAACAGGCCGCGAAGATGCAGCGGCAAATGCAGGAGGCACAGGAGCAACTGGCCGATCAACTCGTCGAGGCCTCAAGCGGAGGCGGCGCGGTCAAGGTCACCGCCAGTTGCGATGGCGCGGTCAAGTCGATCAAGATCGACCCCGAGGCTGTCGACACGGACGACATCTCAATGCTGGAGGACATGGTGCTCGGCGCCGTCAACCAGGCGCTTGACAAGGGGCGCGAAACTCAGGCCGCCGAGATGGGCAAACTCACCGGCGGCATGGGTGGCGGCATGGGCCTGCCGGGGCTTTGATGGTTGCCCGTGGCCTCGCTCCCCGAACCGCTTGCAGCGTTGGTGGCGGAATTAAACCGCCTGCCCGGCATCGGCCCGCGCTCCGCCGAGCGGCTGGCACTTCACCTGATTCAGGCCGACACCGCCGTGGCCAAGCGCCTGGCCAACGTGTTGGTTACCTCACGCGACAAGATCATCGAGTGCGCCGACTGCGGCGGCCTGGCCGAGAAATCGCCGTGCAGCATTTGCGCCAACCCGGCGCGCGACGAGCGAATCCTCTGCGTCGTCGAGCGGGCCGTTGACATTTTGAACGTCGAGAAATCCGGCGCGTTCCGGGGCCGCTACCACGTGCTCGGCGGCAAGATTTCCCCGATGAACGGCGTCGGTCCGGATGAATTGCGGGTGGCACCACTCGAGCAACGTTTGGCCAACGGCGCGGCGGACGAGGTCATCATCGCGCTCGGCACCGACGTGGAGGGGGATGCCACCGGTCATTACCTGGCCAAGCGCTTGGCCAAGCGCGGCGTGAAAGTGACACGGATCGCCCATGGCCTGCCGGCCGGGAGCGGATTGGAATTCGCCGACGAGTTAACCTTGAGCCAAGCCCTCGAGGGCCGCCGCGAACTGGACGCGAAGTAGCCGATGACCGAACCAAGCGTGGTAGTGTTTGACCTCGGGAAGGTGCTGGTCGATTTCGACTACAGCATCGCCGTCCGCCGATTTGCCGAGCGCAGCGAGGCCGGAATGGAACAAATCCAGCGGCTCGTCAATTCGCCGATCCAGGTGGATTACGAGTCCGGCAAGATCACGACCGACGAGTTTTTCGAGGCGATCCGGGACGGGGCCGAGTTCCGCGGAGGCCGCGCGGAGTTCGTCAGCATTTTCGCCGATATTTTTTCTCCGATGGAAACGATGATCGGGTTTTTTGAGCAATTGAAACCGTTCGGCATTCCGACCTGCGTGTTCTCAAACACGAACGAGATCGCCGTCGGACACATTCGCGAGGGGTTTCCGTTTTACAGTCAGTTTGACAATTACGTGTTGTCGTACGAGGAGGGTGGCATGAAGCCGGACGAGCCGATTTACGATGTTGTCGAGAAGCGCACCGGCGAGAGTGGCGCGGCCATCCTCTACATCGACGACCGCCCGGAAAACATCGAGACCGGCAAGGGCAGGGGGTGGCAAACCATCCTGCAAGATGACGAGGCCGCTTCGGTGGCCACCGCCGAGGCGCTGCTTGGCATCTAAACGCCCAGCGCGTTGGCGGCGGCACCGTACGCACCGGCGAGGTCGCCCAGTTGCGCCGGGAGCAGCTTGATCTCGTAGTCGTCCGTCTTCCACAGCAGCGGGTCGAGGTAGCCGCGCAGCGGGCCGAACAGCCGGTCGCCGGCCTTCGAAATGCCACCGCCGAGGATGACCGCTTCCGGGTCGAGGATGTTGGAGAAGGAACAGATAGCCGTGGCCAAATCCTTGACCGACTTGAGCCAGATTTTCTCCGCCTCGGCATCGCCGTTCTCGATCGCCTTCATCATCTCGCCCGTGTGGGTGAACCGGCCGCCGGACCTCTCCGGGAGGCTGCAGTTGCCGATGGCCAGTTCGAGGCTGCTCGGGCAGCCGCAATCGTCCGGCGGGCCGTCCGGGCCGAGGCTTGTGTGGGCGAAGTGCCCGGCCTTGCCGGTGCGCCCGCGCAGCAGCTTGCCCTCGACAAGCGCCGCACCGCCGACGCCGGTGCCGAGCGTCAGCAGGATGACGGTCTGGAATCCCCGCGCCGCCCCGAGCCACGCCTCGCCGAGGAGCGCGGCGTGGCCGTCGTTCAGCACCGGGATCGGCTTGTCGAAATTAAAAAACTCCTTCCAGTTCAGCCCGACCAGCCCCTCGAGCCGCACCGGCATGTGCGTGATGCAACTGCCGTCCGCCGCCGCCAGTCCCGGTGCCGAGAAGCCCATGCTGTCCGGCCGTCCGCCCCGCTCCTGCTGGATGAATCGGACGAGTTCGCGGAGTCGGTCGGCCCACTCCATCTCCGCCTCCGCATCGAACGGCAGGTTGTGCCGGGACAACGTCTTGCCGTCCGGCGTGACGACAACTGCCTTGACGCAGGANCCGCCGAGGTCGATCCCGATCGTGTAGCTCATTCGATCCCCTCGCTGACGCTCCAGCCGCCGTCGACCGCGAGCACCTGGCCGGTGACAAACTTGGCGGCATCGGACATCAGGAACAGTGCCGCGCCATCGACATCCTCCGGAACGCCGATCCGCCCGCCGTCCAGCGGTTGCTTCTGTTTGATGAAGCTCATAATTTCGTCGTTCGTCTGGGCGCGACCGGACATCGGCGTGGCGACGAGTGCCGGCGCGATGGCGTTCACGCGGATGTTCTGCTTGGCGTAACGCGCAGCCGTCGACTTCGTGAGTCCGACGATCCCGGCCTTGGCCGACGCGTAGGCGTGTGTCGCAAAATGCGTTGGGGCGGGGGAGTCGGCCATCACCGATGTCATGTTGAGGATCGCGCCGCCTTGGCCAAGCGCAATCAACTCCCGCAACGCGGCGCGATTCGAGTTGAACGCTGACGTGAGATTCAGGTCGATCGTCTGTCGCCAGCCGTCGTCGCTGATTTTGTGCAGCGGCCCATCGCCCACGCCGCGCCCGCTGCCGCCGGCGACGTGGTAAAGCCCGTCAAAGCCACCAAGTTCGCGCTTGGCCAAGCCGATCGCCTCGGGAGCGGTTTGCGGGTCGGTGGCNTCGCCGGCCAAGCCGCGCGCCGCTTGGCCAAGCGCTGACTNGGCTTGGCTGACGCTGTCGGCGTTGCGCCCTACCACGACGACCCGCGCTCCTTCGCCGACAAAGGCCTTGGCCGCAGACAACCCCAGCCCGGTCGTCCCCCCGATGATGACGAAGGTCTTGTTGTCGAGGGTTTGGCTCACAGGCCCAGTTTCTTGAAGCGGGACTCGATGTGTTTGTAATGGAATTCGGTGGAGCAGATGGACTCGAGTTCGCCCTTTTTGAAATGCCGGGCGACCTCGGGGTCGGACAGAAGTTGGCTGAGAAAATCGGCGTCATCGCGGCCGGCGTGCTTGGTTTTCCACGTCTCCATCGCNTTGCGCTGGACGAGCGAGTACGACTCCTCGCGGGTGAGGCCNTTGCGGATAAGNGCGAGCAGCACCGACTGCGAGTTCCACATCCCGAGCGATTGNCCGAGGTTCTTGGCCATGTTTTTCGGGTAGACNATCAGCCCCTTGGTCAGGTCGGTNANCTTATGGAGCATGTAGTTGAGCAGCGAGCAGGAGTCGGGGAAAATCACGCGCTCGACGGAGCTGTGACTGATATCGCGTTCGTGCCACAGCGCGACGTTCTCCAGCGCGGCGACGGCGTTGCCGCGCAGCACGCGCGCCAGCCCGGTGAGGCGTTCGCCGGTGATCGGGTTGCGCTTGTGCGGCATGGCGCTCGAGCCTTTCTGGCCCTTGGCAAAATATTCCTCGGCCTCGAGCACCTCGGTGCGCTGCAGGTGGCGAAACTCGGTCGCCCNGCGCTCGATACTTGCACCGACGATGGCGACAGTGGTCATGAATTCGGCGTGGATGTCGCGCTGCACGACCTGTGTCGCGATCGGCGCCGGCTTGAGGCCGAGCTTGCGGCAGACGAACAACTCGACCTTCGGCGACAGGTGGGCGTTGGTGCCGACCGCGCCGGACAGTTTGCCGATGGCGACACGCGGCTTAAGCGTCTCGAGCCGCTCAAGCGCGCGGCCGAATTCGTCGTACATGAGGGCCATCTTGAGGCCGAAGGTCGTCGGCTCGGCGTTGATGCCGTGGCTGCGTCCGATCATTGGGGTGAATTTGTGCTTGCGCGCCTTGGCAGCGATGACTCGGCGCAGGCTTTTTACGTCGGCGATGAGAATTTTCACCGACTCGCTCATCTGTACGGCGAAGGCGGTGTCGATGATGTCGCTGCTCGTCAGCCCGAAATGCAGCCAGCGGCTTGCCGGTTTGCCGATGTTCTCGCCGACGTTCGTGGTGAACGCGATGACGTCGTGGTTGAGCGTACGCTCGAGTTCGCGGCAGCGCTTGATGCTGAAGGCTGCCTTGGCTTTCATCTGCTTGAGGTGCGCCTTGGGCACGAGGCCTTCGCCGCAAAGCGCCTCGGCGGCGAGCAACTCGATCTGCAGCCAGATTTCGAGCTTCCGTTGTTCGGTCCAGATGTCCCGCATCTCGGGACGGGTGTAGCGTCCAATCATCCGGCGACAGTTTACCGAACTTGGCCAAGCGCGGCGAGTGTGATGTGCCGCTTGACCGCAAACGGCCATGGTGCCAAAGATGCCGCATGCGCCATTCGATTCCCATCATCGTCGGCTTGGCCCTGGCCAGTGCGCTTGGCCAAGCGAAAGACCACCACACGCACAGTTGGGCCAAGCGGCAGGTCTCCCCGCACTTCTGGGCCGAGGGCGGGGCTGCCGGGGATTTCAACCGCGACGGCCACGCCGACCTTGTCGTTGGCCCGTACTGGTACGCCGGGCCGGACTATAAGCAGCGCCACGAGTTTTACCCCGCCACCGAGTCGTTCAAGCTGAAGAATGCCGACGGCAAGGAGACAACAGTGCCCGGTTTCGCCGGCGCGCTCAGCGGGCGTAACGCCTATTCGCGCAACTTTTTGACCTATGTTCACGACATCAACGGCGACGAGTGGGACGACGTGCTGGTGCTCGGCTTCCCCGGTGCGGAGTCGACCTGGCACGAAAATCCGAAGGGCAAACCGGGCCATTGGAAAAAGCATATCGCGTTGGCCGTCACCGACAACGAGTCGCCGCACTTCACCGACATCACCGGCGACGGCCGTCCGGAGATCGTCTGCAACTCGGGGGGCTACTTCATCTACGCCGAGCCGAACCGACATCACCCCGACCGGCCGTGGGAGATCCACCGCGTCACGCCCAAGGGCGCTTGGCAGCGGTTCACGCACGGCATGGGTGTGGGTGACGTCAACGGTGACGGCCGACGCGACATCATGGAGAAGAACGGTTGGTGGGAGCAGCCGGCGTCGCTCGATGGNGACCCGGAGTGGGCGTTTCACGCGTTTCCGTTTTCGCCTGGTGGCGGCGCGCAGATGTACGCCTACGATGTGGACGGCGACGGCGACAACGACGTGATCACCTCGCTCGCCGCGCANGGCTACGGTCTCTGCTGGTACGAAAACCAGCCGAAGGACGGCGGCATCACCTTCGTTGCGCACACATTCATGAACGCCAAGCCGGAGGAAAACCGCTACGGCGTGAAGTTCAGCCAGTTGCACGCGATCGACCTGGCCGACATCAACCGGGACGGCCTGCTCGACATCGTGACCGGCAAGCGCTTCTGGGCGCACGGCCCGCGCGGCGACGCCGAGCCAAACGCCCCCGCCGTGCTGTATTGGTTCGAGCTGCGCCGCACGAAGAAGCGCGGTGTCGACTGGGTGCCGCACCTCATTGACACCGACTCAGGGATCGGCACGCAGGTGATGGCCACCGACATGAACGCCGACGGCTGGCCGGACATCGTCGTCGGCAACAAGAAGGGGGCGTTCGTCCATATTCAATCGCCCAAAAAAGTCAGCCGCAAGGAGTGGCGCAAGGCCCAACCCAAGCCGCACAAAGCCAATTGACAAACTTTACCCACAAGCCGAACTTCCCCCCGTTATGAAGTTTGCCTGTTTCGCCTCGTTGATCCTGTCGCTTGGTTTGTGCGCCTGTGGTGGTTCAAGCAACAACGCCAAGGACAAAAAGCCCGAAACAGAGGAGTCCACCTCCTCCGGCAACCCGTTGACTGCGCCGGTGGATTACATCGGTGCCGTCGGCAAGGCCAAGAAATCGTCCGAAAAACGGGTCAACCTCGCCAACATCCAAAACGCCATCCGACAGTTCCAAGCCGTGGAAGGTCGCTACCCCAAGACCCTCAACGAGCTGGTCACCGAGAGCTATTTCCCGCGTATCCCGCGTCCCCCGCGCGGCATGAAGTACACCTACNACGCCAAGACCGGCCAAGTCGGCGTCCGCTAATCTGCCGCTTGGCCAAGCGCGCCGCTCCTGCTTGGCTGCGGTTGCCGCTTGGCTTGCGACGGAAGGCTGAGCCAGTCATCCCCGCCTTTGCCTTGGCCAAGTCGTTGACATTGGGGCTTGGGGGATTCATTCTCCTGTGACAACGCGACCTTCGTCGCTTGGCCATTTTTTATGTGTCACAACACGTTTAATTCACTGCGATCGTTCGACCTTGGTGACGGTCAACAGGGTAAATTTTACTCACTGCCGGCGTTGGCCGAGGCCGGCGTGGGGGATGTTTCGCGGCTGCCGGTCTGCATCCGATTGGTCCTGGAATCGGTGCTGCGCCATTGCGACGGGCAAAAGGTGACGGAGGAAAACATCCGCCAACTCGCCGGTTGGCAGGCCAAGGCCGCGCGAACGGAGGAGATCCCGTTCACTGTCGCGCGGATTGTGTTGCAGGATTTCACCGGCGTGCCGTTGCTGGTCGACCTGGCAGCGATGCGCTCGGCGGCAGCGCGGCTCGGCCGGGATCCGAAGATCATCGAGCCGTTGGTGCCGGTGGACTTGGTGGTTGACCACTCGGTGCAGGTCGATTTCGCCGGCTCGGAGGATGCGATGGACAAAAACCTCGAGATGGAGTTCACGCGCAACCGAGAGCGGTACCAGTTTCTGAAGTGGGGCATGCAGGCGTTCGATACGTTCAAGGTGGTGCCGCCGGGAATCGGCATTGTGCACCAGGTGAATCTCGAGTATCTCGCACGCGGCGTGTTGAGCAACGCGGATGGCATTTATTATCCGGACACGCTCGTCGGCACCGATTCGCACACGACGATGATCAACGGGCTGGGCATCGTCGGCTGGGGCGTCGGCGGCATCGAGGCCGAGGCCGGGATGCTGGGTCAGCCGGTCTACTTCCTGACGCCGGACGTGGTCGGCGTGCGGCTTGACGGCGCACTGCGCGAGGGCGTCACCGCGACCGACCTTGCGTTGACCGTTACCGAGATGCTGCGCGAGGCCAAGGTGGTCGGGAAGTTTGTTGAGTTTTACGGCGACGGCGCAAGGCAGTTGCCGCTGACCGACCGCGCCACGATCGCCAACATGGCGCCGGAGTACGGCGCGACGATGGGTTTTTTCCCGATCGACGAGGAGACGGTGAACTACCTCCGGGCCACCGGCCGTGCCGACGACCATTGTGCGGCGTACGAGAATTACCACCGCGCACAGGGGCTGTTCGGCATCCCGGGCGAGGGCGAGATCGATTACTCGGTGGAACTGACGCTCGACTTGGGCTCCATCCAGCCCAGCGTGGCCGGGCCGCGACGGCCGCAGGATCGTATCGAGGTACCCAGCCTTGGCGGGCAGTTTGAGACGCTCTTCTCCAAGCCGGTCGCCGACGGCGGCTTCGGGCGGCACGGTGGCGACTTGGCCAAGGTCTCTGCCGATGTGCCGGTAAATGGCAACGACACCGAGCCGCTTGGCCACGGTGACGTGGTCATCGCCGCGATCACGAGTTGCACGAACACCTCCAACCCCAGCGTGATGCTGGCCGCCGGGCTCCTGGCCAAGCGCGCGGTCGAGCGCGGCCTCAAGCTGGCGCCGCTGGTGAAGGCGTCGCTCGCGCCGGGTTCGCGCGTGGTGAGCGATTATCTCGACAAGACCGGCCTGCAACCATACCTCGACCGGCTTGGCTTCAACCTCGTTGGCTATGGCTGCACAACCTGCATCGGCAACTCCGGCCCGCTCGACGCCGAGGTCGAGAAGGCGATCCTCGACAACAACCTCGTTGTCGCCTCGGTGCTCTCCGGCAACCGCAACTTCGAGGCGCGCGTGCACCAGAACGTGCGCGGCAATTTCCTGATGTCTCCGCCGCTCGTCGTGGCGTTCGCGCTGGCCGGGCGGGTCAACATCGACCTGACGAGCGAACCGCTTGGCCAAGCGGACGACGGCTCGGACGTGTTCCTGCGCGACCTTTGGCCAAGCCTCGCTCAGGTGCGCGACCTCATGCAAAGCGCGCTCAAGCCGGAGGTATTCCGCGAACTGTACAGCAACTTTGCCGATCAAAATCCGAAGTGGAACGAAATCCCGTCGAGCGTCGGCCACGCCTACGAGTGGGATGAGGCGAGCACGTACATTCAGGAGCCGCCGTTCTTCGACGGCTTCGGGATGGAGGCCGGTTCGATTAGCGAGATCATCGGCGCACGACCGCTGGGAGTGTTCGGCGACTCGGTGACGACCGACCACATTTCGCCGGCCGGCGCGATCAAGCCGGACTCGCCGGCGGGCCGTTACCTCGTCGGGAACGGGGTCGAGCAGGCCGACTTCAACAGCTACGGCTCGCGCCGGGGCAACGACCGCGTGATGACGCGCGGCACTTTCGCCAACGTGCGCATCAAGAACCTGATGGTGCCCGGCACCGAGGGCGGCGTAACGAGCCATCAGCCCAGCGGCGAGGCAATGGACATTTACGATGCCGCCGCCAAGTACCGCGACGAAGGTACGCCGCTCGTTGTCGTGGGCGGCAAGGAGTACGGCACCGGCAGTTCGCGAGACTGGGCGGCCAAGGGCACGCGCCTGCTCGGCGTGCGCGCGGTGATCTGCGAGAGCTTCGAGCGCATTCACCGTTCCAACCTGATCGGCATGGGTGTGTTGCCGCTGCAGTTCCACGACGGGACCGGCGTCAGCAGTCTCAGCCTAAACGGTTCGGAGACCTACGACGTGCTTGGCTTGGGCGATGACTTGAAGGCGCAGCAGGAATTGACCGTGCGAATTACCCGCGCCGACGGGGCCGCCGAGGAGGTGCCGGTGCGGTGTCGGATCGATACCGACATCGAGATCGAGTATTACCGGCACGGCGGCATCCTGTCGTACGTGCTGCGCCAACTGGTGGCCAATGGCTGACGAAAAGACCGGTTTTCGAGGATTTGACTTGCCTTTTGCGGCATCCTGCCATTCATTCCCCGCCGATTTATGAGTGAATCGAGCGAACCAGACATTCTTTTTGAGGGCGCCGAGTGGTTTGACCAAAATAAGGGCAAACTTTTTAACGGCGCGCTGTTAATCATCGTGGCAGTGGTCGGCTGGCAATGGTTCAGCAAAAACCAGTCAGACTCTCATGCCGCCTCCGAGTCGGCGTTGTTTGCCATTCAGATAGCTGGGGCGACCAACTTGTCCGACGTGGCCGCAGCCTACGATAAAGTTGGCGTGGAACAGGCCGGCAAACCGGTTGCCGAACGGGCATTGATTTTGAGCGCCAAGACGTGGCTTGAAGTGTCGGACTACGACAAGGCTCAGGCTGCATTTGACAACTACCTTGCTAAGTTCAAGAACGGGCATTGGGCAGCCGAGGCCCAGCTTGGCCAAGCGATCTGCAAGGAGGCCAAGGGCGATACCGCAGCTGCGATCAGCACCTACCAAAGCCTGACCAACAACACCGACACGGCCATCAAAAACCGGGCGACGGCATTGCTGGAGGCGGCGCAAACCCAGCTCGAGCCTCTCGTGGTAACCCCCAAACCTGCGCCGTTAATTCAGCCTGAAGCACCCAAGCCGGCGCCTGCGCCCCCGCTGTCGGCACCGGCTGCCCCGGACAACAAGTAACTCCCACTGCGAACCGTGAACATCGCCATTATCGGAACCGGCTACGTCGGCTTGGTGACGGGAACCTGCTTTGCCGAAGTCGGCCACAATGTCATCTGCGTTGATTGCGACGAGGCTAAAGTCAAGCTGCTGCAGGAAGGCGGCATCCCAATCTTCGAGCCGGGGCTCGAGGAGATGGTCAAAAAGAACGTCGCCGCCGGGCGACTCAACTTCACGGCCAGCACGGCGGAGGGAGTGGAAAAGTCAGATGTCATTTTCATCGCCGTGCCGACTCCACCGCTCGAGGACGGCTCCGTCGATCTCAGTTTCATCGAGCGGGTGGCCCGCGACATCGCCAACGCGATGACCTCGTACAAGGTCATCGTCGACAAGAGCACCGTGCCGGTTAAGACTGGCGAAAAAGTGGCCGAGACCATCAAGCGCTACTGCAATGCGGACTGTAATTTTGACGTGATCAGCAACCCGGAATTCCTGCGCGAAGGCTTTGCAGTGGAAGATCTTATGAAGCCGGATCGCATCGTGGTCGGAACCACCTCCGATAAGCCGGAAGCGGCGATGCGGGAGATTTACGAGCCGTTCAACGCGCCGATCATTTTCACCGATATCAACTCGGCGGAGTTGATCAAGCACGCCGCCAACTCATTCCTCGCCATGAAGATTTCGTACATCAACGCCGTGGCGGCCATTTGCGAGGCGTCCGGCGCGAACGTCGAGGAGGTGGCAAGAGGCATTGGGATGGACGAGCGCATTGGTAGCCGCTTCCTCAACGCGTCGCTTGGCTTTGGCGGCAGTTGTTTCCCGAAGGATCTCAGCGCGTTCATCCGCATCAGCGACGACTTGGGCTACGATTTCGGCCTGCTGAAG
>NYYJ01000087.1 GCA_002686755.1 Verrucomicrobiales bacterium
CGGTGTGGATGGCAATCGTGTTGCTGCCGTACTCGAGTTCGTAGCTTTCCTCGATGGTTTCCCACGGCAGCTTTCCCTTTTTTCGGATCGGCACGAAGCCGACGCCCAGTTCGCGGGCCATCGCCGCACCGAAAATGAACCCTCGCGCATCGATCCCAGCGACCACGTCCACCGTGTCAGCCGAGTGCTCCCCGAGCAGATGGCTAATGCAGCCGTCGAGCAGCCGGGCATCGGCCAGCACCGGCGTGATGTCCTTGAACAGGATGCCTTCCTCCGGGAAATCCGGCACGTTGCGGATCGCGGCCTGCAGTTCCTCCAGCGTGACGTCGGTCGTAGCCATGGCCGCGCAATGTCGCCGCTTGGCCAAGCGGCGTCGAGATTATTGCGCTTGGCCAAGCGCTTGGCCAAGGGAGCGCGGGCTAATGCGGGTCGGCCTCGAGTTGGTCGAGTTTCTGGTGCAGCTTGGCCAAGGCGGCGTTTTGCAACTGGCGAATCCGCTCGCGCGTGACGCCGAAATGCTGCCCGATCTCCTCAAGCGTCTGCTCCTCNTCGCCGTCNAGNCCNAANCGGCGGACGAGGATNTGCACCTCGCGNTCCGGCAGCTCGCCGATGAGGGCGCGCAGGATCCCGCTGATGTTCTTGTCCGACAATTCGCGATCCGGCACGGCGGCGTTCTCGTCGGACACCAGTTCTCCGAGCTTTGTGGACGACTCGTCGCCGACCGGCGAGTCGAGCGAGGCGGGGCGCATGGCGGCGCGGCGCATGAGCGCGACCTTCCCCGGCTGCAAGCCCAGCGCCTNGCCNAGCTCNCGGTTGGTTGGCTCGCGGCCGAGCCGGTCGAGCAGGTTGAGCCGCTCGCGGCGCATCCGCGAAATCTTTTCCACCAGGTGCACCGGCAGTCGGATGGTTTTGCCCTGGTTGGCAAGACCGCGCTTGATCGACTGCTTGATCCACCACGAGCTGTAGGTCGAGAGCTTGCCGCCCTTGGCCGGGTCGAACCGCTCGACCGCCTTCATCAGGCCGATGTTGCCCTCGTTGATGAGGTCGAGCAGCGGCAGGCCGAGTCCCTCGTAGTCCAGTGCGATCTTCACGACGAACCGCAGGTTGGCGAGGATCATCTGCTGGCGAGCCTCGGCATCCCCGGCGCGGATGCGCTTGGCCAAGCGGATTTCATCCTCCGGCGTGATGCGGCCGAACTGGCCAATCTCGCGAAAATAAATACGGACGGCCGAATGCTCGCCCTCGTCCCGGGCGGCGGCCGGTTCGGCCCGGTTCACCTTGCGCGGCGGCGTCTCCGTGCCCACGCTCGGAATCACGACGGGCAGGTTTCGCGGTACAACGGCCTTGGGCGCGGAGGTCGGGGTGATGCCCCGTTGGGGCACTTTCATGGNGGCCTTTTTGGCAGGCCGTCTCGGAGGCTTTTTCATGGTTAGACTATTGGCCCACCGCTCCAAGCGCGCAAGAAAAAAACGAATCGGCTTGCCAGCGCCCCGGTGACCGTGGACACTCGGACATGGCGGCAGGGCAAAACGCAGGCACACTCGATTCAGCCTTTTATCAACCAGCAGACACGTTTTTTNCGGCCCAAGCCGGCGTGGCGCTGACCTACGACGACCTCACCCTTTCCACGCTTTTCTCGGAAATTCTCCCGGCAGACGCCTCCCTCGACACCGAGCTGGCGGGCGGATTGTGCCTGCACCTCCCGGTCATCTCGGCCGACATGGACACCGTCACCGAGTCGCGCATGGCCACCGGCATGGCCCTCAACGGCGGCCTCGGGCTGATCCATTACAACATGACCGAGAAGCAGCAACTCAAGGAGGTTAGCCGCGTCAAGAACCACGTCCACGGGCTCATTCAGGAGCCGATCACCGTGTCGCCCGACAAGACCGTTGGCGAGGTGATCGATCGGATCGAGACCAAGCGGTACGCTTTCAGCACCTTCCCCGTCGTGGGCGACGACCGCAAACTTGTCGGCCTTCTCTCCGGCAACGTCCTCAAGTCGCGTTACGCCGCCAAGCCGGTCACCGATGCCCTCGTCCCGCGCGACCAGGTGCAGACCCTCCGCGAAAGCGAACTGGGCGCCGACCCGATCGCCATCGCTGACCAGTTTTTCACCGATAACCCCGGTATCAACAAGCTGCTCGTGGTAAACGAACAGGACGAGTTGCGCGGCCTGTTCACGCTAAGCGACATCGAGCGCATCACCTCCGAGCGGCACGCCCAGTTCCGGCCGGCGCGCGACGAACAGTTCCGGCTGCTTTGCGGCGCGGCCGTCTCCACCCCGCGCGATGCCGACGGCGAACTCGACCGCGAACGCATCGAGACGCACGTCGGCGCGTTGATCGAGCGAGGCCTGGACGTCGTCGCCGTCTCCACCGCGCACGGCCACTCGAAGGGCGTCGGCGACGCCGTCGCNTTGATCCGCGCGGCGTATCCCGAGCTGCCGATCATCGCCGGCAACGTCACCACCGCCGCAGGGGTCGACTACCTCGCCGATCAAGGCGCGAACATCATCAAGGTCGGTCAGGGGCCGGGCTCAATCTGCACCACGCGGCTCGTTGCCGGTGTGGGCATCCCGCAGATGACCGCCCTCTACGTCGCCGGCCAGGCAGCCAAGGCCAAAGGCGTCAGCCTGCTGGCCGATGGCGGCATCACCAAGTCGGGCGACATCGTCAAGGCGCTCACGCTGGCCGACGGCGTGATCTGCGGCGGCCTGCTTGCCGGCTGCCCCGAGACCCCAGGCCAGGTGATGGAGATCAGCGGCAAACTGTACAAGCAGTACCGCGGCATGGGCAGCCTGGCCGCGATGAAATCCGGCTCAGCCGCCCGCTACGGCCATGCGCCAAAAGACGCGAACCGCAAGGTCGCCGCCGAGGGCATCGAGGCGCTCAAGGAAGTCTCGGAGGATTTGGATCAATTGCTGGGTCAATTGATCGGCGGTGTGCAGGCCGGCATGGGCTACCTCGGCGCCGCCACCTTGCCCGACCTCCGGGCCAAGGCCCGCTACACCCGCATCAGCCCGGCCGGCCAAAAGGAGGCTGCCCCCCACGACGTCGTCGAAATGAAGGCCAGCACCTAACCCGCTTGGCCAAGCGCTTGGCTTGGGGCGGGCTTCTTCTCCGACTTGAGGCGGAGTTGACCGCAGGCAGCGTCAATGTCAGTGCCTTTTTCTGTTCGCACGGTCACGCGGACGCCGAGGTGGTGCAGCCCGTCGCGGAACCGGGCGACCGTCTCGTCGCTTGGCCGCTTCAGTTCGATGCCGTCCACCGGGTTGTAAGGGATGAGATTGACCTTGCACTGCAGCCGCTTGGCCAGGCAGCTCAGCGCCTCGACCTGTTCCGGGCCAGTGTTGACGCCGTCGATCAAGATGTACTCGACCCAGATCATCCGCCCCTTGGCCTGCTGGTACGCCTCGCAGGCGCTGATCAGTTCCTCGAGCGGATACTTGCGGTTGACCGGCATGATTTTGTCCCGCACGGCGTCGGTCGCGCCGTGCAGCGAGATCGCGAGGTGATATTGCTGCGGCGTTTCGGCCAGGCGGCGGATCTGCGGCGCGAGGCCGCTTGTGGAGACAGTGATCTTGCGCGCGCCGATGTTCAGCCCCCACGGCGAGTTGAAAATCTCGAGCGCGCGGATGAGATTGTCGTAGTTGGCCAGCGGTTCGCCCATGCCCATCATGACGATGTTGTTCACGAGCGGCTCCGGTCTATGCGAATCGACGCCCTTGGCCAAGCGCCACCGCTCGACTGCCAGCACCTGGTCCACGATCTCGGACGCAGCAAGGTTGCGCTTGTATCCCATGAGGCCACTCGCGCAAAACGTGCAACCGTACGCGCAGCCGACCTGAGACGAAACGCAGAGCGTGCGCCGATTGCTCTGGCTGCCGTCCCGGCCGATCGAAGCGGGGATCAACACACTCTCGATTAGTTCCCCGTCCGGCAGGCGCCACAGGAATTTCACCGTGCCGTCCCGCGAACTTTGCTCTCGTGCCAACTCAAGCGGCCGGAGTGAAAACTCATCGGCGAGTTGGTCGCGCAGCCCCTGCGGCAGGTCGCTCATTGCGTCGATCGAGTCGGCGCGTTTCTTGTAAAGCCAGCCGAGGAGCTGCGTCACACGATACGACTTGTGACCCCACCCGGTGAGAAGGCGTTCCGCCTCGTCGGCGTTTAGCGAGCGCGGGTCGCGCGGTGTGTCGGCGAGGTTGCTCATTCCGGTTGGTAATATCTCTGCGTGTAGTCGCGCACCATGCGGGTGGTGTCGAATTGCGCCGCGAGCGTGATCATGGCCCGGCGGATTTTCGCGATCCACGCCCTTGGGATACCGCCTTCGTCGCGCTCATAAAAACACGGTATCACTTCGCCGGACAGCGTCGTGTACAGGTTTTCGCTGTCCAATTTATCCTGCTCAACGACGTCGCCGGGGTGCGCGTCGTCGCCGATGGCGAATCCATTCGATCCGTCGTAACCCTCTCGCCACCAGCCGTCCAGGATGCTCAAATTGAGGCAGCCGTGGCAGGTCGCCTTCATGCCGCTGGTGCCGGAGGCCTCGAGCGGCCGGCGCGGGTTGTTCAACCAGACGTCGCAGCCGGACACCATCTGCCGAGCCACATGCACGTCGTAATTCTCGAGAAATACCAGCCGCCCGCTCAGGCCGGAGTGGCGGCTCAGGTGAATGATTTTCTGGATCAGCCGCTTGCCGTCGTCGTCGCGCGGGTGCGCCTTTCCGGCGAAGACAAACTGCACCGGCCGGCGCAAGTCATGAACCAGTTCCGCGAGTCGTTCGAAATCGTCAAAGATCAGCGGCGCGCGCTTGTAGGTGGCAAAGCGCCGGGCAAAGCCGATCGTCAGCGCGTCCGGGTTGAGCAGGTGATCGAACGCGATGAATTCGCTTGGCTCCGAGCGATGTTCCTGTTCCTGAAGGTGCCGCCGCGCAAACTCGATCAACTCGCGCCGCAGTCGGTACCGCAGCGCCCACAGCTCTTCGTCGCTCACGAATGATGAATCACCCATCCGCGCCCAAAACTCCGGCTTGGCCAATTCCTCCGCCCACTCCGCCGCCGATTCTGCTTGGCCAAGCTTGCGCCGCCAGAACCGGCGCACCGGCCCCTTCATCCATCCGGCAAGGTGGATGCCGTTGGTCACGTGACCGATCGGCACCTCGTCAATCGTGCCTTCCGGAAAAAGGCTGTGCCACATCTCTCGGCTCACCTGCCCGTGCAATTCGCTCACGCCGTTGGCTGCACGCGCCGCCTTGAGCGCCAGCACAGTCATGCAGAACGGCTCGTTGGCGTCGTCCGGGTTGACTCGGCCCAGCGCCATCAACTCGTCGGCACTGACACCGAGCTGCCCGTAAAAATGTCGCGCTGCGTAATCCATCAACTCGCGGCTGAACCGGTCGTGCCCNGCCGGCACCGGCGTGTGCGTCGTGAACAGGCATTGCTGCTTCACCGCCGCCAACGCGTCGTCGAAGCCGGCCTCCTCGGCGATCAATTCGCGCATCAATTCCAGCGCGAGGAATGCGGCGTGGCCCTCGTTCATGTGGTACACCGATGGCTCGACGCCGAGCCGCCGCAACAGCCGCACGCCCCCGGCGCCGAGCAGGATTTCCTGCATGATGCGCGTCGAGTCGTCGCCACCGTACACGTGCCGCGTGAGGTCGCGGAAATGCGGCTGGTTCGTCGGCAGGTTCGCGTCGAGCAGGTAGACCGGGCAGCGGCCGACGTTGGCCACCCAGGCACGGAACGACACCGGCTCAGCGGCGATCTCCACCCCACAAACAAGCGGTTGGCCGTCGTCGCCGAGCACCGGCTCGAGCGGGAGGTTTTGCGGGTCGAGCTGGCTGTAATATTCCGTCTGCCACCCCTCAGCGTTGATCGCCTGCTGAAAATAACCCTCCCGGTAAAACAGACTGATCCCGACAAATCCCAGGCCAAGGTCGCTGGCTGACTTGGCGTGATCGCCGGCCAACATCCCCAGCCCGCCGGCCGCAATAGGCAACGTCTCGTGAAAGCCAAACTCCGCGCTGAAGTAGGCCACCGGCCGCTTGGCCAAGCGGGGCGCGTGCGCCGCCGCCCATGTGTCGGCCGCACCGAGATAGGCGTCGAACTGCCGGAGTACCGCCTGCACGCGGCCGTTGAACTCCTCGTCGAGCAGCCGCGCTCGCAGTTCCTCTTTGGACAACTCGCGCAGCACCGCCACGGCATTGTGGTACAGGTTTCGCCAGGCGCGCGGCGACAGTTCCTCGAACACATCCTGCGCCTCCTGGTTCCACGTCCACCACAGGTTGCGGGCCAGCCGGTTCAACCCGGCCACGGTCGTTTGTAACTGATTGTTTGCGTCCACCTTCTTTGCGCTTGGCCAAGCGCAAGCCCGACCCTGGCGAGGCATCCTATTGCCACGAAAGCCTCCCGGCAAGTTAGCTCAGCGTCAACGGGTCGATATCGATGACGAGGCGAATGTCATCGGGAGTTTTCAGTGCCTTCGCCTTGGCTGACAGCTTACGGCTGAGGGCGGCCATGTTCCCGGTGCGAATCATCACCTGGTAGCGGTAGAATGACTCGGCGCGCAGCAACGGCGCGGGCGCGGGGCCGGCGACGATGGTGCCCCCCAATTCCCCGGCCAACGCGTCCATCTCCTTGCGGAGATTATCGGCGAAAAACTTGACGCGATCCTCGCTCCGGCCGCGCAGTGTCAGCAGCGCCACGCGGCTGACCGGCGGGGAGCGCAACTCCCTGCGAAACTCGATTTCCTGCTCGAAGAATCCGGTGAAATCATGGCGGCGCGCGTACTGGATCGCCGGGTGAAACGGCGTAAACGACTGCACGTACACCTCCCCCTCCACATCGCCACGCCCGGCGCGGCCCGCCACCTGCGTCAGCAACTGAAACGTCCGCTCGCCCGCCCGAAAGTCCGGGATGTGCAGGCTCAGGTCGGCGTGGATGATCCCGACCAGCGTCACGTTCGGGAAATGCAGCCCCTTCGCGATCATCTGCGTGCCAACGAGAATGTCGATTTTTCCGGTGCGAAAATCGCCGAGAATGCGTCGGTAATCCTCCTTGCGCTTGAGCGTGTCCGAGTCCATCCGCTTGACTCGCGCCGACGGGAAACCCTTCTCCAGCGCGGCCTCGACCTTCTCCGTGCCCAGCCCGGAAAACCGGATCGCCGCGTTGCCACAGTTCGTCTCAGGACACTTTTTCGGGGCCGACTCGACGTGGCCGCAAATGTGACACATCAACTGTTGCGCCGCGCGATGGTACGTCAGCGACACACTGCAGTTCGGGCACTCCGCCACGAAACCGCACTCCGGGCATTGCAGCGAGCTAGACCAACCACGCCGGTTAAGGAACAGCATCACCTGCTCGTTTTTCTCGAGCCGCTGCAGGATCGCCTCGCGCAGTTGCGGCGAAAAAATACTGATGCCCTTTTCGCTTCGGGCCGCGCTGCGCATGTCGATCACGCGCACGAGCGGCATCTGGATGTTGTCCACCCTCTCGGGGAGCGACAGCAGCCCGTATTTCTTGAGCTGTACATTGTGGTAACTCTCCATGCACG
This sequence comes from Verrucomicrobiales bacterium, assembly GCA_002686755.1. Lineage (GTDB taxonomy): Bacteria > Verrucomicrobiota > Verrucomicrobiia > Limisphaerales > UBA1096 > UBA1096. The sequence goes on from NYYJ01000087.1 coordinate 7,554, forward strand.
GCGTCGCCGAACCGAGCACTACGGCCGCGCCCTCCTGCTGGCCGCGCACCACAGCGAGATCGCGGGCGTTGTAACGCGGCGCCTCCTCCTGCTTGTACGAGTGCTCGTGTTCCTCGTCGACGATCACGAGACCAAGCGGCTCCACCGGGGCGAACACCGCCGAGCGCGCGCCGATCACAATCCGCGCCCGGCCCTGCCGAATCTTGTGCCACTCGTCGTGCCGCTCCCCCGCTGACAAGTGACTGTGCAGCACCGCCACCAGCGTCTGCTGCGGTCCCTGGCTGAACCGCGCCTTGAACCGCTCCACCGTCTGCGGCGTCAGCGAAATCTCCGGCACAAGCACGATCGCGCCCTTCCCCTGGCCAAGCGCGTGGGCGATCGCCTGCAGATACACCTCCGTCTTGCCGCTGCCGGTCACGCCGTGCAGCAAAAATACGTTGTCCCCAACCGACTTGGCTTCATCGTCCTCCCGCTTGGCCAAGCGTTCCATCGACTCGACGATCGACTCGAGTGCGGTCGCCTGTTGCGCATTCAACTCCAGCGGCTGGGTCGGCAGGATGTGCTCCTTGGCATACGGGTCGCGCTCGGAAATTTGCGGGGCAATGCTCACCAGCCCCTTGTCCTCAAGCTTGCGGATCGTCGCCGAGGTCGTCCCGGCCAAGCGCACCAGTTCCTGCAGCGGCAACTCGCGCCACTCCTCGACGATCGTCCACAGGTCCTCCTGTCGCTTGGTCAGCTTGGGGAGTTCGCCGTGCTGCGGCAGCGCGCGGACGTACAGCCGCTCGCGCCAGCCCTCCTCCTCCTTGCGCACGGCGTCCGGCAGCACCGCCTTCATCGCGATCTCCGGGGCGCAACAGTAGTAGTCGGCAATCCAGCGCACGAGCCGAAGGATTGGTGGCGTTACCAGTGCCTGCCCACCGACCGTCTTGATGATCTCGCGAAGGTTGCCGTGCGGCGACTCGTCGAGCACCGCCGTCACCACCCCCATCACCTCGCGCGGGCCGAACGGCACCTTGACCCGCGTGCCCTCGTGGACGCTGGGCTCCAGCTCCGCCGGCACGAGGTAGTCAAACTCACGGCGAACAGCGACGTCCAATGTCACACGGGCAACCACTCGATGGCCACCCAGCTTGTGCCGCAACAACACCCAAGCGCAAGGCGGAAAAACCAAGCGCTTGGCCAAGCGGGTTATTTGCTAAAACCACCTTTTCGGCGGCTCGATTAACCGGCGGCAATCGCTTGGTGGAAGGCGATCCGGGGAGATCGCTGCTCGGCCTGCAGATCGGTTTCGAGTTCAACGGACTCGGTGGCGGCGGCCCAGCGCTTGGCCAAGCTGGTGATGCCCTCGACGTCCAGCGCAAAGTGCGGCGACGGGTAGTTGCACAGGTAGGTCGTGCAGCGCAGGAACAGCACCTTGGCCGGGCGCAAACGGCGTTTTTGCAGGTGCACGAACGCGCCGGCAAACTGGATGAGGCCCTTGAAAAAATCGCCGTCGGGGCCGGTGCGATCCTTGAGCCACAATGCCTCGAGTACGTCGTGTGCCTCGTAGAATTGCTGCGCGTTGAAGCAGCGCAGGTAGCCGACGAGGTGCGGGTCGTGTTCGCCGGTCTCGATGCCCTCCATCAACGCCGCGACCTTGTGATCCTTTTTGCTCACCAGCGGAGCTTGGCCGGGAAAAACTCGGCGATCAACTCTTCGTAGTACGGCTTGAGCGCCTCGACGTCGGGCGGCTCGTGGCTCTTGGTGTAGAGGTCGTACCGGTTGAACTCCAGCACCCACTTGAGCATCTCGCGATCCTGCGCGTTCGTGAATTGATTGTACTCACCCTCGCGGTGCCACGGGTAGAACGAGTGGTAGCGCAGCATGTACTGCGCCTCGACCGGCATGTGCTCCTTGGTAACGTGGTAGATGTATTCGTCGTGCCCCCACGACATCAGCACGTTGTCCAGCCCGCAGCCCTCCTCGTAAATGCCGAGCGGCGTCTGCAACTCGGCGTTCTGCTTGTCCGGGTTGGCGTCGAAGTATTCGGGGAAGACGATTTTGTCGGAGAAGGCGCACCCAACCGGGAACGTGTCGCCGACTACCGCCCATTGCGGCTCGCCGAACAGGCACAGCACCTTGCCGAGGTCGTGCACGAACCCGGCGAGGACGAACCAGCGCGGATGGCCGTCCCTGCGAATCTGCTCGGAGGTCTGCAGCAGGTGCGCCAGTTGCGACAAGTCGGTGTCCGGGTCGCTGTCGTCGATCAGCGTGTTGAGGAATTCTGCCGCCTCCCACACGCCCATCTCGCGGCGGTTCAGGCGAAGGAAGTCGTCCCGTTTTTGGCGGACGAAATCGAGCGTCTGTCCCCGATGGTTGAGCCGGTAAAACTCGCGCACCGACGAGCGGGCTTCCGCCTCATAGTCGCGAAACTGCGCCTCGGTCTTGTCCGGATTGGTGCCAACGAGCGCCTGCTTGTCGGCCGGTTCGGGGTACCGTTCCTTCACAAAATCGTCCCATTCCTCGAGGTCGCCCAATGGGTTTTGGGGATCAGTCGGCTTGCCAGGAATTGTCATGTCTCTGTCTCGGCGCAAGGTGACCGAACCGCTTCACGCTGTCAAACCTCATCTCTCAATTCCAGTCGAGGCTGAGGGTGGCGAGGAGCATGTGGGCCTTGTAATCATGCGCGCCGTTGGCGCTGGGTTCGTCGTTGCTGAACCAGCCGTACTGCAGTTGGAACAGTGCCGTCTGGCCAAGCCGGTGCCGCAGGCCCAGCACGACACCGTATCGCTCGGCATCCAGCCCGTAGGCGATCGCGCCGGGGAGGTTTGCGTCGCCGTAATCCACCCGGTAATAGGATCGCAGCAGCGTCACGTCGGTCGCTTGGCCAAGCGCGTAGCTAAGGTGATCGACGTAAAACCAGGTGTCGCCCTCGAACGGCTGCAGGCCAAGCGCGGGCGACTCGATCGTGCCGGACCATGTGTCAGTGTAACCGATGCTGGTCGTTGCCACGAGGCGCGGGGTTGGGATCGAGGTGATCGACAGGCTGAAAACGTCCGAATCATGCCTCCCGGCCCAGTGGCGGCCACCGTCGCGGTGCGGGCCGCCCCACGGCTCGTCGAACGACTGTGTGCCCAGCTCGTAGTCGGTGCGATGCCGCTCCCAGCGAAAGGCAGGCAGGAATTTTGGGAATCGCCGCCACGTGAAGCCAAGGTCGATCACGTCGCCGCGGGCGCGGCGGCGGTTGATGAACGCGGGGTAGCCGTTGCCCGGTTCCTCCGACAGGTCGGTGTCGAGCGGATGCGCAAAGTCACTGCGCGAGTCGCGCCACTTGTAGCCGCCGCGCACAAGCCACTCGGCGCTTGGCGACCACGCAAACGCGGCACGGTACCGCGCCAGCCGGCCGGTCTCGTCGCTCTCGCGCGCGAATCCCTCCGCGCCCCACTCGCTGTCGACATGACCGTCCTCGCGGAGGTCAATGCTCTCCCGCCGCAGCCGCGTGCCGAGCGTGAGCACGGTGTTTTTCAGGCCACTGTAGCTCAACTGCAGATTGCCCTCGAGCCCTGCCCGATCCTCCCCCGACGCGAACCGCGCCGGAGACGATCCCAGCGCCAGGCCGGTGGCGATGCCGTCCCGCCGGGTCGACTCGCCCTGCACGCCGCCGCTCAGCGTGAGATGACGCCACGGCCCCATCAGCGTCGTCGCGTTGAGAAAGTGCGACCGCTGCCTCATGTGGATCGCGTTGCTGCGGTCGCCCATCCACGGTGTCTCGCCGGGTTCGTTTGGCGACAGGGAAACGACCTCGAGCCCGGCGTCGCCGTCGAACTTGGTGAAATGATGGCCCAGCGACACGCGCCACCAATCCTTCAACTGCCGCGTCAGCCGCAGCGAGTTCGAGCCGCGCTTGAATTCCCGCTCCTCGTCGATCTGCGTGAGGAAGTCCGGCTTGGCACCGGCCGTCGGCAAGTTGAAAAACTCGGCGTGCCCGCGCTCTGTTGCCGCGTCGCCGATCTCGATGATCAACGCGTCCTCGACCTGCGTGTCGCCGATGTCGTGCTCGGCCCGCAAACTTAACCTGTGAATGGTCTCCTCCGCCGACTTGGCCGCCGGATAAATCGCGCGCGTCTCGAATTCGCCAACCGGCACACCGCCCCACTGCTGCGTGGCCAGACGGCCGTCGCGGCCAAGCCGCTCGTAGCTAAAATCGAGCTTAGGCACATCGCGCTTGGCCAAGCCGGCAGCAAGCCAGACGCGCTCGTGGTCGAGGTACGGCGCCTTGGCCAAGCTGTACGGCGACGGCCCGATGCCGTCGAGATACCCGCCGGTGCCGAGGCCGAAATCGCGCCACGACTCGTAGCCGGCCTCGACATAGCCCAAGCCGGGGCGGTCGAGGCGCAGCCGCGCCCGGTGATCTGCATCACCACCGATAAAGCGGCCGTCGAACTCGACGTTCGCGCCGCGCTTGGTTTGGCCTGTAGCCGTCACCTGGCCAAGCCCGAGCGACAAGCCCGGGGTCATACCCCAATGCTGGCGGAATGCCTCCGCGCTGCCGCTGAGCGAAATCCAGCGGGCGGTCGGCTCGGCGGTGAAAACTGTTTTCGTCGACGCCGCCCACGCCGCGCCCTGGTCGATCCAGCCGCGAACAAGGCTAATCTCGTCGCGGCTCAATGCCGGTGCCTTGCCTTCCGGCGGCATCTCCGAGTCCTCGATCAGGCCGGCGATGTAATGGACGAGCGGGCTGTTGGCGCTGTCGCCGGGGAGGATTGCCACGCCAATTTCACCGCCAACGAGTGCCGCCTCGCGGCTCGTCAGCCGGTAGTCGCTCTTCGGCCGCTTGTCGCCGTGACATTTCATGCACGACCGGTCGAGGAGCGGCTGGATGTCGGTGGCAAAATCGATTTTCCGCTCTGCGGAAATGGGCAGACGTGTAGTGTCGACCGGTTGCACGGCCCACGCGCCCACGGCGCTTAACAGAATGGCCAGCAGCGTTCGCATCAGTACAGCAAACGCGGGCTGAAGTTGGAGCCGTGCACGGCGGAGTGACAGCCGGCCGACCAGCAAGTGCCGCCGCGCAGGAAACCGGTGTGATCCGTCTTGCCGATGAATACCCCGGCGACGCCAGTCTGGATTTGCGCGTGGCAGCGGAGGCACAGGTTGGCGTCGCGCTGGACGAGCATCCCGCGGTTCATCCCGCCGTGCGGTTTGTGGCAGGCAGTGCAGCCCTCGCGCAGCGCCTCGTGCTCGAACACGTGCGGCGCGGCCTGTTCCGAATGGCACCGCACACAGGTGGCGTCGCGCTGTTGCAGCCCCAAGCCGGCGGTGCGCTGGTGGATGTTGGCGCCGTGCGGCTCGTGGCAGTCGACGCAACTCATGCGCCCCTCAAGCACGCGGTGGTGGTGCGGCATGGTGAACTCGCCGTGAGTCGAGACATGACACTTTAGGCAGGCGAGCGGATCTTCGCGCGGATTCACGATGTCAGCGGCCAGACCGGTCTCAATATGTTTGCTGCCAGCGCCATGACACGATTCACAACCAGCCACCGAAGCCCAGTGCACAGCGTCATCCCGATAAAAACGGCCGTGCGGACTGCCGGGGAAATCGCCGTGGATTTTCTCGTGGCACTCCGCGCATGCCTGGTTTCNAACGAATTCCGCCCCGGGAATCTGCGGCGGCGAGGCCAGTGTCACCGGCACGCGCCCGGGGGTGGTGCAGGCAACGAGGATCGCGCTGGCTAAGGCGATGCACAGCAGCGCCGGGAGGTTTATCATCCCTCCGAACAAACGGCGTACAGCGCAATAAACCTTGTGAGTTTTCAGCCTCATCCGGCCTACGGCCACCTTCTCCCATGAGGGAGAAGGAATCAAACGAAACGCGCTTGGCCAAGCGGGAGAGCGGCCCGATCAGCGGCCGCCGGTGAGTTGCTTGACGCGGTAGTAGCGCTCACCAAACCACGACCGCCCGGTTTCAAAGAGGATCGACGCCGAGTTGGCGGTCTGCTCATGCACCGGCGTCCAGTCGGCGAGATCGACGGACGACTCGAGCAGGTACCGCTCGCCCGACACGCTTGGCCAGGCGAGGCGCACGATCGGCGGCCAGAATTGGCTCTCNATCTCCATCGCGATCGNCTGCGACGAAATCAAATGNCCCTGCCCGTCGGCAAGAGTCGTGTTCAGGGTGAATTGGCTTGGCGTGTCGCCGGTGGTGTTGACCCGCACAAGCCAGTCGCCCGCGAGGTCCGGGNTCATGACACCCTCGCGCAGGACGATCTGCTCCGGACNCTTGGCCAAGGCCNANGCTGTTGCGNAANTGCCGGCCNTCNGCGCTGATCAACTCGACGTCNGCGNCGGCNGTGAGGCCNGTGGCCTCNAGCANNNCCGCCGNGGTGCCGGCCGGNATGTGCCACANNAANNGNNCAGGCNCNCCCGGNTTGGCNANGCCGGACTCGCTGCCGNNGGCNNTNGCNAGGCGGATGGNGCCNTCCGNGTTCGGCGGGGTACCGCCGCAATTGCCGTCCCAAGTGGCCCGGATTTCGTATAGCGACCGATTGGTATCGTACTGGTCGGTTTTCTGCACTGTAAGATAGAGTAACTCACCCGGCTGCAGCGGCAGGTGGCCGGAATCCCTGATTACGAGCCGAGCGAAGTAGGAGTCATTCATGTCCACCTGTACGTAGTCGTCAACAGCAGTGTCGCCTGACGGGAAACCGCCATAGCTGGCGAGCAGAGAAACCTTGGCATTCTTTTTCTTTTTGACGGCGGATAACTCGACNNTCAGCCAAGTAGAGTCGCTGCACGTCTCGATGGTCCAGTAATGGGTCTCGTTTTCGTAAANCCGGCCCCGCCGTTTCCGGCCGTCCTTGAGCGCCTCGGCGGTGTCGTTTCGGGTGTACGGTTTTTTGCCATCGCTTTCAGGAGTGACCAAGGTGTCCTCGGCCTCGCTGCCCATGATCTTGATGTACCAGCTCAGGAGCACAGGCTCGATGTCGGTGTCGTCGAGGTCCACGCCGACGCGGTGGTCGCGCACCTCAAGCACCCAATCGCCCATGGCGCGTTCGCCGCTGAGGACATCGAGCGGCTCCTCGGCGAGGTTGTGCGGCCCCGGCCCAATCAACTCGACCGTGTCGAGCCGCACGGCTGCGCTCTCGGTACGGATCGTCAACGGCGTGGAGGAGCGCGCGGCGGTGAAGCGCACCGTGTTGGTGACCCAGTCGTCACTTTGCGGGATGGCGTTGATCAGGCTGATAGCACCTTCGACACGGTTGGTAACCACGCCACCGAGCACAAACTCGGCGTCACCGCCGTTGGCGCGGGTGGCAAAACTGAGCCGGTAATCCTGCCCGACGGCGGTCGGCAGGTCGCGCCAGATGGAGCCACCCGGCGGCACTTTCTTGGAGTAGATGCGGACGTTGTCGATGGCCCACCACCAGCTGTTGTGGCCCTGATGATCCCACGTGACCACCGCGGACTTGGCTCCCTCGGGATTATTGAGAGCAAGGGTGACCGTCTCGTTGTAGGCGGTAGGCGTGTCCGGTGTCAGCTCCAGCAGCACCACCGGGGCGCCGCCATCGAAGGAAACAAGCACCTTGCCCCGCTGCGGCTCCTGCCGCCAACTCGAGTCGTAGGTGATGTACAGCGCTCCCGCCGCCACGCCCGCGATGTTGACCGCCGGGGTGGATAGTGCGGCGTCAAACTTGGCATCATCCGCATCGTCATATTCATCCGAGTCGCCGACGGCAATCACCCCAGTGCCCTTGGTGAATTCGGCACGGCCCTGACCAGGAGCGGTGTTGATCCACGAAACCGGATCCAAGAAGGTCCAGCCATTGAATTCCTTAACGCCTGAGCCGCCGGCCGTTGGACCGTGGTTCGGGCCAAGAACCATCACCCAACCGGCCGGCGCGGTGTCGGTCCAGTCGGTTCCGTCCCCACCCGACTCAGTACTGCTCTCAAACGGGCCAAGCTTCAGGCTGTCAAAGTCCTCAACAAGATAATTGTCCTCCTTCGCCTCGGAAGCGCTGTCTTGCGAGAGCGTCGCGTAGTAGGTGCCGCTGTGCGCCCTGCTGCTCTGGCTGACGCGCACCGTTGTATTCAGCACCGTCCAGCCATCGATGATGTCGTTCGTCTTGGCCAAGCCAATCGGCGCATCCTCAAATCCGCTGAAAAGCACCTGTTCCTCCTCCTTGGCATACGGCGCGTCGCCAAATTTCATTGAACCCTTGGCCAGGTTCTCCAACTCGGAAAACACAGCATAAAGATTGGTAGGTGTGACTTCATCCAAACGCACGCTGTCGAGCATGACCGCGTAATCCTCCTCTTCAAGTGACTTGAATCGAATCCTTGTATTGGACGATTCGGCGGTAAAAACAATATCCTTCTCCTTCCAGGCAAGGGTGTTGTCAGTTCCGTCGACCGAAGCAGTAACCGTTAGGTTGGTCACCGTGCCAACGAATACTTTCATCTCCAGCGGATCGGCGGCGTCGGGGTTCTTTGCGTATGCAAATCGAAGCCGATAGACCTTGTCCACCTCGGTCAAGGCGTTGGTGGAAATTGTCCCCGGCTCAAGGCCGTTCATCTCGACGAACTGTTCACCAGAGTGTGCCGATAGCCCGGCCTGGGGTGTGCGATATACATACACCTCGCCGCTGTCGAGTTCCCAACCAGAGTGAAATTTGGCAGAGTCATCGATGAAATCATTGTCCGCAGACTCAAAGCCATCTTCGAACACAGGCAAAGATTCAACCTCCTCGGTAAGCATTTTACCATACGCAATATTGGTATGGCCACGGTTCTCAGAGAGCAACAAGCGAGTGCCCTGCGGACTAACGAGGTGCAGGTCCAGATCGGCGATTCGAGGATGATCGATTCGGACACCGACCTCGGCCATGCCAACTAGGAAATCATTGGTGACAGTCAGAATAGACTTGGTAACGATGTCGTCCTCGATTGGCTCGGGTTCGTCGCTGACCAGCTTGATAGTATTGTCCAGCGAGATGTCGTACTCGAAGATGACCTTGAGGTGAAAATCGACCTCAGTGAGTTCCGGGTTGTCGATGGTGACGAACCATCGCCCCTCGCTCAGCGGAGGCAAGTCGTATAGCCCGTAGTGAAGTTCGCCGCGTGGCGGGCTGCCGTCCCATTCAACGATATCGTCTTCAGTTCCAATCGTTCCGTCCGGGCCAGGATTCACTCCCGCATCAATGGTCGACTTGTCGTACACCGCAGGGTCGGCCTTGATGTCCGGTTCGATATCCTTACGGATGTAGACATCGACAGGGCCGGTCATCTCGGTCAACTGCACAATCATGTTGGTGGCGTTTAACGGCACCTCCACCAGAAAATCCTCGCTCTCACCGGGGTCGAGATGTACGTCGATTCCACGATTACCGATTAGTGACAGGTTCTTTATGGCATCCACTTTCACATTCAGATGTTCCACCAATCCTGTGAAAGTCAGAGCACTGTCCACCATGTCGAGTTGCCAAACGCCCATGGCCGGTTCCCATTGAAAATCATTGAGACTTCCAGGGCCATCGGTCGGGATCGATCCCGGCATAATGCGAGACGAATCGAGTTCATCATCATAAACAAATACAAAATCGGTCGGGTACGGTTTGCCGGTGACCGGTTCAGCTAGCGTGTGGTTGTTTAGAACAACAGCGTTCCTGTTGTGGCTCAATTGACCCCATAAATCACCCACTTCCTCGTGGTGGATAATGCTTGTTGCAGTTACCTTTCGAACATAGTCGTATGGTGTTCCAGTGTAGACACCGAAAATAGAAACACCACCTGGATTCGCTGCGGAACCATCTGGAATCACAGCCGGAATCGGTAACATGTAGATGTTTCCGTCATCATCTGAAAATCCGTTCGCGTTATCCGTTGACAACCCGACCAAACCATACTCGGCCGCCATCTGATCCTCCGACTTCACAGCAATGTAAAACACTTCACTCTCGTCCACCTTGGCATCGTCAAACGTGATAAACTCCGTGCCACCACGCTCGGTGGAGCGAAATGCTGCATCGAGCACTGCAGGTTCGAGATTGGTCAGGTTCGAATCGCGCGACACATACAGATCGATGTCCGCCTCGCGGTGACGCGGTGACGATAGGTTTGGCGGCATGAATGTGATAAAAGCCACATGCTTTCCAAAACTCGGCTGATTCTCGTCTCCGGATTCACCAGGATCGTCGGGAGGATTAGGATCTCCTGGATCATCAGAGTCATCCGAATCTTCTTTTTTCTTCGGGGCGTTCACGAATGTGTAGAAATGCCACTGGTTTGTTATGCCCCGGCGATTAGCATATACCGTTTGCGCCGGGTCATCCTCCTTAGCCAAGGCCGAGTTGGCACCAACACGCTGATGTAACATCGGCATGCCGTTGGTGAGCGAAGCGATGGGCGGCAACTCGATCGCCTCCGGCTTGTCGGTCCGGATTTCGAACGCGCCGCCGACCTCCGGGTTGGCGCTGGACATCACGAGCGCGAAGTCCTGCACGACATCAACGTGGTTCGCCGGCGTCTCGGCGTCGTAAAACGCCGACAACGCATCGACGTTCACGCGGCGCGCGTAGACGGTGACGCGATACTGCTCCGCGCTTGGCTCCTCGATGAAGACGTTCTCGACGTTGTTGACCACATCGTTGGTGACGCCCATCGAACTGAAGACCGACGCCCCGATGTTGTTTCCGTAGTAGACCTCCTCCGGCTCGTCTGCGTCGTCCGCCGGGTCGTCGGAGGGATCGCCGGGATCATCCGGATCGGTCTGGCCGCCTTGGCCAAGCGACGAGCGCGAGAGCGGCGTGATGATCAGGTCAAGATCGTTGACCAGCTTGACGGCGGCGTTCGGGTTGCCGGGCGGATCGGTCCAGGCCAGCGTGAAGCGCAGCGGGTAATGCATCGCGTTTGTGCCAAGCGTGATTTCCCACGAGCGACTCTCGCCGGTGGCCAGCGCGTTGGTCAGGCTCTGGTCGATGAAGCGCATGGGCCAAGCGGCCTCGTCAGTCCGGTTGTCGTCGGCCAACGCCGGCACAGCGCGGCCCAGGTTGGGCAGTCCCCAGCCCTGGTGGTTGACCGAGCCACGGACGTTGTGGTCGTACCGGGCATCAACCGACGCCGCACTGTTGATCAGCAGCGCCTTCATCAGCGCCGGGCTGTTCGTGCGCTTGAGGCGTTCCTGATAAAATTCCTGCATCAACGCCAGCATGCCGCTGATCGCCGGGGCGGCCACGCTGGTGCCGGAGCCGTACCGGTATTGGTCGCCGAGCTGTTCGTCCAGTTCCCGCCTCGCCTCGGCATCCTCCTCGCTTCGTTGCAGCCATCCCCCGTACTCGAACGCCTCGTCGCCGTTGAGGGTGTTGGTGGTGGAGTTGACCGAGTCGTCCCAATCGGATGATTTAGTCGAGATGATGAAAGCTCCCGGCGCGACCAGATCCGGCTTGAAACGGCCGTACTGCCCTTCGATGCCGATGCCGACGTTGCCCCGGCTCGAGAAATAGGTCACCTGATTGTCGGAATCGGTCTGGCTGGCAAACGGCGTGTTGGTGGTCGTGGTGACCTCCTCCTTCGTGAGCTCGTTGCCGTCCTCGTCGGTCTCGGTGACGGTGTTGGTCTCGTACGATTTCGACTCGACGGCGATCTCGCGGAGAGTCTCGATCGCGCCGACGGTGATCACGTTCTTGGCCGTGCCGGGTGCGGAGACGGAGTTCGGGCTGGCGTTGAGCCCGTTGACCCCGCCCGCACCGGAGTTGCCGGCGGGGAAGACATAAATCACCTGCTGGTCGCCAGGTTGCCCCGGCAGCGCGTCGCGCGTGGCGTCGTCGTAGCTGGCGGCCGCCCAAGTGTAGTCGTTTTCCTCGTCGTACTCCCAACTGTTGTTGGAGATCAGCGGGTACCGCTGCCTCGGGCTTTGGAAGAAATGGTAGTCTGCCGACTCGGTCTGCAGCCAGCGATCCGAGACGTGGTTGTTCACGTTGCGGTCTTTGGAGCGGAGCACGTGCAGCTTGGCCGCGGGCGCCATGCCCTTGAAGTCGGGATCCTTGAGGGAGCCGGGCGGCGGGTTGGTCTTGATCGTGTCCGAGCCGGAGCCATCCCCGGCGATGATGCCGGCCACGAACGTCCCGTGGCCGTTGGAATCGCTGGTCGCCGGCCCCTTGATTCGGTTGCCAAATGCGGCGTGGCTGTCGTCGACGCCGGTGTCGTTGACGTTGACGTAGATGCGTCTGCCGGTCAGGTCAAGGTGATCCTCGTTCAACACGTTGGTCACCGCGCCGGCGGCGTTGGTTTGAACCGTGTACGCCTCGACACCAAGGCGCGGCCGGGTGAGGTCGTTGGCCAAGCGGCGCGGCCGGTGCCGCTCGAGTCCCTGCACCCCGGTGAGCTTGGCCAAGGCGGCCAGTCGACCACCCGGCACGCGGGCCACGAGCTTGGCCCCGAACGGCGTGCGATCCTCCGACACCACCTCGACACCCAGCTTGGCCAAGCGCTGGGCCACGGCCGGTTCGCTCCCCGGGAACAGCACCACGTTGAGCAGCGCCCCCTCCGGCAGCGGTTGGCCGGTGAGCGCCATCTCGAGCAGTTTCGTCTCCAGCTTATAGTAAGGCTCGAACGGCAGCACTGATTGCGTGCCGTGCCAATTGGCCAGGCGCGCCGCGCCGCCAGCGTCCATTCGCACGAGGTAGGCGTTGTTGGGGATGTACGAAATGATCGTGCCGCCGCTCGCGCCGATGTGCCGTCGGAAGGCCGCCGTGGCCGGGCCACGCGACTGGGCGATGTACGTCAGCGGATCGCCTTCGGCCCTGAGGTCGTCGGGGATCGACAGCGCTTGGCCAAGCGCGGTGTCGATGAAGGCGTTTCGCAGCAGCACCGCGGTTTCGTTGCGGACGAGGTCGCCGATCGGCGCGTCGGTGTTCCGAAGCCGGAACGGGAAAGGATCCTCCTTGGCCGTGGCCGTCTGCGGCAGCGCGGTGGCCACCGGCTTGGCCAAGCGTTGCGGCGCGACCGTCGGCGCCTGGCCAAGCGCCGGCGCGGGCGGACGCTCAACCGGCTCTTGGCTGATGCCGAGATAGGCCAAACCGGCAACGAGAGCCGTCAACAAAACCGCGGATAGTGTCTGCCTGTTTTTCATCCTGCGCTATTCTTCTGCCAACACCTGATAATCCTCCACAACGGTCCGGAACACCTGGTTGGTGCCCTCCCATTGTTCCTCGAGTTTGTAAGTGGTCTTGGTGAACACCTCGCCGACGATGGCGTAGTTGGTGCACATCCCGTAGTAGCGGCCAGGGCGGGTCACGATCGAGTTCTCCGCCGGCTTGAGCGCCTGGCCAAAGGCGTACACCGTCACCCTCGGCTCGTCCTCCTTTAGGAGCGACAACACCTGCTGCGGAATCCACTCCATCACGTTCTCGTGGATGCCGTACTTCTGCTGCTCGCTGGGCAGCGACCCCGGCGTGGTCAACGCCATCGGCTGCGGCCGGAGCGGGCCGAACGGCGGGCCGGGCCGTTCCACATTGGGAACCCAGGTGGTCTGGCCAAGGTTCAAAAACGGAGAAAACTCGGTCAGCGTCGGTGTCGACAAGATGTCGCCAAGGGTGCGGAACCCGCCCCGGGCCAGGCGCATCTGGTCAAGTCCCGGGATGACGGTGGCCTGGCCGTTGACCCACATCGTCGGCAGCCCGTGCGTGCCATGCAAAATCCAATCCAGCTGCGGCGCGGCCGACGGGTCCGACAACGGCGGCTGAATGAGAAGCGGCTCCTCCGCCGTGCCGACCTCCGCCACGTGCGCGCCCAGTGTCGGACTGTCCGGCAGGGAGTTGGACAGGACAGGCATGCCGCTGAACACTGCCGCCCAGGCGGCGGCGTTCGTCTGGTTGACCGAGAGCAGCCCGCTGGCGGCGTCGGCGTTGGGTGCTGTGGTGAAGAGCTGCAGCAGCCGCCAGTCGTTGGTCGGGTGGGTGGTGCTGAGGCCAAGCAGCGGCGACGACAGCAGCGGATGCGTGCCGGCGTGGTATTCCTGCAGGTTGACGAGTCCGTCCACGTCGGCGTCGTAGTAGGCGTCCGGCTTTTGCGGGTTCAACCCGTAAAGTGTCTCCCAGTAATCCGGCATGCCGTCGCGGTCGCGATCGAAGCCCTTCACCAAGTTGTGCACGCCGAAACTGCCGGACCACGCCCACCAGTTCGTCAGCGAGGAGACGCCGGATTTCAGGTACATCGTCTGCCACGACGTGCCCCGGTGCACCCGGCCCAGCCAGCCGATGCTGGGGAACTTGTTGTCGGGGAACTGCCAAGCGTCGCTGCCGGTGATGAGCGGATCCTTGGTGTAATAGTTGAAGGTGTTGACGTCGGGCACCGGCCCGCCCCCGCCCCACGGCCGGTACCGCTCGTTGATCAACCCAAGGTTGCTGGCCGGCCTCGGAGTGTTGGGTGGTCGCAGGTAAACCACGTTGTTGGTGCTGAACCGGTCGGTGATGATGGGGTCGGTCAGGTCGTTTACCGTGTAATGGACGAGCGGATCGTTGGCCTGCCACGAGGCCCGCTTGTAAATCTTGCGGGTCGGCGTGAACGGCGCCTGCTTGCGGATGAGGTCGGACGGGCGGCGCGGACGGTTGCGGCCCTGGAGAAAGTCTCTGAAATCCTCGACGGCCTTGTCCTTGTTCCGCCCGGCGTACGGGTCGTTGTTGTAGCTGCGCCAGTAGGCCGTGCTGACCGGTTTCTCGCCGCTGGACACCTTGATCTGGTTGACGATACCGAAGGTCGGGCTGCGCGTTCCCCGGCTGGCATCCACCCGGTTGGTGTCCCAAAAGGCGCCTTCCGACATCGTCCAGAACGGCGAATCCCCGGTCTGCCCGCTGGTCAATTGCGTGATNTCCATCGAGGTAACCATGTTGTCGAGGTTCACCGCGTCGATCACGCGGTTCAGGTCGAGATCCACGAGGAAATACTGGACGCGGTTGGTGATGTGCAGTTTCCAGTCCGGCACGGCAAACCCGGTCTCGAACACGTTGGTTGAGGCGCGGTTGGCCGGGAAGAACCGCTTGAGGCCGGTGCTGTAAATGGAGTTGGTGATCGTGGTCGCCCCGGCGTTGAGCGGCACCTTGAACTCCCTCCCGAGCCATTCGTTTGGCGCAAGCGTTGTGAACTGGTTATACGGCGTCGAGACGAGGTTCGTGAGCAGGCGCGGCAGCGCCACGCCGGAGCGGTTGGTGATGCTGTGATCCCACAGACCAATCTGATACTGGTGCCGCACGTCCATGCCGAGCCGACGCGGGTAGGCGTTGGTGTACGAATTCCAGCCTTCGATGCCAAAAACGTTCGTGATGCCAAGGGTGTACATCTGGTTCGTGCGCCAGTTCCGGCTCATCGCCGGAGAAATATTGGCCGCATTGCCCTTGTTGACTTCGAGCCGGCGCGACACCTGCACGATCGATTCCACCGAGTATTCGTTAAAGTTCGGCAGGCCCTTCTTCGCGCCGACAATCCACGGCACGCCGTGAATGCCGATGTGCAGATCGGTATCGAACTTGAACTGCGGCCGGAGCACCACGTTGGTGAGGTCGAAGAAGCCTTGGCGGCGAATCCGCTGCCAGTCGTTGGTCACCTCCGTGTAGCGGGAGATGAACAGGCCGGTGCCGCCGCCCGAGTTGTACTTACGAAATACCGGCCGCATGACCGTCGGCGGATGCGGATACACCAGGCGATTGGTGGTCGCGTCGTAAATGTTCGCTGCCACCTGCAGCAGCCGGTGCACCTCCGGCGTGTAGGCATTGGCCGGGTAAAGCTGGATGCCGCTCGACACGGCGTTGGTCGGGTTGAACACGGCCTGGCCCTGCCGCACCGGAAACAGCGGATGCCGCATCCCGGTGATGCCGATGTCCGGGTTCACCACCTTGCCGCCGATGAAGCCGGCGGTGTAGATGTTGTCGGTGACCGGGTTGGTCACCGAGCGCGTCAAAAGGCTGGCCCGGAGCATCGCATGGGCGGCGCGGTTGATGAACGCATCGGCCGTCCAGTTGGTCTGCGTGTTGTGCCCGGTGAACCAGTCGTTGGCGTAGTTGATGTTTAGCTTGCCGCGGAGCGCCGGCTCGGAGTCGACGCCCATCTGGCTGAGCAGCCGGTAGTAGGTGTAACGGTCGTAGGAATCGAGCCGCTTTCGGGTGTACATCGACTTGGGCCGGACGTTCATCGCCTGGCGAAGGCGCGACACGAAGTTGTCCGCCCTCTGCGGCCGCTCGGCGTACGGCTGGAAAGTGAGTAACTGCTGCACGTCCGTGAAACGGCGCGGATTCTCGGCGCCGGGCCAAGGGGCGTTGGCCGGATCCACCCGCAACCCGTCCTCGCTGTCCAGCATCGGGGTGCTGTTCANGACCAACGGGCCGTCCGAGTAGTCGTCGATCAAGTTTAGCCCGAATCTTGGGTCGTTGGGCAGCAGGCCANGCGCAGGGAGGATGCCGGAGAGGNTNCGCCGCGAGCCGTAGTAGCGGTGCATCATGATGTCCCGCGCGTCGGAGAAGGCCGTATAATTTGCCACGGGCAAATCCAGTCCCTTGGGATTCACGGGGCGCGTTCTCCAGTCGTAGTGGTAATGCGTCCACTGGATGGGATTCAACTGGCGCAGGAAACCGGCCAGGTTCAGTTCCCACGAGCCGACGCCCTGGTTGCGCATGAAGAGAAACTGATTGCGCGCCCCGGCGGGAGTGTCGAGCCTCGGGTTCATCGGCTCNCGCGCCTGGTTGTGGATGTGGTTGATGTCCAGCGAGCGGCCGGTCGGCAGGATCATGTAGGCGTAACGCCCGATGAAGCGGTTGGTGGGGCCGTGCGCGAAGGCCGGGCTTTCCAACTGGCCAATCCACTCGGGGTCACCGACAAAGTAATCGGTCGCCAACTGGTTGTCCGGCCGCTGATCCCCCGGCCACGGCGGCGACAGGAACGGAGGCTTTGTGACCGGGCGACCCTGCCAGTTGGTCACCACCTGTAACCCGGTCGGCTCGTAGGCCCGGTTGCGGTTCAGGTCGAGGTAAAAACGGAAATCCTCCACCGCGTTGTAGTTCTTCGGTCGCCAGCCAAGCGCGTTGGTGTCCACGAACACCGGTGGTCGCGCCAACTCGTGCAAATTGGCCAGGTTGATCAGCAAATCGTCCGGGGACAGCGGCCGGCCATTCGGGTAGACGTAGCTGACATTCGTCGGCGAAACTTTGCCCGNCACAAAGCCAAACCGATTGAGGTAATTTGTCGAAACCGAGAAATCGTACGCCAAGAGGTCCTGCGCCGCCACCATCCGGCCGGCCACCTCCGACAACGCGCTGGCAGCCGCGGTCTCTGCCATCAGCTTGGCGCTGACCTGGTCGGAGACTACCGTCACCGAGGCGCGCTCCCGCTGGCTGATGCCGAGAAACACCACCGTCATGGCGGTCACCATCCCGAGCATGATCAGGGTGATGACCAGCGCCGCGCCTTGTTGTGTCCGCGTATGATTCATTTCATGTCCCGGATGGGAATCCGCTGCCGAAAGAGGGTCACTTTGCCGATCTGCCGGCCAAGGTAGTTGGCCTGCATCGCCTTGGGCAACGCCCGCACCTGCTTGAGCACCTGCGGCTCCACCACCGCCATTTCCAAGTCGAAATATTCCGGCAGCGCCCCGTAAAACTGAACCTGGCTGTGCCCGTCGAGGTCCTGCATCAACGTCCCATCCACCGGCCGGTTGGTGGCCACCTGATACAGCGCTTGGCCAGCCGCGCCAAGCCGCTCAAGGTTCAGGCCAAGCGGGTCGTAATACAGGCTACCGTGGCCAAGCGGACGCCCCAATTGGTCGTACGGCGAGATTCGAAAATGGATCACCCCGTCGGCGATCGGCTCGAACAGGCTGTTCGTGGCGGAGACGATCGGGTCAAAAAAGAACCGGTTGAAAAGCTCAGTCTTGTTGAGCAGCGCTTGGCCAGGCGCGGTGACGCGCAGGGTGCCGTTGGTTCGGTAACGGGCCAGCGTGCCGATGCCGTTGGTCGCGCCGATCACCCGGTAGCTGGTCACAAAAAAACCGGAGTCACCGCGGCCGGTAAAGGTGAAGTCCTGCAGGATGTTTGTGCGGAACCCCTCCGCCAGGTCTTCGTCATCCCCCTCCGGGGTCAGGGCGTCCGACTGGTAGGCGAGCAACAGCGCGGAGTTGCCCGGAGTGATGCGCGAGTGAAAGCTCTTGCTGCCGGAATAGGTGAGGAGCGTCCGTGGGTCGGTGATTGCCGGGTAGCCGCTGGTCTCCATCTGCGACAGCTCGCGGACGATCATCTCCATCGCGGCGCGCCCCCCCTCGTTCACGTCCACCTGGGCGGCGTTTTTTCGCAGCGCCATCTGCGTCTGGTTGAACAACGCGTACAACGTGTAAATGACAAGCGTCATCACCGACACGGCCACCATCAACTCCAGAAGGGTGAACGCCCGGCTGTTGCCGACCCGCGTGCGGGTGTTGTCCTTTCTGCTGATCATTGACCTGTGACCCCCCTGGGCACGCTGTACCGGTTTGGCTCAAAAAAGAAAAACGGCGAGGTGATGTCCTCCTGGAATCGTCCCGTCGCTGCCTCGATCGGCTTAAACAAGCTGCGGTTGACGAGGCGGCCGGCAACCACGGTGCGGAACACTTTTTTGTTCGGCCCCGGCCGCTCCTCCCCGCCGAAGACGTATTCCGGCCATTGGAAGGTCAGTTTGATCTCGTAAAAGTTCAGCTTGCGGAAACGGTTGGCGTCCATGGCGAATTTGTTGCCAGACAGGTTCCCCCAGTCACCCATCGTGCGGATCGGCCTCACCTCGGAGGTCAGGCGATAGGAGAACGCCATCTCGCGCGCCGCCTCGCCCTTGTCCACCGCGCTGCCGCTAATCGCGCGCACCTTGGCCCGAATCCAGTTGTACCGCTGCGACTGGTTGTTGATCTGCGGCCAGTTCTCGACCGTGAGCGGCCCCACCAGGTCGGCCTGTGCCGGCATGCTCAACAGCCCGATGATGGCCGCGCCCTGCACGCCCCTAGGCAGCTCGATGTGGCTGTCCCCGGTCGCCGCCGGNACNGGTTCCCAGCGNTAANACTTGTGAGTTGGAATNNCTGNATNTCGATGAANGNGANNTGGTTGGTCAGGTCGTTCATCCCGGTGGCNCCGCTGCGGATCGCCTCCATCCAGNACANGCCGTCCTGNTTGATGATGGTCTCCTCNCGNTTGTCCTTCTGGACNTTGATNCCGATCGGNAACACGCCGATGATGGCNACCAGCGCAAAGGCGATGACACCAAGGCAGATCACCAGCTCGATGATGGTGAACCCGGCCCGGCCCCGGNGNGGCGGCGTGNTGTGTTTNNGNNGGNTCATCTGATGTTGCCCACCTCCAGTCCGGCGTCGGTCTCCACCCGGGCACGGCCGGTGAGGTGGTTCACGCGGATCCTCGTGTGATACCACCGCTCCGCCACGTCGCTGAATCCTCCGGTGGCCAGCACGTCCGGGCGGGCGGGCCGGTAGTTGCCAAACCGGTCCCGCTCATGCAGCACGCTGCCCTCGACCAGCGGGATAATTTCGTCGCGCCCCGCCGGTACGAGTTTGCCGAAGCCGTCCCGCTTGACGAGTTGCCCTCGCGAATTGAACGCGATGTGCGGCAGCCGCGCCGGGCTGCTGTCGGCCAGCGGAAACGGAATCAACGGCGACTGGGGTGGATGCCCGTAAAAATGATCCCGAAGAAACCCGTCGTCGTACTCGTCGCCCCGCTTGTATTCGTGCACGCCCTTGCGCCANGCCATGAACTTGTACGGGGCNATCAGCATNCCCTTCGGCAGCCGCTTCCACTCGGTGAGGTAGTTGGGGTGGCTCCGCCCGGGCTGATCGCCGACTGAGCGCATCGACATGACGGCGTAGCCGCTGAACTGTTTCTCCAGCATGTTGGTGAGCGAAAGCAGGCGCGGATCCTTCTTGCGCGGCGGCAACTGTTCGCGATCCACGTCCTTGATGATCTCCCAGATGTTGGTGGGGGTGAAGACGACGTACACGGTCGAGCGGTTNCGCAGCGCGATCTGCCGCGCGTACCGCAGGTCCTCCACCAGTTGGCGCGTCGCGCCCTTCTGGGTGGCGCTGCGCCCGAGCCCCTTCATCGCCGGCAGTGAAATGCTCGTCAACAGGGCAATGATCCCGATGACCACCAGCAACTCGAGCAAGGTGAACGCACCCAGACCGGCCCACCGCGCTTGGCCAAGCGCTTGGCCAGCCGTTGCGGCTTGCCACCGGTTGGTGCGTGAATCATTCATGTCATCGTCCCCGCTTCGCCAAGGTCACTGCCAACTCAGGATATTGTCCTTGTTGGTCCCCTGGTTCGCCTTCTCATCCGCGCTGGCCAGCCCGTCGGGGCCGAGGGACCAGACCAGCACCGGCGCGTTGGCTTGATAGCCGCCCTTTACCCGACTCAAACCATTTAATCCTTCGTTCCTTTCTGCCGCAGACACTGAACGTTGTCCGTAAAATGCATCAATTGTTTTGCCGTCGTAGTTTGCATCCACCGTGACGATGTACGGGCTGCCCCACGGATCGCGGAACACGCCGTCGCTCCCCACCCCACCGAGCGTCGTCGAGGTCACGTCCTTGGCGTTGAGAAAGTTCTCCTTCTTCGGGTTCATCCGGTGATTCCGGTTCGAGGTCGGCCGGCCGTTGCGGAATTTTTCCTGCGCCCGAAGAATCGCCACCAGCTCGGCGTTGCTCACCTGCACCCTGCCTTCGGTGGCAATCTTCGGGA
>NYYJ01000088.1 GCA_002686755.1 Verrucomicrobiales bacterium
GCTCATCGCGAGGCACGCGGATGAGGATGGAGAGGAAGACGTCATCGGCGTAACCGGACACGGTGAGGTCATCCTTGATCAAGCCGCCGTTGCTGCAACTCGCCAGCTCGTGATCGATCCAGCCGTTGAAGTCGACGTCGATTTGCAGGTGCGGGTCGTAGAGGAACGAGTGCGGGTTGGTCCACGGCCCGGCATTGGCGATGCCAAAGTAAAGCGTCGTCTCGGCCACCGAGCCGGTTTGCGGGTAGTCGGACGCCACGCCGAACGCCAGCGCGTCGGCGGCGATGTCCGCCGCGTCGGTGAGCAGCTTGTTGCGCGGGCTGACGCCGGCCAGCTCGAACACCGACACCAGCGGCCTGGGATGCGCCGAGCCGCCCTCAAGCGGCAGCTCGAGCGTCACGAGATCGCGGGCCGGCAGGCCTACCCTCGACACGGCGGTTTTGTGTGTGGCGGCGGCGCGGACGAGCGCGTGGTACGGCACGCGCAGTTTCCCGGCATCGTTGGACAGCACGATCTTGCCACTCACTTCGTACACCCAGCTCCGGGCGCGGTCGTTGAGCTTGGCCGGGGTGAGCGGGTCGCCGGTGCGGTCGAACTGGGCCGGATCGGCGTGGAACCGCACCGGCACAANCGCCTGNGACTGGGCCGNGACGGTGACTTGTTTCACCGGCANCTCGANNCCNAAGCCGGTNTCNGTGACNGTTTCCTCNANGGANAGGNCAAACTGGGCCGCCNCGTNGCCGTGGTTGGTGACCCGGATTTGCCGCGTCTCCTCCCAAGGCTTGGCCAAGGCCAGCGCGCCGAGCGACAGCGTCGTCAGTCCATCGCTGTCGTCCGCCATGGCCGTCACGGAGATGGTTACCGCTTGGTCCACATCGAGGAAGCCAGCCCCGGCGAGCGACTCCGGATACGGTGAGCCGTCCTTGTGCTGCATCGGCTTCGCGGTGTTTAGCAGCAGCGCCTTGATCTCGNTGGCNCTCCANNCGGGGTGCGCCTGCATNGCCANGGCGGNCGCNCCGGCNACNTGNGGCACGGCCATCGACGAGCCGCTGAACCAGGCGCCGCCGGTGCCGGTGCCCATCCGGGCTGACTGGATCAGCTCNCCCGGCGCGGTGATCTCCGGCTTNAGCAGGCTGTGCGGCGACGACGGCCCGCGCGCGCTGTGCGCCGCCATGCGGTATATTTCGCCGTCGCGCTTGGCCGAGCCGACGGAGAGGACGGAGCGCTCCGCGCCCGGTGCAGCGGCGAGATAGAAATTGTTGTTGTTCGAGTTNCCGGCGCCCGAGACGATCAAGCATCCAAGTTGCGTGAGGTGGGTGTATACCTCGGCCTCGGCCTCGTGTTTTTCCTCCAGTC
The DNA here is from genome assembly GCA_002686755.1 of Verrucomicrobiales bacterium. GTDB lineage: Bacteria > Verrucomicrobiota > Verrucomicrobiia > Limisphaerales > UBA1096 > UBA1096. The sequence goes on from NYYJ01000088.1 coordinate 1,357, forward strand.
CCAACGTAGAGCCGAGCGAGAGATTGGCCACGTCCATCCGGTCGGAGAAGTCGTTGTCGCCATTTGGATCGGCGCACCATTCCAGCGCGTCGAGGACGAGGTTGGTCGTGCCCAGCGCGTTGTCGCCGAAAATCTTCAGCGCAAACAGCTTGGCCTTCGGGGCAACTCCCGGCTTGAGGAGGAACCCGGAGTAATCCAACCCGGCGTAATAGTCGCCGTCATACGGTTGACCCTGTTTCGTGACGCCGACCCCGCCGCCGATCCCCGCCACGTGAGTGCCGTGGCCGTAGCCGGAGCGGTCGAGCGGGTCGCCGTCCGGCAGCGGCACATCATCCTCGCCGGAGTAGTCCTTGCCGGCAAAATCCCAGCCGCCAACCTTGTCGGTGGGAAAGGTACCGTCTTCGACCTTGGAGGCGTCGTTGGTCTGGTACGCCTCCTTCGTGCCGGCACCGCCGAACATCGCGTGCGTGTAGTCCAGCCCGGAGTCGATCACGGCGATCCGCATGCCAGCCCCGTCGAAGCCGGTGGTGCGCGTGCCCCACGCCGTCTTGGCGCCGACCGCGGGAACGCTTTTCGCGGTGAGCGGCGTGTACACGCGCAATCGCTCAACCCGTTTCACGCCGGCCCGCTTGGCCAGGGCGGCCCGTTTCCCCGGGGCGATCCGGACGCGCAGGGCGTTGATGAGCCGGGAATGACGCCGGGTTACCCGGACGCCGTCGGTCTCGAGCCGCTTGGCCAAGGCGTCCTGCTCGGCGGCAATGCGCCGGGCCTGCCGCCGCACCGCTTGGCCAAGGGTGGCCCCGCCGAGGCCAGCCTGCTGTTGCTCGAGATAAAACGGCACCAAAGCCAGCCCTTCGAGCTGCACCAGCAGGGGCACCGTTTTCGGTGCCTCAGCCNCCTTGGCCAACGGCCTGCCGGCGAGCAGGCCAATGGAAAGCAGAATGAGAATTGTGAGGAAGCGGCTCATAAGGCTGTTTGTGACACTTGGCCAAGCGATGGCAGCGCCGCCGCATCCTGTGTGAGCAGTCGCCCCTTGGCAAGATCACGGGGAGCGCGCGCGCCCCGCGTGCAGCGTCTGCTTCCCTTTTTTGGACTTATTTTCAGGGGGGACTTGCATCCGGTTTTTCAGCTCCCTATCTTGCCGCGACCGGTTGCCGGAACTGATGCGAGCCGATCCCTTGAAGACTCCGTTTCACCCCCCGACGCCCCGCCCTTCGCGCGGCGACTGCCTTGATGCCCGAGCCTGAGATCACCCCGGAAGTCATCGAGGAACACGGGATCACGGCGGAGGAATACGAGCACATCCTCGAGATTCTCGGCCGGGAGCCGAACCTCACCGAGCTGGGCATCTTCTCCGTGATGTGGAGTGAGCATTGCTCCTACAAAAACACCCGGGCGCTGCTCAAGACGTTCCCCACGCAGTCGCCCAAGGTCATAGTCGCCGCCGGGGAGGAGAACGCCGGCGTGATCGACATGGGCGACGGGCTGGGCGTGGCGTTCAAGATCGAGTCGCACAACCNCCCAAGCGCGGTCGAGCCGTTCCAGGGGGCGGCAACCGGCGTGGGCGGCATTATCCGCGACATTTTCACCATGGGCGCCCGCCCGATCGCCTGCATGAACTCGTTGCGGTTTGGCAGCCTCGAGTCGCCAGCCGTGCGGGGACTGTTCCGCGGCGTGGTCGCCGGAATCGCCCATTACGGCAACTGCATCGGCCTGCCGACCGTCGCCGGGGAGGTTTATTTTGACCCGTCATACGAGGGCAATCCGCTCGTTAACGCCTTTAGCCTCGGGGTGTTACGGCATAGCCAGGTGGCCCGGGGCGCGGCCAAGGGCGTCGGCAATCCGGTGTTTTACGTTGGCCCGGCGACGGGGCGAGACGGTCTGGCCGGGGCGGCATTTGCNTCGCAGGATTTGACCGAGGAATCGGCCGAGCAACAGCGCGGCGCGGTGCAGGTGGGNGANCCGTTCATGGAGAAACTNTGCATGGANGCCTGNCTTGAGTTGCTNGCCACCGGCGCGGTCGCNGGCATTCAGGACATGGGCGCNGCNGGNCTNACCTGCTCNACCTGNGAGACNGCGGCNCGNGGNGGNACCGGCATCGAGATCGACNTGGCCAAGGTGCCNCAGCGCGCNCCNGACATGACGCCNTACGANATNTTGCTGAGCGANTCNCAGGANCGGATGCTCATCATCGTCCACAAAGGCCGCGAGGAAGAGGTCAAACGGATTTTTGACAAATGGGATCTGCCGTGGGCAGAGGTGGGCGAAGTGACCGGCGACGGGATGATGGTCGTGAAAAACCACGGCGAGGTGGTGGCCTCCGTCCCGGCGGCCAAGCTGGCAGACGAGGCGCCGCTGTACCATCGCGAGGCCCGCGAGCCGGCGTACCTCGCGCAAACCCGCGCGCTGCAGCTCGACGACATCCCGGCCTTGGCCTACCCGGGAGCCGCCTTGGCCAAGCTGCTTGGCTGGCCGACGATCGCGTCGAAAAACTGGGTGTACCGCCAGTACGACCACATGGTGCGCGCCGGCACGGCGATCAATCCCGGCTCCGATGCGGCGGTCATCCGAGTCAAGGCCGACTCTTATCCGCCGCTCTCCAGCGATGCCTCACAGAATGGCATCCCGGACAAATACCTTGCGATGAGTGTCGACTGCAACGGCGCGCATGTTTATCTCGACCCGTACGAGGGTGGAAAAGCCACCGTGGCCGAGGCCGCCCGAAACCTGGTCTGCTCCGGCGCACGGCCGCTGGGAGCGACCGACAATTTGAACTTTGGCAACCCGCACAATCCTGAGCTGTTTTGGCAGCTCAAGGAGAGCGTCCGCGGCTTGGCCGAGGCGTGCGAGGCGTTTGGCACCCCGGTGACCGGCGGCAATGTCAGCCTGTACAATCAAAACCCGGCCGGTGCCATCGACCCGACGCCGACGGTCGGCATGGTGGGCTTAGTTGAAAAGCCGGAACACATTACCAACCAATGGTTTAAGGATGACGGAGACGCCGTCATCCTGCTTGGCCAAGCGGTGGATGGTGACGATCCGCTGCTCGGCTTGGGCGGCTCGGCGCTGCTGCAAGTCGAGCACAGCCTCAAGGAGGGCACTCCGCCGCCGTGCGACTTGGCCAAGGAGAGCGCGTTGCAGGATGCGCTGCTTGGCTTGATCGAAACCGGGGTGGTGAAGAGCGCGCACGACTGTGCCGAGGGCGGCCTGAGCGTGGCGTTGGCCGAGTGCTGCATTTCCCAACTCACCGCCCGTAACACGGCGCGACTCACCGGGGCGTCGATCGATCTCGAGGGGATCGACTGCGCGAGGTTCGACGCGCTGCTATATGGCGAGTCGCACGGGCGCGTGGTCATCACCACGGCCGAGTCCGAGTCCGGGGCGGCGGTCCAGCGGGCCAAGCTGCTCGGCGTGCCGGCGGCACGGATCGGCACCGTCACCGGCGGCGACACGCTTGACATCGCGTCCGGGGAAACTCATTTGTCGTGGCAGCTGAGCGAACTCCACGACGTGTGGTGGAACACCATCGCACGAGCCATGGAATCATGAGCGACACACAACCCCGGCACTACTGCGGCGTCTTCGGTGTTTACGGACACGCAAACGCGGCGGAGCTGACCTACTACGGGCTTTACGCGCTGCAACATCGCGGACAGGAGAGCGCCGGCATCGTCACCTGTGCCGAGGGGCAGTTCCGCATACACAAGGGGATGGGCCTCGTGCCGCAGGTGTTTCGTGGCAAGGCGCTCGCCAGCCTCAAGGGAAGCATGGCGGTCGGCCACACGCGCTACTCCACGACCGGCTCGTCGCACCACCGCAATTCCCAGCCGCTGACGGTGGACTGCAGCAAGGGGCAGATCGCCATCGCCCACAACGGCAATCTCACCAACGCCGCGCAGTTACGCGAGGAACTGGAGTTGAACGGCTCCATATTCCAGACCACGGTGGACAGTGAGATCATCCTGCACCTGATGGCCCGGCCGACCAACGGCAGCGAAAACAACCTCGTGCAGAGTCTGCAGCGGATTCAGGGCGCCTACTCGCTGGTCATCATGACGGAGAACGAGCTGATCGGCGTGCGCGACCCGCACGGCTTCCGGCCGCTTTCCATCGGCAAACTGGACGGCGCGTACGTGCTCTCGAGCGAGACGTGCGCGTTCGATTTGATCCAGGCCGAGTTCGTGCGCGACGTCGAGCCGGGCGAGATCGTGGTTATCAACGATGACGGCATCCAGTCGATCAGCGCCTTCCCGATGCAGGAGCGCCGGGCTTTCTGCATTTTTGAGTATGTTTATTTCAGCCGGCCGGACTCGATTATATCCGACCGGAGCGTTTACGGCGTGCGTGTCAACATGGGCCGGGAGATGGCCAAGGAAACCGCCGTTGAGGCCGACCTCGTCGTGCCGGTGCCGGACAGCGGCAACTGCGCCGCGCTTGGCTACGCGCTCGAGTCCGGCCTGCCGTACGAGATGGCGTTTGTGCGCAACCACTACGTCGGCCGGAGTTTCCTGCAGCCGTCGCAGCTCATCCGCGACTTCAACGTGCGCGTGAAGCTCAACCTCATCAACGAGCTGGTGGACGGCAAGCGGGTGATCATCGTGGACGACTCGATCGTCCGCGGTACCACGAGCAAGGCGCGGGTGAACAACCTCAAGGAAGCCGGCGCGAAAGAGGTCCACGTGCGTGTGAGCTGCCCCCCGCACATGAACCCCTGCTTTTACGGTATCGACTTTCCGGACCGCAAAAAACTGATGGCGGCCAACCACACGATCGAGGAAATCTGCGACTACCTCAATGCCGACTCGGTGGCATATCTGTCGCAGGAGGGAATGGTCAAGGCAACCGGCTTGTCAGCGGAAAGTTTCTGCATGGCCTGCTACGACGGTGACTATCCGGTGGCGTTCGACCCGATGGTGGACAAGCACATCATGGAGCAGCGCCGCGCCAGAGTGGAAAGCATCGGCGAAGCCTTGGCCAAGGAGGAACTGCAGCCCCGACTGCTCTGACTCCGCTTGGCCAAGCGCTTGGCCTACGGGCCGTACGGCAGCCAGGCGGCGAGGATCGGTTCACGGAAGAAAATCCAGATCACTGCTGCCAGCGAGATGTACGGGCCGTACGGCAACCGCGCCGACCAATCACGCCGGCCAATCGCAATCAGCACCACGCCGACCACCGCGCCGACCACCGCGCTGGCCATCAGCGAAAACAGTGCCCCTTGCCAGCCGACGAACGCGCCGATGGCTGCCATGAATTTCACGTCACCGAACCCCATCGCCTCGCGCGGGATCACCAGTTCATCCGTCTCCGCCTTGATGAACGGCACCGTCTCCGGGTCGAACGACTCGTCACCGATCGTCAACCGCTTGGGCGAGAGCGTGACACCGAGATCAGTGTAGCAGCGGTCGATCAACTCCACCCGATTGGCGTGCAGGCGAATCATGTCCGAGTTGCGAAAAAAGATTTCGTCGTAAGGCACGACCTCGTCCGGCAGGTGCAGTGCCGACTCGGTGAATGTCACCAACTCGCCCTCCTCGAGCGGTACGCGAACCTTGCCAAACAGCAGCTTGCCAAGCTGCAGCACGGCGAACACTGAACCTGCCCCGACCAGAATCCCCAACCCGCTACTCATCAGCGAGTCGGTCGGCTTGGTGGCATGATGCAGCGCCGGCAGTGCCGCCGAGACGAGGAAACCCGCCGCCACGCCGCCTAGTGTGATTTGGTCCGGGATGATGAAATGCTCGAAGTCGATGAACGTCGCGGTGATCAACCCCGCGAGCACGAAGCCCCACGTAACCGCCAGCAGCACGCCCGTCGTCGTTTGCTCCCCAAACGCCAGCCAACTCGCGACAAACGCCAGACCGGTGAGCAGTTCAACGCCGAGGTAGCGCGGTGAGATCGCAGCGGCGCATTGCCGGCATTTCCCACGCAGCCAAAGCCAGCTCACGATCGGGATGTTCAACCTCCACGGGATCGCGAAGTCGCAGTTGGGGCATTGCGAGCCCGGCTTGGCCAAGCTCAAGTCGCGAGGCATCCGGTAGATGCAGACGTTGAGAAAACTGCCAACCACCGCGCCAAACACGAAAAACACGGCACTCCAAAAGACAAACGGTGCGCTTGTCCAAAAAGTCAGCTCGGCGTCACTCATTACCGTAAACGTGCGACTCGAGCGCGGCACGCATCACCTCGACGGGTGCCGCTTGGCCGGTCCAGATTTCCAGCGCCTTGGCCCCCTGCCAAAGCAGCATCCCCAAGCCATTGGCCGTGCGGCAGCCGGCGTCGGCCGCCTTGGCCAGGAGCGGCGTGACAGCAGGCTGGTAAATCATGTCGAACACCGCCGGCGCGTTGGCGAGGCTGAACTGCGACTCATCGAGCGGCAGCGCGTCGTCCGGCTTGAGGCCAAGCGATGTGGCGTTGAGCAGGAGATCGATTTTGTCGGCGGTGTTTTCGGGGTAACCGACGGTGGCCTTGGTTTGTGGGAAGCGCTCTGCGATCTCCTTGGCCAAGGCCTCCGCCTTGGCGGCGGTGCGGTTGGCCAAGTGCAACTCGGCGACCCCCTCGGCTGCCAGCTTGAGTGCGGCCACCCGGCCCGCGCCACCCGCGCCGAGCAGCAATACCCGCTGCCCGGCCAAGCTCAAGCCAAGATCCTCACGCAACGCCAGCGTGATCGCTTCGGCGTCGGTGTTATGGCCCTTGGCACGAATCTCTCCGGCGGGCGGGCCGGCGAGTTGGCCAAGCGGCGTCCAGTCGCCGCCCTCGCCCTTGGCCTCGAAACAAATTGTGTTCACTGCGCCCCAAGTTGTTGCCGATTCGTCGAGCGCATCGACCAACTCGACGGCCAGCAGCTTGTGCGGGACGGTGAGGTTAAGGCCGACGAACTGCATCGCCCGTGCGCCGTCGATCGCTTGGCCAAGCGCGTCTGGACTGACCTCGAACGCGAGGTAGCGCCAATCCAGCCCCAGCTTGGCCAAGGCGGGGTTGTGCATCGCCGGCGAGCCGGAATGGCGGATCGGCTGGCCGTACACTGCGCAAAACCGCGTGGCGGCGCCGATCTGGTTTTGGAACAGGTCGTCCACGCCCGCAGAGTAGGAACGCCCCGGCTTGGCGGAAAGGAGAAAAACAGCCAAGCCGTTGGCTGTTATTGCTTTGCAATCCCTTCGCAAAAAGCGTACCCAAGGCGGCCCCGCACGGGGAGGAATCGCCGGGATACAGACCCGGCAAACAGTTTGCACCGCTTCAAACAGAGAGGAATCATCGCCATGGCTTCGGCCGCACTGGCGCTTGGCCAAGCGTTGAGCATTCACGGCATTGAGCCGGAGGATGTGCTCGCGCCGATCGTCGGGCCGGTCGTGGTTCTGCCGCACGTCTCGTTGTCGGAAAGTTACGACGACAACGTTTTTTTGATGAGCGATGAGCAGGGAAAGATCGA
>NYYJ01000089.1 GCA_002686755.1 Verrucomicrobiales bacterium
ACTTTGAGGGCTTGGAGATCAACGCGAGCTACAGCAACACGACCGACGACGACATGGGCACGCAGCGCTACTCGATCACGGGTGGCACAACCAGTGAAAACGGCAACGCTTGGGTCACGGTGGACTACATGCAGCGCAACTCCGTGCAGATGAACGACCGCGACTTCTCCGCGAGCGCAGACCAGAGCGGCGCGGGCGGGTACAACTTCAGTTCGTCCTCCGGCAACCCGGGTTCGATCAAGATTCTGCCTGGCTCCGAGAACGGTTATGAGTCCGGCTTCTACATGATTCCAAGCGGCAGCACCGGCACCCCGACTGCCGAGGAGATCATCGGCGCCCCGGGTATCAACCGGTTCGACTACAACCCTTGGATGACCCTCACACCGGAATACGAGCGCTACGGTGCCTCGAGTCGCATCAACTATACGTTGACCGATTACGCCACCGCGTTCGTTCACACAACCTACCGGAACATCAAGACCCATCAGGAGATGGCTCCCACCCCGGCGTTCGGCGACCTGAACACCGACACTTGGGGCATCCTGCCGGCGTCCAATGCGTTCAACCCGTTGGGTGAGGATGTGACATACCGTCATCGCCTGATTGAGGTTGGCCCTCGTCTCTTTGACATTGAAAGTGACGTTTTTCGTGTCATTCCGGGTGTCAAGTTTGACATCGGTGACAGCTGGCAGGGTGAGGCCGCGTTCCTGTACAACAAGATCGAGTCAGTCGACTTCGGCCAAAACTTCGTCTCCGCGGACGCGCTTAAGGATGCGTTGGCCTCGAGCGATCCCGCCACGGCCTACAATGTCTTTGGCGCCGGGCTGGGCATCAACAGCCCGTCCGTTCTTGACGCGCTCAGGGTCAACACCCTGCGCCGCGCCGAGTCCGAGCTTCGTATGTTCGACGTCAAGGCCGCTGGTGATTTGGCTGAGCTGCCGGGTGGCACGTTGGCCTTGGCCGTCGGTGCCGAGACCGCGCAGGAGGAGACCAGCGATATTGGCGACAGTCTCTCCATGGCAAACAAGATCGTTGCCTCTGGTGGCACGTCCAACTCGGGCAGCCGCTCCCGTGACGCAGGTTATGCTGAATTGAATATTCCCATCATAGGGGAGGACAACCGCATCTCCGGTATTCACTCCCTCGGAGTGCAGGCGGCATGGCGTGTCGAGAACTACAGCGACTTCGGCACAGACGACAACCCGAAAGTCGGCGTCAAATATTCGCCGGACGAACGCGTGTTGTTGCGTGCCACCTACCAGACGGCGTTCCGTGCACCCTCACTGCAACAGTTGTACATGGGCGAGAGTATCTCGCATCCGTTCCTTCTCGATCCCGCTCGTGGCGATGACGGTATGCAGTACAAGACCAAGGCAGGCGGCAACCAGGATCTTAGTCCCGAGACGGCGGACAGCATCTCCGCTGGCGCGGTCTTTGACATCCCGATGCCGGAGAACATGAGCCTCTCCATGAGTGTCAACTGGAGCCAGATCGAGCTGGAGGATCAGATCACCAGCGTGGGTGCCCAGTACATGCTCAACAACGAGTGGATCTTCGGTAACAACATCATACGAAATGAGCAGACGGATGCGGACAAGGTCGCCGACAACCCCGGGCCAGACGGCCAGTTTGGAACCGAGGAGAATCCCGAGTTGGGTGAGGATGACATCCCGAACGGCGGCGTTCCTGGCAGCATCAAGTACATCAACAACTCGTATCTGAACCTGGCAGAGGTGGAGATCGAGGCACTGGACTTGCAGATCGACTACGGCATCGACACGTCCGTCGGTTACTTCTCGGCAAACCTTGCCGCAGCGTACCTGTACGGATACGACTTCAAGGCAAGGCCAACCGATGAGGGATTTCAGGAAGAGGCGGGCTCTTACAACATGCCCGAGTGGCGTGGCCGTGTGAGCCTGTGGTGGAATTATGACAAGTACAGCGCCGGAGCCACGGTCAACTACGTTGACAGCTTCGACCAGTTGTACGGAGCCATTGCGGAGGTCGCCTCCCACACCACGCTCGACCTGCAGGCCAGCTACGACCTGACTGACAACTCACGGATCACCGTTGGCGCGCTCAACGTCACCGACGAGGATCCGNCCTGGTCTGACAGCGAGGCGGAAGGCTATNCGTTCGCCGCCGCCGGCCACAGNCCGCTGGGAACCGTCCTTTACGGCAATGTCAGCGTTCGCTTCTAGGGCGAACAAGAAATTCCAAGTCAGATCCCGTGGTCGCAAGACCACGGGANTTTTCTTGTGGGNTTGTCGTTTTGGAGTGCGTCGGCAGAGCGAAGCGNCGACNGCGCTTTCGGGAATCGGCTGCCAAAAAGCGGTGTCNCGCCCCGCTTGCCTCCGTACCCCAAAGATTTCAGCGGGCNGCTTGGCCAAGCGTGTTCATGCCATTGATTCCTTGGTTTGTTAAATCGATAACGGTAGCATTGAACCCCTTTCGGGAGTCCCTAACCGCACGACACAGCTTGAGCAAGATGAATACAATCCTCTTCCCCTTCCCGCGAACGGCCGCGCTTGGTTTGGCCTTGGCCTGCATGATGCCCCTTGGCCAAGCGGAGAAACTGCCGGTCGAGACNTTCTTNAAGGATCCGGAATTTCTCCGGACGCGCCTCTCNCCGGATGGCAAGTGGNTGGCCGCGATCGCACCCCACGAGGGCAAGTANAACCTGAAGACCATCCGCCTCTCTGACCGCAAGTTGTTTGGCTGCACCGCAGAGGAGGAAAACGAGGTTTACAGTTTCAACTGGATCAGCAACGAGCGCCTGGTTTTCCAGATGAAGGATCGGAACAACTTCCCCAACGGGGGGCTTTACGCGGTCAACCGGGACGGCACCAAGCCAAAGGTGCTCAACTTATCCCATAAAAAGAATAGCGAGTTTGGTGCCCGCGTGTTCAAGGCTATCGAGTTGTTTGACCCGTTGACCGATGAGGGCGGTGACATTTTGGTCGAGATTCGCGAGGGCGGCGGGAGGTTCCGGGAGGAGCGGGCATTCTACGGGAACATCGTCCGGCTCAACACGTTCACCGGGAAGGAAAAACGGGTCGTGTTCAACCGGGGCGACATCCTGCGGTTCATCGCCGACCGGGACAAAGTCGTCCGCATCGGGTCGGTCCAGCACGGCCTCACCCGGTCGATTATTCACCGCCGGAACGCCAAGTCTGACTGGGAGGAAATTTACTCCGCCGATTTTCGCACCGCCATGGTGCCGCTTGGTTTCGGCACGAACCCCGACATCCTCTACGTCGCCGCGCTCAACGGCGACAAGAGGGCGCTGTTTCAATACGACCTAAAGGCCAGGAAACTAGGCCGGATGATCTTCGCCCACCCGACGTACGACGTACCGGCAGGGCCGCCGATCGTGTCCGACAAGACCGGCAAGGTGCTCGGGGTGCCCTACGAGGCCGAACGGCGGCAGGTTTACTGGTTCGACAAAGATTATAAAAACTACCAGGCGATGATTGACAACGCGCTGCCCGGCATGGCCAACGACATCAAAAGCTGGTCCAAAAAAGAGGATCGAATCCTCTTCCATTCGCACAGCGAGAAGACCATCGGCGCCTACTACCTGTTGGACATCAGCGACAAAAAGAAGCCTAAGATGGAAAAACTGCTCGATCTCGCCGAGTGGGTTGATCCCGCCAAGATGTCGCCGATGAAGCCGATCCAGTACACCGCCCGCGACGGGCTGGTCATTCACGCGTTCCTGACGATCCCCAACGGCAGTGAGGGCAAGAACCTTCCGCTGATCGTTCACCCGCATGGCGGGCCGACCGCCCGCGACTACTGGGGCTGGAACGCCGACGTGCAATTTCTCGCCAACCGAGGCTACGCCGTNTTTCAGCCGAACTTCCGCGGCTCGACCGGCTACGGCAACAAACTGCTCACCGCTGGATACCGCGAGTGGGGTGGAGCCATGCAGAACGATATCACTGACGGCGTGAAACACCTCATCGCCGAGGGCATCGTCGATGCCAAGCGCATTGGCATCTACGGCGCGAGCTATGGCGGCTACGCGACGATGGCCGGCCTTTGTTTCACGCCGGAACTGTACCGTTGCGGCGTCAACTACGTCGGCGTCACCGACATCGACCTCATCCTCAAGGAATACCCGCTCCCAAAAAAAATCAACGACGCCATTGACGCCGTNATGATCGCCGACCGGANNAANGANAANGACTGGATCAAGAAGATCGNNNGNNCATCCAGAACAACATCGACAAGGTGCGCGCCCCGGTGCTGATGGCCTACGGCATGAAGGATTGGCGGGTGCCACCCAAGCACGGCCGTATCCTCAAGCGCGCTCTCGACCGGAACGACATTCCCAACAAGCTCATCATCAAGGCCAACGAGGGCCACGGGTTTCGAAACGAGAACAACATCTTCGAGTTCTATCGCGAGGTCGACGCTTTCCTCGAGCAGCACATGAAATAAGCCAAGCGCCTGGCCAAGAGGCGAGAACAGGGGGATTGAGAGTTGGACGTTCCTTGTTTGATATTCGTTATTCAATCGGCGGGAGAAACCAATATCCAACACCGAACAAGGAATTTCGAAGGACGAAATCATTGACTCCCTCTCCCAGCGGGAGAGGGCCGGGGAGAGGGAGAATGCGATCAAAAAATAAATGCGTTACCTTGGCTATCGCATCCGATGATTTTCGGCGTCATAAAAAAAGACCCGCGTATTCACCCTCATCCGGTCTGCGGCCACCTTCGCCTTGAGGGAGAAGGAATCCCGACGCGCTTGGCCAAGCGTTGACACAGGGCAGCGGGTTCCCTACTGTCCCTGCGCTAATGAGGGACGACCCCGGGCTTGGCTTCTGGGTTTTTGCTTCAACAGCAGGACTGATGTCGAACACCATTCTATTGGGCGCCCAGTGGGGCGACGAGGGCAAGGGCAAGATCATTGACTTCCTGACCGGTCAGGTTGACATCGTCGTGCGTGCCCAGGGCGGCGCGAACGCCGGTCACACGGTCATCGTTGGCAGGACGAAATACGTCCTGCACCTCATCCCCTCCGGGATCCTTCGCAAGCGCACCACCTGTGTGATCGGCAACGGCGTGGTCATCGACCCGATCGGTTTGCTTGAGGAGATCGACGGGCTGAAACGAAACGGCATCGACCCCGCCGGTCGGCTGCATGTGAGCGACGCCGCGCACATGGTTTTCCCGTATCACAAAGCGCTCGACGCCGCGCGCGAGGCTCTCAAGGGCCGGGGCAGGATCGGCACCACCTTGCGCGGCATCGGCCCGGCGTACGGCGACAAGATCGCACGCAGCGGACTGCGGCTGGGCAGCATCCTCAACGCGAAACGATTTAAGGAGCAACTCGAGCAGGCCGTCCGGGGCAACAACGCCCTGCTCCGGTCGCTTGATGCCAAGCCGCTCCCGGTCAAGCGCACGATGGAGGATGTCCTCAAGGCCACGCGCCGTCTCAGGCCGTACGTGGCCAACACCGTGCTGCAGTTGCATGAGGCAGTGGCGGCGAAAAAACGAATCCTGTTCGAGGGCGCGCAGGGAACCTTTCTCGACATCGACCACGGGACCTACCCGTACGTCACCTCGTCGAACACCACCGCCGGCGGCATGTGCACCGGTTCCGGCATCCCGCCGACGATGATCGACCGCGTGATCGGCGTGGCCAAGGCGTACACCACCCGTGTCGGCGAAGGCCCGATGCCGTCCGAGGACCGCGTCGTCGGCGACCTGTTGCACGGCATGGGCCGCGAATACGGGGCCACCACCGGCCGCGAGCGCCGCTGCGGCTGGTTCGACGCCGTGACCGTCCGGCAGTCTGCCAGGCTCAATGGCATCTCCGACTTGGCGCTCACCAACCTGGACGGGCTCGACACGCTTGCGTCGATCAAGGTGTGCGTTGGCTACCGGCTCGGCGGCAAACAGATCGACCACCAGCCAAGCGACCTCGGCCAGTTGGCCCGGTGTCGCCCCGTTTACGAGACGTTCCCCGGTTGGCAGGTGCCGACCCACCGGATTCGCGACTGGAAGGCGCTGCCGCCCAACGCACGGCGTTACGCAAAGGCCTTGGCCAAGATGACCGGCACGCGACTAAGCCACGCCTCAGTCGGCCCCGCCCGGGCGCAGACCATCACCCTATAGCCTCCGCTTGGCCAAGCGCATGAGCCGCGCATCCACAGAACTGAGTGAACAGGCCAGGGCCGCCCTCCCGGCGCACGTCGCCATCATCATGGACGGCAACGGCCGCTGGGCTGCCGCGCGCGGTCTGCCCCGCGTCGAGGGCCACCGTCGCGGTGCCGAGTCGGTGCGCGCCGTGCTGCGCTGTGCCTCGCGGCTGGGCATCCGGCACCTCACGCTGTACGCCTTTTCCGTCGAGAATTGGAACCGTCCCAAGGCGGAGGTCGAGACGCTGATGAAATTCCTCGCCCGCTACCTGAAAACAGAGCAGGCGGAGATGGATCAAAACAACGTCCGGCTGCGGGCGATCGGGCAACTGGATCGCCTGCCGGGATTTGTGCGCGAGCAGCTCGATGCCACCATCGCCTCGCTCGACACAAACAGCGGCACCACGCTGCATCTCGCCCTGAGCTACGGTGGGCGCACGGAGCTGGTGGACGCCGCCCGGGCCATCGCCGCCAAGGCCAAGCGCGGCGAACTGGCCTCGGACGCCATCGACGAGCAGACGGTGGCGGATCATCTGTACACCGCCGGAACGCCGGATCCCGACCTGTTGATCCGCACCAGCGGCGAAATGCGCGTCAGCAACTTCATGCTGTGGCAGATTTCCTACGCCGAGCTGGTCGTGACCGAGCGGCTTTGGCCGGACTTTGGTGAGCCGGAATTCGTCGCCGCACTGGAGGAATTTGCCGGGCGCAATCGCCGGTTCGGAAAAGTTTGACCCCGGGCCGGCCGACTGAAACCCTCGCCTGATCCGATGTCCGAACCCGAATCCTCTCCAAAAAAAAACGACTCAAAGGCAGCCGTATTTGCGCGGCGGCTGGGCAGCACAGCCGTATTGCTCGGCGTTGTTTTTTATGGGCTGCTCAGCGGAGGCACCCTGTCGGTTGTACTGGTCGGCGCGCTGGTCATGCTGCTCAACGTCGTTGGCCTGCTGGAGTTTTACGGTATGGTAAAGGAAAACCAATTGCCTCGTTTCAAGTGGCTTGGCCTGGCCGGCGGGGTGGTGTTGCTCGGTGCGGTGTTCCTGTATCTTTCCGGCTTGATCGCCAAATGGTTCGGGCTGGCCGCCCCCACCGTTGCAGGGGTCACCGAGTTGGAGATTGCGATTCTAGCCATGTTCTTGATCGTGGTCTTGGTCCGACGAGTCTTTGCGCATCCGGCTCCGCCGAGTTTCTCGATGAACGGCAACACGGTACTCGGAGTGCTTTATGTCTCGTGGCTGCTCGGTTTTGTTTTAAAGATTTTCTTTTACCCAACATCGGATGGGGACGCGTTCGACGGCGGGGTTTGTCTCCTGTTTTTCATTCTCGTCACCAAGTGCAGTGACATTGGGGCCTACTCGCTTGGTTCACTGATCGGTCGCCACAAAATGATTCCCAAGGTCAGCCCGGCAAAAACGTGGGAGGGCTTTGCCGGAGCGATCCTGTTGTCCACGGCCGTGGCGCTGGTGTTTTCGCATTACTTCGGCGCGACAAAACTCGGCGGCATGACATTGGCGCACGCTGCCGTGCTGGGGCCATTGATGGCGGTTGGTGCCGTGGTGGGCGACCTCGTCGAGTCGGTTTTCAAGCGCGACTCCGGCGTGAAGGATTCCGGTTCATTTTTTCCGGGTATCGGCGGCATCCTCGACCTGCTCGACAGCCTGCTTTTCAACGCGCCGCTGATGTTCCTTTACCTGCGCCTGGTTTTGTTCAATGACTAGCAGTGACTCGTAATGAAGAACGTCGTTCTACTGGGCAGCACCGGTTCCATTGGTACCAGCACCGCAAAGGTGGCCGGGGATCTGCCGGAGGATATCCGCCTCGTCGGCCTCGCTGCGGGTGGCAACGACGCATTGCTCGCGGAACAGGCCAAACAATTTCAACCCGAACTGGTCTCGATCGGTTCCCCGGAAAAGGCGGAAGGGCTGAGGTCGAAACTCGACGGCATCCGCGTGGCCAGTGGCGAGGAGGGCCTGATTGAGTTGGCCACTTTGCCAAGCGCGGACATCGTGCTGATCGCCATCGTCGGCACGGCCGGTTTGCAGCCGGCACTCGCTGCGATTCGCGCTGGTAAGGACATCGCCGTGGCCTCAAAGGAAATCCTCGTCATGGCTGGCGAGATCGTCATGGCCGAGGCACGAAAACACGGCGTGAACGTGCTGCCGGTGGACAGCGAACACTCGGCGATTTTCCAATGCCTCGACGGTCGACCAACTGAGTCGGTTCGGCGACTGATTCTGACCGCATCGGGCGGGCCGTTTCGGCAGACATCGATCGAACAATTCGCCGACATCACGGTCGAGCAGGCTCTCAAGCATCCGTCGTGGGTGATGGGCCGCAAGATCACCATCGACTCGGCAACCNTGTTCAACAAGGGACTCGAGATGATCGAGGCGCGCTGGCTGTTCAACATCCCGATGCCGCAGGTTGATGTTATCGTTCATCCGCAAAGCGTGGTGCACTCGATGGTCGAGTTCGTCGACGGCTCCATCCTGTCTCAACTTTCCACGCCGGACATGTGTCTGCCGATTCAGTACGCGCTCACTTGGCCAAGCCGCGCGACGAGCGATCGTGTGCAGACCGACTTCGCCGCGCTTGGCCGGCTGGATTTTGAGGCGCCGGACTTGGCCAAGTTCCCCGCGCTTGGCCAAGCGCGACGCGCCGGAGAAACGGGCGGGACACTCCCGGCAGTGCTCAACGCCGCGAACGAAATNGCGGTCGATGCGTTTTGTGAGCGGCAGATGTCGTTCCCAGGCATCAGCGACGNCGTTGGCCAAGTGATGGATCGTCATCAGGTCGTAGAGCATCCGACGCTNGACGAAATCATCGAGGCCGACCAGTGGGCGCGTGAGACGGCGCGAGAAGTGGTCGGGCTTGGCCAAGCGATTGCCTGATGCCGACGATTCAAACCATTGCCACCCACGATTTTCGCCGCAAACTCAAGGACGGCGCCGGCTCCGATGCCGTGCACACCGACCCCTCGTACGGCTATGGCGTCACGCTGCTCGAGACTGACATCGGCCTGACCGGCACCGGCATCGCCTACACACTGGGCGCCGGAACCAACCTCGTTTGTGAGGCAATCCGCATCCTCGCCGAGCCGTTGAGAGGCCGCGAGATCGAGGAATTAATGGCAGAGTTTGGCGCGGTCCAACGTTCACTGGCCGAACACCCGGGCGTGCGTTGGCTTGGCCCGCACAAAGGCGTGACACACCTCGCGCTCGCCTCCATCACCAACGCTTGTTTCGACCTCTGGGCGAAGTCACGCGGTGTGCCGGTCTGGAAACTGTTGCTCGACCTGTCGCCGGCGGAGATTACGCGGCTGGTCGATTTCAGTTACCTTGAGGAAGTGCTGACTGAGGCCGAGGCGGCTGAGTTGCTGCAATCGCATCAGGCAACGCGAGCCGATCGGGAGGGCGTATTGAAAACCGGTTACCCCGGCTACGACACATCCGTAGGCTGGTTCCAGTACAGCGACGAGAAGATTCGCGACAATGCCAAGGCAGCAGTGGACGCCGGGTTCACTGCAATGAAACTGAAGGTCGGCGCAAAGGATCACTCACACGATGTGCGTCGCTCGTTCATGGTGCGGGAGGCAGTTGGTGACAATATCCGCATCATGCTCGACGCCAATCAGGCTTGGCCGTTGCCTCAGGCGATCGATGCCTGCCTCGCGCTCAAGGGCATGCACCCGTTCTGGATGGAAGAGCCGACCCAGCCGGATGATGTCTCGGCGCACAAGACGTTGGCGGACAAAATCGCCCCGGTGCCGGTGGCCGTCGGGGAGGCGGTTTCCAACCGTGTCTTGTGGAAGAATTTTTTGCAGGCCGGAGCCGTTGGTATTGTGCAGGCCGACTGCACCCGCCTCGCCGGCATCAGCGAATGGCTCGCGGTGGTCATGCTGGCCCGCAAGTTCCCGGTGCGCCTCGTGCCGCACGTGGGCGACATGGGGCAGATTCACCAGCACCTCGTTTTGTTCAGTCACATCGCGCTGGATCACGAGAAACTGTTCCTCGAGTACATCCCCCACCTGCGCGACGATTTTGTTCACCCGGCGAATGTCGATAGCGGTCACTATATGCCGCCGCAGGAACCGGGCTGCAGCACCGACCTCCACCTGTCATGATAAAAAAGATTCTACTCACCCTGTTGCTCGCCGCGTGGCCGAGCGCAATTGCACTGAAGGCGTCGCCCAAGCCGCTTGGCCAGGCCCACGCGCATAA
The DNA here is from genome assembly GCA_002686755.1 of Verrucomicrobiales bacterium. GTDB lineage: Bacteria > Verrucomicrobiota > Verrucomicrobiia > Limisphaerales > UBA1096 > UBA1096. The sequence continues at coordinate 10,372 of NYYJ01000089.1, forward strand.
CGACTACTATCACAAGCGCCCGCTGCTCGATGCCCTGTCGCACGGATTCTGCAGCGTCGAGGCGGACGTGTTTTTGAAAAAAGGCAGGCTGCTCGTCGGTCATTTCAGCTTTGAACTGAAGGAATCACGATCGCTCGAGTCGCTTTACCTCGCGCCCTTGGCCAAGCGCGTGAAAGCCAACGGCGGCAGCGTCCACAAGGCCAAGGCGCCGTTTCACCTGATGATCGATTTCAAGACCGACGGCCCGAAAACCTACGCCGCGCTTCAGCCGTTGCTCGAGAAATACCGGTTCATGCTCACGGAGTTTGGGGCGAAAGAAACGGAAACCAAGGCAGTGACCATCGTCATCTCCGGCAGCCGTCCGCGCACCGTGATGGAGAATCAAACCAAGCGCCTAGCCGGTTACGACGGCCGACTGTCTGATCTTGGCCAAGCGGCGAGTCCGCATTTCATGCCGTGGATCAGCGACAGTTGGCGGTCGCACTTCAAGTGGCGCGGCAAGGGCGAGTTGCCGGCTGCCGAGCAAGCCAAGCTCACGCGCATCGCGCAACAGGTCCACAAGGATGGGCAGAAAATCCGCTTCTGGGCCGCGCCGGACAACCCCGCCGCATGGAATGTGCTGCATCAGGCCGGTGTCGACTTCATCAACACCGACCGCCTCGAGGCTCTGGCCAAGTTCCTCCGCGCCAAGGGAAGCGAATAACCGGCTTGGCCGGGGTCAGTTGTAGTAGAAGGTGAAGCGGACGAAGCGGCGGTCGGAGCCGATCTCNTCGCGCATCTTTTCCGGCCACGGCTCGTACGGGGCCGGATCCTCCACGGCNATCTTGCATTTGAGGGCGAGCAACTCATCGACCGATTTGCGTTCCACCTGCACATTGGTCACCTTGCCGTCCGACCACAGGTTGAAGGTCATCACCACCTGCCCGACGCTTGGCACGTAATGCAGGTTGAGGCTCTGGTTCCACCGGTTTTGGATGGCGGCGATGAGGCGGGCGTCGTAGTCGCCAAACGGCGACGCCTTGGCGTCGATCCCCACGATGGTCGCCCTCTTTTTGACGCCGCCGTCCTGCTTCATTTTATCCCCCTGGATCATGGCGAGTTGCTTGGCCTCGGCGACGGTGCGCGGGCGGCGCGGCTTCGGCTTGGGTTCAGGTTTTGGCTCCGGCTCCGGCTTGGCCTGGATCGGGTTGAGGGTTTCCGCCTTGGTTGGCGCCGGTTCCTGTTTGGGCGGCTTGGGCTTCGGTTCCGGTTTTGGCTCCGGTTCGGGCGGCTTGGCAGGTGTTGGCGGCTTGCTGTCGACGATCTTCGGAACCTTGTCCTGCGTGCCGTCGATCTTGGGCTTGGGGGTCTCCTTTTCGGTCTGGTCGTCGGCTGCCTTGGAGTTTTGGTTGGAGTAAAACTCGGAATTGTCCGGGGCCTCCTCGCTGGCCATGCTGGCGGGCACCTCGAGAAAAATCACGGAGCGTTGCCGTTCGCGCTGCTGCTGCTCGAGCGCCTCGAGGTCGATGAGTTCCGGTACGACGGCGGCCATCAATTTCTCGACCTTTGGAAAGACGCCCAGCAGGTAGCCAAGCGCGGCGGCCAGATGGATCAGCAGCGACAGCAGGAACGATCGCTGGATCGAGTCCAGCGAGAACCACCAATCGTTGACCTTGTGCCGATCCACCGACATGGGCCGCCAGTGTGGGGCAGGAACGCCCCCGGCGGCAACCCTTGTTTGCGCTTGGCCAAGCGGGGCGGCTCCGGTTAAGTCTTCGGCCGTGAGCAACCGACTGAAGGACAAATGGGCGCTGGTGACCGGTGCCTCGAGCGGGTTCGGCGCGGAGACGGCCCGGCAACTCGCCGACCTGGGCGCGAACCTGTTGCTGGGCGCGCGCCGGGAGGATCGGCTCGCCCAGGTCGCCGCCGATTGCCAAGCGCGCGGCGCGGCCTCGGCGCATGTACACAAGTTGGACGTTGCCGACACGGCGAGCGTCAACGCATTCGCCGACTGGGCCAAGGCCACCGCCGGGAGGGTGGATTTGCTCATCAACAACGCCGGCGGCGCCCACGGGGTGGAACGCGTCGAGGACGGGCGGGACGCAGACTGGGAGGCGATGTTTCAGTCCAACGCACTGGGCATCCTGCGCGTGAGCCGCGCGGTGTTGCCCCTGATGAAGCCGCACCCGGGAGGCATCATTTTGAACATCGGCTCGATCGCCGGCCGCGTGGCGTACGAGGGCGGCTCGGCCTACTGCGCCAGCAAGGCGGCGGAGCGGAGCATCACCAAGGCGCTGCGGCTGGAACTCAACGGCACCGGCCTTCGCGTCGGCACGATCGACCCCGGCATGGCTGAGACCGAGTTCTCGATGGTGCGCCTCAAGGGCGACAAGGAAAAGGCCGACGCCGTGTACGCCGGGGTTGAGCCGCTCACGGCTGGGGATGTCGCCGAGGCAATCGTCTGGGCAGCCAACCGGCCGCCGCACGTTTGCATCGATGAAATCTTGATGATGTGCACGGCGCAGGCCGCCCCGCACAAGGTACACCGCGGGGAGGGGTAGAGCCGTTCAGCCGGCTGTCCGTTTCACGAAAGAGGCCGTGCGAGGCCGGGCAAGGTTGACGACCAGTTTGCGTTCGCGAATCTCGCGGCCGTTGTACATCTCGACCGCCTTGCGCGCCTCCTCCGGCGAGGCCATCTCCACAAAGCCGTACCCCCTCGAGCGGCGGTCGAACTTGTAGGTCATCAGCGAGGCGGATACGACTGTGCCGGCGTTGAGAAACATCGCCTCGAGGTCGTCGCGCTCGATGCTGTACGGCAGATTGCCAACGTGCAAAAGGGCTTCATTCATGGCGGGAAACTTGGCCAGGCGCGATCGGTGGCCAAGCGCCGAGAGGCTGGCACAGGCGATGTGCGGGCGTCAATTCGCGCCTGGCCAAGCGGACGTGAACCGGCCCATTTCACGCAATTCGGGTGCGGGTCACGCACGCCGCGCTTGGCCAAGCGATTCATTTTCAATGATTTGGCCCAAGGGGCAAGTGGCATGAGCGATGCTGCTTTTTGTGACAGCCCGCAACGGGTCTGATACAAGCCAGGCTGCGGGATTCTACACAATCCAACATTGTATCTCCGAAAATTCATCGGGTGCTTTGAAGATTTCTTCAATCTTGAGCACCCGCTATTTCTTTTTACACCCTTTATTCTGAAAGATTTAGAGCGACGAAAAGGTGAGAAAATTCATCAGCAATGATTTAGGTGAATTTATGCGCTGAAATAAGCTGCTCAAATAATCATCGTGAAAACTCAATGAGTTTTTATTTACTAAAAAGTGAGTCAATAAAACTTCCTTT
>NYYJ01000090.1 GCA_002686755.1 Verrucomicrobiales bacterium
ATGATGGCGTGTGGCATCACGTCGCGGGGGTATGGGACGGCGCCGAGGCCGCGATATACGTGGACGGGGAGCTCGCGGGATCGGCTCCCGGATTCGCATTTCCCGTGGCGGACACGACGCTCGCGTTCATCGTCGGCACGGACGAGACGTTCACCTCGCAGCGGTCCTTCGGAGGGCTGATCGACGAGGCGCGCGTGTGGAACATCGCGCGTACCGCGGATGAGATCAAGGCGGCGATGACGACATCGCCCGACCCGGCCACGACGGGTCTCGCCGGGTACTGGGACTTCAACGACGCAGCCGCGACCGACCTCACCGTCAACGAGAACGACGGGCCGCTCACCGGGGCGATCACGCAGCTGATCCCCGTCGGTGTCGGCTGTTTTGGGATCTGTACCGTGAATGTTGATTTCGACATGGTCCGATAACCCGTCGGAATCGGAGTCTTCATCCCCATCGGCAGTACCGTTTCCATCAGTATCAGGTTTAAGCGGGTCGGTGTTGTATCTCACTTCGTCCCCGTCGTTTATTTTGTCCTGGTCGGTATCCGACTCCACTGGGCTGGTGTTGTGGAGGTTGATTTCATCGCGATCATTCAGGCCATCCGAGTCCGAGTCCTCGTCCCCGTCGTCGACACCGTTCCCGTTGGAATCCATTTGCAACGGGTTGGTGCCGTATCTCACCTCATCGTTGTCGTTTAAGCCGTCCTGGTCGGTGTCCACCGCCATTGGATTTGTCTTGTAAACGTTGATTTCATCGCCGTCGTTCAGGCCGTCCTGATCTGAATCGGGCGAGTTTGGGTCGGTCTTGTGATGCTCAAACTCATCGGTGTCAACGAGCCCGTCCTGATCGGTATCCGGTAGGAAGGGGCTGGTCTTTAACGTGTTTACCTCGACTCCGTCGGATGAGCCATCACCGTCCGTGTCACCAATCACCGGGCTGGTGCCGAAGAGATTGAGTTCATCCGCGTTGCTGAGACCGTCGTCGTCGAAATCCTCGTTACCGTCGATTATCCCATCCTGATCTGTATCCGCGTTTAACGGATCCGTTTTCAGCACGTTCACTTCCATGCCGTCACTCAACCAGTCTTCATCCGAGTCGGCAATTCGAGGATCGGTCTTTATCGTGTGCACTTCACTATGATTGGACAGGCCATCAAAATCCAAATCCTCATCGCCATCACTGATGCCGTCCCCGTTTGTATCGCCGCTTAGGGGGTTGGTGTCCAATATGTTGACTTCGACCCAGTCCCCTAGGCCGTCCTCGTCGCTGTCAGCCATTAGGGGATTGGTTTTGAGGGCGATTTCTTCGCCGTCACTCAGGCCGTCCCCATCGACATCCACCCCATTCGGATTGGTGCCGATATTGATTTCCTCACCATCACTTAATCCGTCCTTGTCCGTGTCCGCCACCTTGGGGTCGGTGTGGTGGATGTTGAGTTCATTCGCATCCGACAACCCGTCGGAGTCCGAGTCTTCATCGCCATCGATGATACCATCCCCGTCGGAGTCTTCGAACAGCGCGCGTGTGCCAAGAATGTTCAACTCATCCGAATCGCTCAATCCATCTCCGTCAGTATCGGCCTCCATCGGGTTCGTGTTGTGGGTGTCGATTTCCTCAATGTTACTCAGGCCGTCGGAGTCGGAATCCTCATTCCCGTCATCGATACCGTCGCCATCCGAGTCCCTGTCCAATGGGTCGGTCTTGAATATGTCGATCTCATCAGGGTCACTTAATCCATCCTTGTCTGAGTCCGCTAGGGAGGGGTTGGTTTTGTGGTTTAATTCTTCGCTGTCATCCAGCCCATCCCCGTCGGTGTCTGCTGCAATTGGGTTGGTGCCATGCGTCCATACCTCGGCATCATCATCAAGGCCGTCCCCGTCACTGTCCGCCGTTAACGGATCGCTCTTGAGCACGTTGATCTCAAATCCGTCGTTGAGGGTGTCGTTGTCGGAGTCCGCCCTTTTGGGATCCGTCTTGTGGATTGTCAGCTCGTCGCCGTCGCCCAATCCGTCCAGGTCGCTGTCGAACACATGGACATTGGTGTGGTGGGTGTACAGTTCGCCCGCATCCGTCAGGCCGTCCGAATCGGAGTCCTCATCCCCGTCGATCGTGCCATCCCCGTCCGTGTCCGGGAGAGTTGGATCTGTCCCCAGCAGGGTCACCTCAACCCCGTCGAGCAGTCCATCCCCGTCGGTGTCGCTTTTTGTGGGGTTGGTCTTGTGGAAGTTGATCTCTTCCCCGTCAGTCAAGCTGTCCTGGTCGATGTCCGCGACTGTGGGATTGGTGTTGTGCTTGTTCAGTTCCTCCGCATCCGTTAACCCGTCCGAATCGGAGTCCTCGTCCCCGTCGATCGTGCCATCCCCGTCCGTGTCTTTCTTGACCGGATTCGTGCCGATGATCCGCACTTCATCGGGATCATTCAGTCCGTCCTCGTCGGTGTCGGCCACGGTGGGGTTGGTTTGGTGGATGTTGATTTCGTCGCCGTCATCAAGGCCATCCGAGTCGGTGTCTCCCACCCGGGGATGAGTCTGATGGGTGTTAAGTTCCTGCGCATCAGACAGTCCATCAGCGTCGGAATCCTCGTCACCGTCTATGATGCCGTTTCCATCCGAGTCCTGTTCAACCGGGTTGGTTTCGGTAACGGTCAACTCGTCGGCATCGTTGACTCCGTCCTTGTCGGTATCCCCTGAAAGAGGGTTAGTTGTATATGCATTAACTTCCTCCTCATCGGTTAACCCGTCGTTGTCGGAGTCGATGTTGTCGTGGCCGGTGTTGTGGATGTTCAGTTCATCGGCATCCGACAGGCCATCGCCGTCGGTGTCCTCGTCGCCATCAACGATTCCGTCTCCATCAGAATCGTTGTCCAGCGGGTCGGTTCCCACAACGTCCACTTCGACTCCATCACTTAGTTGATCCAGATCACTGTCTCGCGCCTCGGGGTTGGTCTGGTGAGTGTTGCGTTCATCTGCGTCGCTCAACCCGTCGGAGTCGGTGTCCTCGTCGCCGTCCATGATCCCATCCCTGTCGGAATCGTGATTCAACGGGTTGGTGCCCAGCACGAACACTTCATCGCCATCCTTCAACCCGTCAAGATCCGTGTCGGGCTTGAAAGGGTTGGTCTTTAGATCGACCTCATTCCGGTCATTCAACCCGTCAAGATCCGTGTCGATCGACAGGGGATCGGTTTGGTGCGTGCTGATCTCAGCGCCGTCGTCAAGGCCATCCCCGTCCGTATCGGCGGCGTTGGGATCCGTTTTGTGGACGTCGATCTCGGCGGTGTCATCGAGTCCGTCCGTATCGGAGTCGGTCAGAAGGGGGTCGGTTTTGTGGACGTTGACTTCGTTGCCGTCACTCAGGCCGTCCCCATCGGTGTCCCCGACCAAAGGGCCGGTGCCGAGCAAATTGAGTTCAACCGCGTTCGACAACCCGTCGCCGTCAGAATCCTCGTCGCCGTCATCGACCGTGTTGCCATCGCTGTCCTTGTTCAGAGGATCCGTTTTCAGGACGTTCAACTCCATGCCGTCGCTGAGCGAGTCACCATCTGTGTCAACCCGCTCCATGTTGGTCCGGTGGATGAACACCTCATCCCAGTTGGTCAGGGCGTCCCCGTCCGCGTCCTCTGGCTTTTCCAGTTCATGCAGGGCGGACAGTTCGGCGCCACTTAACGCGCGCCGGTAAATGCGGATGTCATCCAGCCCTCCCGTCCATGAATTGGGATTTTGTTCCCCCTCCCGGATTTTCTCCCTGCCGCCAAAGAAGATGCCTTTGCCGTTGATCGGCAGGGTAGTCTTCCTCCCGGCGACGGGCTGGTTGTTGAGCAGCAGCGACACCTCGTCGTTTTCCCGGATCAGGATGACGTGATGCCAGTAATCCAGGGGCATATCCAGGGCGTTGTTCCCAAGGATATTCCCAAAGACAAGCCTTCCCCCGATGTAGCATTCAGGAACCGGCCGGCCCTGATTCCATTTGTCCAGCGACAACTCAAACCCATTGACTGTGTCGCTCGCAAAGAGAATCTTGCGCGAACCTTTTTTGTGAAGGCCATCCAGCCTGGCCCAGATCGAGATGGTGAAATCCATGTTTCCCGCCAGGAAGTTGTCGCTGTCTTCCAGCGACAGGTTGTCATCGACGAGCCGGGCGGATTTCAACGGACGCACGTTGCGGTCGAAGCCAAAGACGTCTTCCGTCCTTGTGGGGGTCAGGTGGTTCCCGTTGCCGCTCTGGTCGAGGGTGGTTCCGCTGAAGGGGTAGTAACCAACCAGCCCGTCGTTCAGGTCGATGCCGTCCGGCACCTGGGCGTGGCCGGTGGACGGGAGCGCGCAAAGCAATGACAACAGAAGGCCAATGGTTTTGGCTAAATCCTTCATCATTATTTCATTTGAAACTTCCGATCCGGGACCATCGTCGCCCGGTTTTCAAGACTGCGGTTCTCGTGCACAGACACACGCCGACGTTCTCAATTTCGTCAGAAACTGCAAAAACTTTAACATTTATTCAAAATCCACACTCCTTTGGAGGGGGCGTGGCCCGAAATTTGCTAAAGAATCCACTCATTGTGCCGATATGGCAACTGCGATGATGTGCAACCGTCCCGGCGGTTTTCCTGATTCATGACGATTTGTTCAACAACGGCGCGCGTGTCGCTTCCGCTGGCATTCTGGCTTCTGATCCAGTTGCCGGGTTATTGCAGCGCTCCGCTCGAGTGGACGTTCACCACGGTTTCCCGCACGGTCTGGAGCAAGGGGGAGATCACGGCCTCGCCCTCCGTGGGTCGCAACGGTCTGGTTTATTTCGGCGCGAAAGACCACACGTTCTATGCCGTCGATTCGGCCAACGGCAAGGCGGCCTGGAAATACCGGACGCACGGCGCCATCTCCTCCTCGGCGGCCATAGACGGCAACGCCGTCGTTTATTTCGGCTCGGAGGACAGCCAGATCTACGCGCTCGACGGGGCCAAGGGGGGGCTGGTCTGGAAATTCGAGACCGGCGGCAAGGTGCGCTCCTCCCCGGCGTTGAGCAACCTGGGCATCCTGTACGTCGGGTCGGATGACAAGAATGTCTACGCCCTCGACACGGCCAACGGCACCAAGCTGTGGAAGTTCACCACGGGTGGCAAGGTGTCCTCCTCGGTGGCACTTGCCGAGGGCTTGGCCATCTATTTCGGCTCGGAGGACGGATCCGTCTATTCGCTGAATGCCGACACCGGGGAAAAAATCTGGGCCTACCGGACCGGAGCCGGGGTGACGGCCTCGCCTGTGATTGGCCATAACAACTCGGTCATCGTCGGTTCCGGGGACAATTACTTTTATTGCCTGAACGGCAGGACCGGCAGGCTGAAGTGGCGAACCTTCCTGAACGGCCCCGTCATTTCCTCGGCGGCGATTGGCCCCTCCGGGAGGATCATCGTCGGGGGAGGGAGCGACACCTTGTACCAGCTCAACCCGGTCGATGGCGCGATTGTTCGCCGCTACAAGTCGCGGGGTGCCATCGCCTCCTCGCCGGCCGTGGGCAGTGACGGCGTCATTTACTTCGGGTCGAACGACCGCCGGATCTACGCCGTGGAGTTGAACGGCGAAAAGGTCTGGTCGTACCAAACGAGTGGTCGGGTGATATCCTCGCCGGCGATCGGCCCGGATGGCCGGGTCTATGTCGGCTCCGAGGATCACAAGCTGTACGCCTTCAAGACCAAGCCAGGCGGGGCCGCGCTTGGCCAAGCGCTTGGCCCGGCGCTTTCCTCCTGGCCGATGTTCGGCAAGAACAGCCGCCGTCTGCCGGGGCTGATCGAGCAGGCCAACAAGGCTGCGCCCCGCATCGTCTTCCAACCCCGGACCCAGACCCGGCCGCTTGGCCAACGGGCGGCGCTCATCGCCGAGGTGCATGGGCAGGGGCCGTTCGAGTACCAATGGCACAAGGACGGCCAGCCGCTCGCCGGCCAGACGCAGTCCGTGCTGCAGTTCGAGCAGGCGGCCCACGACGATTCCGGTGATTATTTCGTGAGCATCGAGAACGCGTTCGGGCTCACGCGCAGTTTTCCGGTCACCCTGACCATCACCAAGCCGCAGCCGGCGCAGATCGTGTTGCACCCGAAGCCGGTCAAGGCCGAGTACGGCCAGACCATCCAGTTCAAGGCCACCGCGCGGGGCTCCGGCACGGTCGAGTTCGCCTGGCGAAAGGATGGCAAGCCGCTCGACGCCGCGCCACCGGGCATCGAGATTCTGACCTACTACTCGCCGCTTGAGGGATTCTGCTCCATCCTAACGTTGCGCGCCCTCCGCACCGAGGACGAGGGGCTGTACAGCGTCGTGGCCACCAACCCGTACGGCACGATGGAGAGCGCGTCGGCCCGGCTCACCGTTGTCCCGTCGACACTTTTCCGATTTGCGACCAGCCAGATCGAGGAGGACGGCTACTTCCGGCTCGTGGCGGTGGGGCCTATTGGCCACGAGGTTGTGATCCAGGAAACGTCCAACTTTGTCCGGTGGCAGGACATGATGACCGTGACGCTGAACAAGCCGGTGCCGGTTGGGGATCAACCGGAAGACCAGACCGATCTGGGCACGGTGGAGTTGCGCCTGCCGGTGCTCCCCGTTGGTGACGACCTGGAGCAGAAGAAAGTCGAGATCGCCGTTCGGCTCAGCAAGCTGGCCATCGCGAAACGGATCAGCGAGGAGCAGGGCATCGAGGTCGATCCCGACAGCCTCGAGGTCGAGCTGATTTTCATCCTGTCGCGGGACGACTCGCGGGCGCAGCAACTTCGGCAGGGTTACCCCGTCGATCCCAACCACCCGAGTGTCCTGAGACGCCTCGAGAAGGGCAGCTTCTACCGCTTCAGGCTCGTCGAGTCGGATGCTCCCGCGCCCTGATTATTCCCCCACGAAATTTCCCGGCCAAGCGCTTGGCCAAGCGGTCGGCCACGGTGTAGGCTGCGGCTCGTGAGCTTCATCCGTCTTGTAACCCCGTTCGCGTTGGCCACGGCCGCGTATGCCGTGGCGGACGACTCCGGCGCTTGGCCAAGCCACCGCGCCGGGATGGGCCGCACCGGGTTCTCAAGCCAAACATTTTCCTTCTCCGCGACTGAGACCTGGCGGCGCGACCTGCCGGCACCCAGCCCGGCGTGGACCACCCCGGCGCGGCGCAGCTATTGGCAGCAACTTGAGGGCATCCAGCCGCGCGTGACCGGCGACTGGGCCAACCACGCGATCGCCGACGCCTCACGCGTCTGGCTTGGCTCCAGCACGGACGACACCGTCCGCTGTCTCGACGCCCGGACCGGCGAGACGCGGTGGTCGTTTGTCTCTGACGGCCCGGTGCGCTACGCGCCGGTGCTCGCCGACGGGCAGCTGTTTTTCGGGAGCGACGACGGCTTCGTCTACTGCCTCGACGCCGGCACCGGTCGCCTGGCCTGGCGCGAGCGGCTTGGCCCGCGCGACTGGCGCATCCCCGGCAATGGCCGAATGATTTCGCTCTGGCCGGTGCGCACTGGGTTGGTTGTCGATGCCGGCGTCGTGTACGCCGCTGCCGGGCTGTACCCGTCACAGGGCGTGCACGCAGCCGCGCTCCGAGTGGCTGACGGCACGACGGTCTGGCGGCAAACACTCAACGTCTCCCCGCAGGGCGATCTGCTGGCGTCGCAAACGATGCTGTTCGTCCCGACCGGTCGCGGCAACCCGGTCGGGCTCGACCTCAAAACCGGCGGCCTGGCCAAGTCGTTCGGCGGCGCGGGCGGTGCGTTCGCGGTGCTCGTTGGGGAAGAGTTGTTTTCCGGGACCGGCAACGATGGCACGCTGACCGCGAACCCGGTGGCGTCGCCCGGCCGCCTAGCCACGTTCAAGGGAAACGCGATGGCCGCCTCACCGCGCCACAGTTTTTTGCTGGATGAAAACGGCGTCCGCGCCATCGACCGGCTGGCGTACCGCCGCGCGGGTGCCGAGGCCCAGCGCGCCGCCCAGCGCATCGAGTCGCTGAAGGCGGAGTTGAAAAAGAGCGGCCTGTCGCCCGGGCAGCGGACCGGGCTGCAACGCAAGTTGGGCCAGCTCGGCGAGACGCTCGACGCCGCCAAGCGGGCCGGGATGGCGACCGAGCAGTGGGCCATCCGCGCCCCGGGCCGGCGCACGATAATTGCCCTGGCCAACTGCGTTGTGCTCGGTGGCGACGGCCTCGTCGAGGCGCGAGCGCTGACGGACGGCGCGGTGCGGTGGTCGGCCAGGGTCGACGGAGCGGCGCGCGGGCTGGCGTTCGCAGCGGGTCGGCTGCTGGTTAGCACCGACACCGGTGCGCTGCATTGTTTCACCACCGCCGCCGTCGTGAAAACGGTTGTCAAAAAAACCGAGCCGGCCAGGTTGCCGGTCGACTTGGCCAAGCGCTTGGCCAAGGCGGCGCGCACGGCCCGCGGCTGGGCGCTGGTCACCGACGTGGTCGACGGCCGGTTGTGCGCCGCGCTGGCGGAGCAGACGCAGTGGAGCATCATCGGCGTGAGCGCGGACGCCGGGCACGTCGCCGCTGCGCGGGAGCGGTTGGCCCAGCGCGGGCTGTACGGCAGTCGTGTCACCGTGCATCTCGCCGGGGGGGACACGCTGCCGTTCACCGATTACTTTGCGAACCTGATCACTTCCGAGTCGGCCTGGCTTGGCCAGCCGCCGGGCCGCTTGGCCAAGCGCGAGTTGGAGCGATTGCTGCAGCCACACAACGGCGTGGTTTGGCTGGCCCCGGATGCCGAACCCCACTTGGCCAATGGCCTGTCCGGCGCAGGCGAGTGGACTCACCAGTANGGCAACCCGGCCAACACGAGCAACAGCGGCGACNCGCTCGTGCACAGCGACCTCGTGCTGCAATGGNTCGGCGGTCCCGGCGCGGCCCCGATGGTGGATCGGCATTTACGCGCNCCCGCGCCGCTCGCTGCGGAGGGGCGGNTGATTATCCCCGGCGAAAACTTGCTGATNGCGGTCGACGCCTACAANGGCACNGANCTGTGGCGACTGCCGCTGCCCGGTTCGCAGCGTTACTCGATGCCGTACGATGCCGGCTACATGTCGGTGAACAACGGNCGGCTGTGCGTGGCGGTGGCGGACGAGGCGCGGNTGNTCNNCCTCGAGAGCGGCAAGGTGGAACGGACGTTTCCGGTGTCAAAGTTCGTGCCGGGGGANCGGCGGCATTGGGGGCACGCAGTGCTNNCGGNNGNNCGCNTNTTNGGCACGGCGCAGCGCACGACCGCGTCGCGCACTCAGCCAAGCCGNGCNCTNATCANNGCCGACTACAANAACAATCAGGCCATGGTCACCGGCACGCANCTGTTNTCNGCNTCGCTCGAGAGCGGCCGGCCTGGCGGCGGCGAATGGGTTTACGAGGGGGGCACNATCCTCAACCCGACGATCACCATCTCCGACGATCGCGTGTATTTCATCGAGACCGACAAGCCGTTGGGCGGCAACGGCCGGCACACGCTCGATGAACTCCGAAAGGCCGGCCTCAGGATCGTCTGTCTCGACGCGAAAACCGGCGGGCGGCTTTGGCTGCGCGCGGTCGGTGGCCGACTGGGGCAGAGCCGCAACATCCTGTTTCTCGCCGCGACCGACAGCCGGCTCGTGGCCGCGGGCAGCCGGCTCGGCAGCGGCAACGACACCGAGTATCTCGTGCAATGCCTCGACACAAAGACCGGTCGCGAGTTATGGGCGGCGAGCCATTTCAAGGGCCAGCCCGGCGCGTTCACTCACGGCGAACAGGTGCATCATCCCGTGATCCTTGGCGACCGGCTGATCGCCGAGCCGGCGATTTACGAGTTGGCCACCGGCAAACGGCTTGGCCCGCTGGACAAGCCGGCGGATTGGAACCTGAAACGTCCCGGGCACAGTTGCGGCACCCTCACCGGCGCGGGCGACTGCCTGTTTTTCCGAGCGGCCAACCCGACCGTGCTCGACCTCGGCAAGTCGGCGGTCGGCCGGTTCCAGGCCCTTGCGCCGACTCGGCCCGGCTGCTGGATCAACATCCTCCCGGCACAAGGCCTCGTGCTGATCCCCGAGGCCAGCTCCGGCTGCGTCTGCCATTTCTCCCTCCAAACCTCCATGGCCTTCCGCCCAAGGCGCGAGGGAGAACAGGGGAACCGCGAATAAACGCGAAGTCGGCGACGGCGCTTTTTCAAAACCGGGAATTGGGAACCGGTTCACCGTCCAAAGCGGTGTCGCGCAGCGCTTGGCCAACCGCGGATGGGGAGCGCACGCGGCTCGCGTACGGTTTTTGGCGGCTCGCCAAAAACGAGGAACCGGCGACCGGAAACAAGCGCCCGGCAGGCCGCGTGCGCCTGCTGTCGGCCGAGTAGGCCAAGCGCTTGGCCAAGCGCCCCGCGTCACTTCAGGGCGGGGTGGTAATGCTTGCGGTAATCCTTCGGTGCGAAGCCGGTTTCGCGCTTGAAGAAGCGGNTCAGTTCCTCCGGGCTCTCGAAGCGCATCTCGCGGGCGACCTGGCCGATCTTGTTGCCGGTGTTCTTGAGCAGCGCCTGCAGGCGGGCGAGGCGGACGCGCTTGATCTCCTCCTTCGGCGTGTGGCCCATCTGCTTGAGGAAATTCTTGTTGAATCCGGAGTGGGACAGGCGGCTGCGCTCAACGACCTCGGAGACGTGGACTGGGTAGGACGGCGCGCGGCTCCGGATGAAATGCACCGCCTCGGCCACGACGGGATCGTCGACGGCGAGCGTGTTGGTCGACTCGCGGGCGACGAGCTCGTGGATGGGGATCGGCACCACGTGGTCGTCGGCGACCCGGGCGCTGCGCATCATCGTGGAGAGCAGGCAGGCTGCCTGGTAGCCGACGCGCTCGCCCGGGTAGGCCACGCTGGAGAGGGGCGGGGNGCAGATCTGGCAGAACACCTCGTCGGCGTTGGTGCCGATCACCGCGACCTCGCCCGGCACGGCGATGTCCAGCTCGTTGCAGTTGCGGATGATGTTGCTGCCGAGCATGTCGTCCTTGGCGAAGATGCCGACCGGCTTGGGCAGGCGGCGCAGCTCGGCGGCGATGTGTTCGTGCATGTTCACCCACCGCCCCTCCCACGGGAAGCGGTCCGGCTCAAACTGCACGTTGGTGCAGGAAAAACCGGCCTCGGCGATCCGGCGCTCGAACGCGCTGCCGCGCTCGCGCGAGTAGGTGCGCGACGGGTCGCCCCAGTAGGAGAAATGTTTCAGTCCCAGCGTGAGCAGGTGTTGTGCGGCCATCCGGCCGATCTCCGCGTTGTTCGGGATGACCGACGGGAAGCCACGCCCGCAGCATTCGGCGCTGAGGTTCACGACCGGGATGTTACGCCGCTTGAACGCCTTGGCCTCCTCCGCCGAGTGGCGAAACAGGATCAGCCCGTCGCCGCGCCATTGCTCGTCGATCACGACCGGGGCCATCTCGTTGGTGGAGTCGACCAGCGTGTGGATCTGCCACTGCTCGTGGTTGCGGATGAACTCGACGATGCCGCGAAAAATCGGCCGCGTGAATGACGCCCACGACGGCACGCGGATGCCCACGACCGGCATGCCGTTTCGGGCGGCGGGCTTTCCGTTGGTTCTTGGGTTCGCGGCCATGGTCGGTCGTTTCACTCCTTGATGGTGAACGGTCGGTCGTCGCGTTCCTTCAACAATGCCTCGATGGCGGTCTTCATCAGCCGCCGGTCGGAATCGATCAGGAGGGTTTCGCCGCTGGCCTTGCCGGGCTGTTCACTCCATTGCGCGATGGCGCGCTTGGCCAAGCGGGCGCGCTCCGGCGCGTCGGCGAGGAAGTCGAACTCAAATCCCCCGAAGCCGGGCTGTTTCCGGAGGCTCTCCTTGGCGATGTGGCGCACGACGCCGTACGGGTCGTCGAGCAGCCGGGCCAGGTGCGGCGCGAGCCAGTCGCCGCCGGAAACCTCCCGGGCCGGTTGCCAACCGGCATGCCAGGCGGTGATGGCGCGCTGGGCCGCGTGACCCTTGAGCAGCCACAGCAGCGCGGCGGAGGTGCTGCGTTGCTCGGCGCTCAGCGGCAGTGGTTCGTGACCGTAGCGCTTGGCCAATTGCTGCTGCGTCCAGTCCAGCGTCTGGTCGAGATGGCACAGGTTGCAGGCGTTGGGTACGCCGTGGCGGATGCTGCGCTTGGCCGATGGGGACTGAATCTGGTGGTTGCGAATCGCGCCGAGCAACGCGTAGGTCGTGTGCGGCATGTGGCAGTTGAGGCAGTTGCTGCCGGTGGAGTCCGGCTTGTGGAAGGTGTGCCGCTCAATCGCGGTGGTGTACTCCGGCTCGGCGTGGCACTCGACGCAGGCCGCATTACCACGCATCTCCGGCTTGAGCTGGTCGACCGGGTCGCTGTGGTGTATCGAGTGGCAGCTCAAGCATGACATCGTGCCCTTGGTGTAGCAGGCGCTCACGCGCATGGCGGTGAACTCGCGGCCGCCGGCCAGGATCGTGCCGTCGTCCCACCATCGTTCGCGGAAGAACTTCCGGTTTTTCTCCAGTTCCTCCTGCCGCACCGGTGTGGGCGCGGGGCCGGGATGCTGGATGTAGTAGCGGATGTCGTGAATGTCGTCGCCGGGCCGGTACGCCGGGCCGCTGCGGGCGAACTCGTTGCCCGCTTTTTCATCTTGGTAAATGTAAACCCCGTGGCATTGGCCGCAGACTTGGCTGGAGCGCCGGTGATCGAGTTTGGCCGGGTTGACGACCTTGGCGGCCGGGGCGTCGCTGAACTGGTCCGCGTACCGGGCGAGCGGAGAGCGGTAATGCTCGGCGTGCCCGGCGGCGGGGCCGTGGCAGGCTTCGCAGGAGATGCCCAGCTCGGCGGTGCGCGTGTCAAACGTGCCGCTGCCGGTGAGGCCCGGGTTGCCGTCGGTACTGTGGCACTTGATGCAGTGGTGGTTCCACTGCGAGATCATTCGCTTGCTCGACGGTGCCATCATGAAGGCGTTCTCTCGCGGGATCCATTGCTGCTCCTTCGGGAGGTAAACGAGAGGCAGGGTCTGGAGCAGGTTGCCGTACTTCGCCTCGTTGATCTGGTTCGTGGGATTGCGCACGCTACCCTCGACCCAGTACGTCTGGTAATGGTGCGAGCCGGTGGTCATGACGACGCGCTTGTCGACACGCGGCACTGTCCGCAGGTCGAGCATCGACAGCACGCCGTTGGTGCGAATCTGGTAGGTATGGTCGTTGACACGTCGCCCGGTCTCGACTGCCTTCATCAGGATCTCCGGGTCGGGCATCGTGGCCCAGTATTGGCCGTTGGTCTGGTAGACGCGGTACAGCAGTCCGCCGGACTCAACCTCGGTGCCGTCGAACCGGCCCATGACCGAGTGCGGCCCGGCGAGCTGGGTCATCGTACGGTGGTAGCTGTTGTGCCAGCTCGCGTATTGGGATGGGTGGCAGGCGCGGCAACTGGCGGAGGTGGTGTAGCCGTTGGTCCGCACTTGCGTGGGCGTCAACGCCTGCAACGTCGCCCGCTTGGCCTGTCGGGTCTGGCTGCCTTTCCCATGGACCAAGCCGAAGAGAACGGCGACCACGATCGCAAGCGCCATGACGCCCCAGCCCAAGCGCTTGGCCAAGCGGGAAGGCAGTTTTTCTGCGTTTTTGACCAGATTCCGTTGCACGTTGAATGTCTGCGGAAAGTATTATTGGCAGGCCAAGCATAGCGAGTGCCTGCTTGGAAAGTGCGAAAAATGCCAGATTTTGTGGTCAAAATGCAAGGAGAAAAAAACTCGAATGTAACCTACTAGTGCTTAATACTTTCTTCCCGTTTGCCCATTGGGACAAATATTGATGCCGACTCCATCAACAAGTTGTTGCTATCATTGTCTAATTTTGCTATCATTGTCTAATTTTAATGCTCCGTTCGCGCCGTCGTTAAGGTGCGTGCGGGGTTGATTCATTTTTACTTTATAACCAACACAAAATACATCACATGAAAAAACAGAACTCGTTCAAAACATTGGTCGGTGCGGTGCTCTTTGCGCTGCTGTCTCACTCCTCCCTTTTGGCGCAGGACGCCCATGTCAGTCTCTGGAACTTTGATGGCGGTGACCTTGCCGCCACGGCCGGTTCTGACATGGAGTATATGGATGATACCGGTGACTTGGTCCAGTTTGGCACCACCGAGGCGTTGGGTCTGCCCGCCATCAATGGTGAGGTGGCCAACGTGATCCAGATTCCGAAGCTGACTCCCGAGCAGGGCTTGAGAGCACCGTTGCCGGAGGATTCCAATGGTGGCGGCGACCTTATTAACAACTGGACGGCCATCATGGATCTCTATTATCCCGCTGGTTCGGCCGGGAAGAAAAGAGGCCTGATTGACGTGGTCACCGCGGAGTGGGTGGCCGGTGCGGCGGATGCTGAGTTTTACGTCAGCGCTGCCAATGCTGTGGGCACCTCTGGCTTGGATTACGGCAATGTGACGCCCGATGCCTGGCATCGCATCGCCATTGTCGTGAACATCGAGGAGTTGTGGGGCAAAATTTACATCGACGGACAACAGGTCGGGAGCGTGACTGTGCCGGAAGGCAATCTCGATGGCCGCTGGTCGCTCGATACGGCTTTCGAGTTGTTCGTGACTCTGTTCACCGACGACAACAACGAGTCGGAGGAGGTGTTCGTCAACAGTGTCCAGATTCGGTTTGAGAGCCTCAACTCCGGGCAGATTCTGGCCTTGGGCGGCGCGGCGGCGGCCGGCGTGCCGGAAGATCTTCCGCCCGTGCCTTCATTTGTCGATCAATGGACCCCTTCAGGCAAGTATGCCAAGTCCGACACGGAATTGAGTGCCGTCATTAATTCGGGCGATACGACCATTAGCAACGACTCCATCTCGTTGACTCTTAATGGTGAGGCGGTCGCCAGTGACGTTACCAGTGATGATGGCGTTCTCACGGTTAAGGCATCTGGTGCAGCAGCTTTGGCTAAAGGTCAAAAGTATGAATTAGCTTTGAGCTACACTGACAGTGTTGCAGGTGAGCAAACCCAATCCCGCAAATTTGAGGTACCGGTGTACTTTGAGGATTTTGATAGTGTTGAGCTTGGCCCGCCGGTTGATGAGTTGGCGGTGGATACTGAGACTGCGTGGACTCGGACGGGCCCGGAAGGGTGGTCGGTGGACGCTTCCGGCGTACCTGGCAATAGCGAGGATCACGTCGGGTATATCGCCGATGACGATGAGGACGGTTTTCCGGACAATGATGGGGTCTCTGAGTGGGCCGGTTGGAGTTTTGCTGACTACAGCTGGTGGGTGCAGGTGGCTGGTGACCAGTCGCGTTCACAGTTCAGCTTGGCGAGAAATGTTGTGGCGGTGGCCGATCCCGATGAATGGGATGACAAGGCACACGCGGACGGGGCGGCCAATGGATGGTACAAGACCTTCATGACCACGCCCGAGATTGATGTCTCCGGCATCGCGGCTGGGACTCTATTTGCGAACTTCCACTCGAGCTGGCGTCCGGAGTTTGACGGCAACTATCATCAGGAAGGCTACATCCTGGCCAGCTACGACGGGGCTGAGGCAGTCGAGATTTTGACTTGGGTGTCCGACACAGCTTCTCCCAACTACCACGACCACAACCAGAATGAGGTTGTGATCTTGCCTTTGAACAATCCGGATGGCGCACAAAAGCTCCAGTTGACCTTCGGCATGCGCGAGGCCGGCAATGACTGGTGGTGGGCCATCGACAATCTGGTTATCAATGCCGGGACGGTTCCGCCGCTTATCGTCACCCAGCCAGTCGGTACCGAGGTCAGCGAGGGCGAGGCCTTTGCGCTCTCGGTGGTCGCCGACGGCGGCGAGCCACTCAGCTACCAGTGGTTCAAGGATGCCGTGGCGATCGATGGCGCCACCAGCGCTGAATTTGGGATTGCCCAAGCGAGCGTGGCTGACGGTGGAAAATACAGTGTCAAGGTAACCAACGAGGCCGGGGAAATCACCAGTGCCGACGTGCTTATCGGTGTCCAGGCCAGCCTGGGCATCACCATCTGGAGCGAGGATTTTGATGGACTCGTGCTTGGCCCGAATGTGGATGAGGGCTTGGCCGGTGAAGAGGTCTGGACCAAGACACCGCCGGAGGGCTGGGTCATCAACGACGAGGAAGTTCCCGGCACCTGGGCCTGGCAGGGGATAGATGACGAGGAAGGCTACCCGGAAAACGACGGCGTCACAGAATGGGCCGGGTGGAGTTATGCTAATACAAAGTGGTGGATTCAGACAGCTGGGGACCAGCGGCGTTCGGAATTTAAGAAGTCCATGGGAGCTGCGGCAATTGCCGATGGTGACGAGTGGGATGATCAAGCGCGTGAGGGCGGCAACCAGTTCACCTACATGACCACTGGGGACATTTCAATTGAGGGAATTATGGAGAATTCTCTTGTGCTCCGATTCCACTCAAGCTGGCGTCCTGAGGTGGTACAGACTGCAACGATTGAGGCAACGATTGATGACAGCGATCCTATCGAGATTCTGCGCTGGGAATCACAAGCTGGGGACTATTATCACGATCATAATCCAAATGAGACGGTAAATATTTCGATCAATAATCCGGCTGGAGCCAAGACAATCAAGTTTACTTTTGCCTACTTGGATGCGGGCAACAACTGGTGGTGGGCTGTGGATAATCTAATTCTTGCCGGCGAGCCTGAGCCGATCTTTGCAGAGAACTTCGACAGTCTTGAGCTGGGGCCATTCGAGTCTTCAAGTGAAAACAACGGCGACGGCACCGACTGGACCGCCGATACGCCGACAGGGTGGGTAATGACCAGGGCTGATGACCACGGTCCGACGGGCGATGGAGATGCGGTTAAGGAGTTTGATGGCTGGACATTTTTGGATCCGGTTTCCTGGAATGCAACTGCAGGCCAGGATCGTGCTGAGTTCACCAAGGGCACCGGCGTGATCGCGGTGGGCGACTCGGATGAGTACGACGACTTGGCTGACGCCAAGTTCAACGCCTCGCTCTCCACCCCGGCCTTCAGCCTTGATGGCGTGGCCGCAGGCACAGCGATTCTTGTTTATGACTCGAGTTGGAGGCAGGAGCCGCAGAACGGCACCGTGTCAGTCTCTTTCGACGGCGGCGACCCGATCACGCTGCTGACGCTGACCCCGGATACGCCAACCGCCTACAACGAGACTGTAACCCTGCCACTTGGCAATCCGGACGGGGCGAATACAGCGGTGATCACGTGGGACCACCAGGGGCACAACAACTGGTGGTGGGCCATCGACAATATCAAGGTCACTGTCGGCAAAGCCCCTGCGGGGATCGTCACACAGTTGACCAGCGTCGAGGCGACCGAGGGCGATGGAATCAGCTTCAAGGTCGAGGCCAACGGCGATGAGCCGATTTTTTACAAGTGGTTCAAGGGTGACATGGAGATCGCCGGGGCCGAGGGGCCAGTGCTTGAGTTGAGCAACGTGTCGGAAGCGGACGCCGGTTCCTACACCGTGGAGGTCAGCAACTCCGCGGGCTCGGCCACCAGCAATCCAGCGCGCTTGGCCGTGCTGCTCAAGCCGGGCTCGACCCTGGTTTTCGCCGAGAACTTTGACAGCCTCGAGCTGGGTCCGTTTGTCTCTGACAGCGAGTCCGGCGGCGACGGCACAGACTGGACCGCCACGGCACCCGAGGGCTGGGCCGCAAACCAAGCGGATGACCACGGGCCAACCGCCGGGGGCGACGATGTCGTCGAGTTTGACGGCTGGACCTTCCTCGACCCGGT
>NYYJ01000091.1 GCA_002686755.1 Verrucomicrobiales bacterium
TTCGTCGATGGAAAATATTACTACTTCGAGGGGAGCATCCCCAAGCCGGACGGAGGATTCGACCACATACAGAATGTTTATCATCTCAGCTCGGATCGCGAGCGATTCGTCTCCCACGGCATGTTCAACAACCAACTGAACTCGGTGGGCGTCGGAAAGGTGACTGGCGAGGACAGCCTCAAGTGGACTGGAAGAGTGGTGATGGACAACCCGGTGCAGGGCACCTCGATCATGACCTTCACCGGCTCCGAGCGTTGCAGCAAAGAGAAGTTTGAATTCAGCGACACGGGGTACCTCAACGGCGAGCCGTGGTTCAAGCGCAATGGGATTTTCATGAAACAATAAACGATCACCCAAAACTGAAAGGAACTATTTTATGAAGACGAAACAAACGATAGTGACAACGATCACCGCCGCGACTGGGTTGGCCCTGGCCGGTTGCGGCGGCAGCCCCAGCGACAGCAGTAGTTCCACGGCGGCCGAATCTTCGGCAGTGCCGAACAGTTTCGCGGAGGTGTCAGCCAAACTCGACCCCAATGGAAGTCTCTATCTCTATTACAGTACCGAGGATGTTATCGAGACGGTGGAGAAATACACCGATGCCCTCACAAACTTTGCCAAGGAAACCGCCAACTCGGGCATTGCCGGCTTCCGCCCCGGCCCGCAGGAAGAGGCGATGATCGACGC
This sequence comes from Verrucomicrobiales bacterium, assembly GCA_002686755.1. Taxonomy (GTDB): domain Bacteria; phylum Verrucomicrobiota; class Verrucomicrobiia; order Limisphaerales; family UBA1096; genus UBA1096. The sequence continues at coordinate 688 of NYYJ01000091.1, forward strand.
CGGCACCAAAGTGGGCAAAGCGTTCTACGACCAACTCGGCATCAACGAGATCAGCGGTGTCGGAATGAGTAGTTTTGAGTTCGAAAAAGGACTGCACCGCAACAAGATGGTGATCCATCATTACCCCGACAAGNCCNNCGGCAAACTGTGGTCGCTCTTNGGCTCNGAGCCGCACGAGATCGGCATGATCAANATGCTNCCGGACAACACCGCGNTGGCCCTGTCGCACGAGATCAACGCCAAGGCGCTGATGGAGTGGCTGCCGGAGCTGGTCAAGGCCGCCGGCGACGAGGCGATGCAGCAGCAGTTCGACATGGCTATGCAGATGGCCGACGCCTCGATCCAGCTTCGCGACCTCGTCGGCTCGTTTGGCAACGAGGTCGGCCTGTTCGTCACGCTCGACGAGTCGCAACAACTCCCCCTGCCCCCGCAGGTCGGCGGCGCGATCCCGATGCCCGGCTTCGGGCTGGTGGCCAAGTTGAACGGCGACACGATCGCCAACATGCTGTTCGAGGCGCTCGATTCGGCCGGCGCGCCGCTCGAGACCAAAACCGTCTCCGGCATCGAGATGCGCGTCATCACCGAGCCGGCGCCTTTGCCGATTCCGCTCGCCCCGGCGATCTTCCGGTTGGGCGACTACCTCGTGGTGGCCAACACGGAGGACTTGGCCAAGCGGATGGTCGCCGCGCACAACGGCGACGAATCCGGCCTGACCGGCACCGACGAGTTTCAGCGCTTGGCCAAGGGGCTCGACCTGAAGGGCAATCATTTCTTCTTCGCCAGCGAGCAGATCGGCAAGACCGTCGCGCCGATCGTCGAGGCCGCCATGGCGGCGCAGCCGCTGCCGCCCGGCTTCCCGGAGATCGACTTGAAGACAGCGTACAACATGCAAATGCTTGGCTTGGTTCGGGTGGAGNCGGACGGATTCGTCGTTGAAAACCACTCCACCAGCGGGCTTTTCAACTCGGTGGCCATGCAGGCCGGCGTCGTGCCGGTGGCAGTCGGTGCCGGGATGCTCCTCCCCGCCCTGGCCAAGGCGAAGGCCAAGGCGCAGCGCATCTCCTGCGTNAACAACCTGAAACAGATCGGGATCGCCACGCGCATCTACGCGACGGACAATCAGGATCGATTCCCATGGCAGGTGCCGCAGGCGGAAGGCGGCTCGGCCGAGTTCGCCAAGCGCTCCAACACCAATGCCGTGCTGGACAGCAACGGCCGGCCGATCTTCGACGCCAACGCGTGGCTGCATTTCCAGGCCTTGTCGAATGAACTGTCGAACCCGAAGGTGTTGCGCTGCCCGAGTGACTCACGCCCAACCTTGGTTCAGGCCAACTTGTTCCTCAGCAAAAAGCCAAGGGGCGCCGCCGGCAGACGAATCATCCCGTTCAGTAAGGACGCAGTCAGCTACTGGCTCCGCACCGACCCGGAAGTGGACGNGGCGCGACCCAACGAAGTCATGGCCGTCTGCCCCCACCACGACGGGCAGTTCAATGTCCTGCTGGCGAACTCGGCCGTGATGCAGTCATCGTGGCAAAGGCTGCGGCAATACTTCGTGAACATCTCCATCCAGCTACAACGCCGCCCCTGGCAACAATAACCGCCCACACCCAAGTGCGCTGAGCCCGCTTGGCCAAGCGCACCCTTTCCTTCTCCCCCGCCCGGGGGAGAAGGTGGCCGAAGGCCGGATGAGGGGGCGAGGTATCAACCTTGCTGGAACCGTGGGAGTTTGAGTACAACCTCACCCCGCCCCCCCTTCCTCGCGAGGGAGAGGGAGTTCTTTGTTTAAGCCGGTTCGAAACCCAGTCGCAGGTTCCTCCCGCCTCAGCGCCGTCTGCATTTAAAAAGGGCGTGCGCCGTCCCGGGGCTTTGCCTATGCTGACGCGCACACCGATTTTTGAGGGTGGCCCAGCCGCCTTCCGGTCTTTTTAACCAGCAAAACAAAACAGCATCATGTCACAAAAAGTAGGATTTGTCGGAGTCGGCCGCATGGGCGCCAACATGGCCCGCCGGCTGAAGGATTGCGGATACGACGTCTCCGCCGTGTACGACATCCGCAGCGAAGCCGCCGCCGAACTGGCCGCCGAACTCGGTACCACCGCCGCCACGACACTGGCGCAGGTCACCGAGCTGTCAGATGTCATTATCACCGTCGTGATCGACGATGACTCGATGCGCACCATCTTCGCCGGCGAGGGCGACAGCCTGCTCACCGGCGCCGAGGGGCGCGTGTTCATCAACTGCGCCACGATCAGCCCGGCGATGCATGTCGAGGTCGAGGGCCTGGCCAAGGCGGCCGGCGCGGAGTCGCTCGAGGGCTGCATGGCCTCCAGCATCACCCAGGCCCGCGACGGCACGCTGTATTTGATGCTCGGCGGTGACAAGGCCACCTACGACAAGGTGGAGGAATTGCTCGGCAAACTCTCCGTCAACAAGCGCTACGTCGGCGAGGCCGGCAAGGCGGCACAGGTCAAGGCATTGGTCAACATGGTGATGAACATCAACACCGCCGGCTTGGCCGAGGGGCTGGGCCTGGCCGATGCGCTTGGCCTCGACCTGAACATGGTGATGGAGATTTTCTCCCAGACCGGCGCCAACTCCCGCGTGCTCGAGACCGACGGTGAGGACATGCGCGACCGCGACCACGAATGTTACTTCTCCGGCGCGCACGCGGCGAAGGACTCCGGCATCGCGCTGGCGCTTGGCCAAGCGGAGGGGCTGAACCTCCCGATGGCCGCCGCCTCCAAGGGACAGTTCGACACGATGATTGAGAAAGGCATCGGCGAACTGGACAAGTCCGGCGTGGCCGAGCTGACCTTCAAGGGCCGCACGGCCTGAACCCCTCCCAACGATTAGACAAGGCGGCCCGGTGCTGGGCCGCCTTATTTCGTTTTTCTCTTGCACCGGTGGCCGGGATTTGCTTTTTTCCACGGCCTTTGCCCGGCCAAGGCCTCAGGAATGGTGCTTCCGCCGGGCATTTTCGCAAGGATGGAAAACAGTCAGCATAACGGGAACGGGCGATATTCCGCCAAGGGAATGGCCAAGCCGGTCAACTTCCTCTGCATCGCCCCGGAGGCGCAGGAAGTCTCGGTGATCGGGGATTTCAACGAGTGGAACGGCGACACACACGCCATGAACCGGCATTTCGACGGATCGTGGAACACGCAGATTGAGCTGCACCACGGCCACCATCGCTACCAATTTCTCATCGACGGCAAGCCGACGCTCGACCCCAGCGCCAACGGCGTCGTGCGCAACGAGCATAACGAACGCGTCTCGCTGATCGCCGTCAGTTAAGCTCCGGTTTTCAACAGAAAAAAAGGCGGCCGCTTGGCCGCCTTTTTTGTTTCAAGTTGTCCTGAAAAATCAGTTGTTCTCCGGATCCGGCGGCGGGGGCTGCTCCTTGAGGCCAACCGACTCGGCGATGTCCTTGAACTCGGTTCGATCCACGGTGTTGAGGCACTTACCACGCTCGCTGAGCTTCTCGTTAATCTTGACGACTTTTTCCGTCATCTGCTCGTGCGTGTCCTGCGTTCCCCCGGCGACGACAAAATTGTCCCCGGTGGTGACGCGCTTGTGGCCGTCGGAATCCATCCCCAACCCCACCATCACTGACTTTTTTTTACTGCTGCCCCTTGGCACGCCGAAAAGGTAACGCCTCCAAAAGGCGGGTCAAGAGGCAAAACCACGCGTTTGCGCTTGGCCAAGCGCGGCGGTTCTTCCTTCCGCCACCGGCAGTTCGCCGATAACCTTGGCCAAGCGGCGAATGAAGATTGCCATCGCACAGGTCAACGCCACCGTCGGCGATTTCGACGGGAACTCCGACAAGATCGCCGAGGCGTGGCGGCGTGCCGACGAGGCCGACGCGGCGCTGATCGTGCTGCCGGAACTGGCACTGTGCGGCTACCCGCCGCGCGACCTGCTGGCCAAGCCGGCGTTCCTCCGGCGAAACCGGGAGGCGCTCGATGCCTTGGCCAAGCGCGGCGGCAGGGCCGTCGCCGTGGTCGGCTTTGCCGCCGCCAACGAAACCGACTCCGGCCGACCGGCCCGCAATGCCGCCGCCGTGCTGCACAACGGCCAAGTGACCGCCGTCCGCCACAAGACGCTGCTGCCGACCTACGACGTGTTCGACGAGGATCGCTATTTCGAGCCGGCGACCGACAACACGCCGGTGGAGATTCACGGCACAAAAGTGGGCATCACCATTTGCGAGGACATCTGGAACGACGAGGTGTTCCTGAACGACCGCCGCTACGATCGCCGTCCCGCCGAGAAACTGGCGGCCGACGGCGCGGAACTGCTGCTCAACCTCTCCGCCTCGCCGTGGTGCCTCGGCAAGGAGCACAGCCGGCACGTGTTGCTCTCGCAGCTCTCGGCCAAGTGCGGCTGCCCGCTGGTGTACTGCAACCTCGTCGGCGGGAACGACGAGTTGGTATTCGACGGCGGCAGCCAATTCTACAACGGCCACGGCGTGCTCGGCGCCAGCGGTGCGATGTTCGCGGAGGACCTGCTGCTCATCGACACGGAGACCATCGAGCCGAAATTGGGCGACACGTCGGACGATGACGAAAAGATTTTCCGGGCACTCTCGCTCGGTGTGCGCGACTACCTGCACAAGTGCGGCTTCGCGTCGGCGGTCATCGGGTTGAGCGGCGGGATCGACTCGGCGGTCACGGCCGCGGTCGCCGTCGACGCGCTTGGCCCGGAGAACGTCCGGGGAGTCGCCATGCCGTCGCAATACTCGTCGCAGGGCAGCCTCGACGACGCCGAGGCGTTGGCCGGGGCGCTCGGTATCCGGCACGACGTCGTGCCGATCGAGCCGGTGTTCGAGTCGCTCAAGGCGCAACTGGGCAGCCTCTTCGAGGGGCTGGACGACGACACGACCGAGGAGAACATGCAGGCTCGGATTCGCGGCAACATCCTCATGTCTATGTCCAACAAGTTCGGCTCGCTGCTGCTCACCACTGGCAACAAAAGCGAACTGGCGGTCGGCTACTGCACGTTGTACGGTGACATGTGCGGCGGCCTCGCCGTGATCAGCGACCTACCCAAGTTGCGCGTTTACAGCTTGGCCCGGTGGATGAACCGCGATCGCGAAATTATCCCGGAGTCGACGATCACCAAGCCGCCCTCCGCGGAACTGCGGCCCGACCAGCTCGACCAGGACTCGCTCCCGCCGTACGACGTGCTCGACGCCATTCTCGAGGCATACATCGTCGACGGCAGCGACTCGGAGGCGATCGTCGCCTCCGGCCACGACGCGGCGACGGTTGAGCGGATCATCCGGCTGATCAACCTCAACGAGTACAAGCGCCGCCAGGCCGCCCCCGGCATCAAGGTGACAAGCAAGGCCTTCGGCGTCGGCCGCCGCATTCCGGTGGCCAAGCGGTTCTCGTGACCGGTGTTTCAACCGCGAATTAACGCGAATCAACGCCAATAATCGCAGCGCTTGGCTGCCCCCTCATCCGGCCTTCGGCCACCTTCTCCCCCGCAGGGGAGAAGGATCTCAAAAGCCATAACCCACAAACCAAACGATGCTATCTGAATGTGCGTTGCTTCGTGTTCATTCGCGTTTTCCCCCTCCGGCCAAGCGCTTGGCCAAGCGCGGTGCGGACAGGTTGTGCTTGTTTTTCCTGAATGCAACGGCAGTCTCGCGCGTCCCTTGGCGCGGCTGGGATGCCGCAGCCGATTCAAGCCACCCTGGATGAGAAAACTGTTTTACCTTGGAGCCGCTCTGGTCGGCTTCGTGGGCTTCGCCTTGGCCGCCGATAAACCGGCCAAGACGGAGGCTAAGCCGCGCCCATCCATCACTGCGCTGCGCGTGGAACAGTCGCCGGTGATCGACGGCGTGCTCGATGAGGCGGCCTGGCAGCGCGCGCCGGTCGCGGGCGATTTCCGGCAGCAGGATCCCGCCGAGGGCGAACCGATCACCGAGCGCACCGAGTTTCGCGTGCTGTACGATGACAAGGCACTGTACCTCGGTGTCTGGTGTTTCGAATCGGAACCGGAAGCAATCATCGGCCGGGTCATGACTCGCGACGATTACCCGTTCGAGGATGATCACATTTACATCGCGATCGACTCGTTCCTCGACTACCGCAACGGCTACGCGTTCGCCACCAACCCGAATGGCTGCCGCTGGGACGGACTGATCGTCAACAACTCGTTCACCGGCGGCAGTTGGGACGCGATCTGGGAATGCAAAAGCCGTGTTACCGGCGAAGGGTGGTTCAGCGAGATCGCCATCCCGTTTAACTCGATCTCCTTCGACCCGGACAACACCACGTGGGGGCTGAACATCTCCCGCAACATCCGCCGAAAAAACGAGACCGGCCGCTGGCACAATCCGCCGCGCCAATTGTGGACCTCGAGCGTGTCCGACGCCGGCGAAATCCGCGGTCTCATCGGTCTCCGGCAGGTCTCGAAATGGGAGTTCCTGCCGTACGGCATAGGCAAGTACCGGCACGATCACGACTCGGGCGACGGCAGCACGCTCGGCGATTTCGGCGGCGACATCAGCTACAAACTCGCGCCGAACCTGTCCACCAGCCTGTCGGTGAACACCGATTTCGCCGAGACGGAGGTAGACTCCCGGCAGCTCAATTTCAGCCGTTTTTCCCTGTTT
>NYYJ01000092.1 GCA_002686755.1 Verrucomicrobiales bacterium
CAAGATTCGACTTGTTTGGGTAATGTAGAACTACTCTAGTATTCCTCAGAGAGGTGATGAAGTTGATCGAGTTACCCAAACTGGTCCAGTGCTTTCGTTAGTCTGGACGGGTTGATTATTTGCTCAATGTCGTAGAGTAAGTCAATGCTCATAACTGTTAACCAGTGGAAATCGCTAAAAAACAGCCATATTGTTCTGTTTTAGTAAAAAAACAGAGATTTAGGCGACTTTTGGTTGATTGAAGAGAAAAAGAAAATGGTCGGAGCGACAGGATTCGAACCTGCGACTTCCAGTTCCCAAAACTGGCGCGCTACCAAACTGCGCCACGCTCCGACCGGCCCGATGCTTTAAGCCAAGCGCACCTCCGCCGCAACTCCGAAATGCCGGTTGCCTTGCCGCTTGGCCAAGGGGCTGGCAGGCTGCGACCGCGCTTGGCTGCAATGAAACCACTCGATCACTGTCTGCTCTACGGCTTTGTGGACTCGGCCTATTTCGACGGGCGCGACCCGGTCGAACTGTGCCGGCAACTCTGCGACGGTGGGGCGGATCTCGTGCAACTCCGGGCGAAGGACTGGGCCAGCGGGGAGGTGTTGCGCTTGGCCAAGCGCCTGATTCCGGTCACGGCCGACGCCGGGGTGCGGTTGGTGATCAACGATCATCCCGAGATCGCCGCCGAGGTCGTCGCCCCCGCGGCGCACCTTGGGCAGGAAGATTTTTTCGACGCCGGCCACCGGCACGTCGACGAGGTGAAGCCAGGCGGCTCGACGCTTGAGCTTGGCCTGAGCACCCATGCGCCGGAGCAGGCCAGGCGTGCCTGCGAGGCCGGGGCGGATTACGTGGCGATCGGCCCGGTGTTCGCCACGCCCACCAAGCCGGGCCGCCCGGCCGTGACGCTCGACTACGTCCGCTGGGCCGCCGCGAACATCGACCGGCCTTGGTTTGCGATCGGCGGGATCACCCTCGAGACGCTCGACGACGTGCTCGCCGCCGGGGCGCAGCGGGTGTGTGTCGTGTCGGCGATATTGAGAGCGCCGGATGTCACCGGTGCTTGTCGCCAATTCAAGGAACGCCTACTCTGCGCCCCCCGTTAGCGGGGCTATTTCCCGTTCAACTCAAACCAAAAAATGAGCCTGCTTGTTTTCGGATCGACCGCGCTGGACTCCATCGCCACGCCTAAAAAAAAGAACCCGCGCCTGCTCGGCGGTTCCGGAAGCCACGCCGCCGTGGCGGCCAGTTTCTTCGCCGCGCCGAAATTGATCGGCGTGGTCGGCACCGACTTCCCGCGCAAATACATCTCTCTGCTCGAGCGCCACAAGGTGAACCTTAAGGGATTGAAGGTGCGCGAAGGAAAGACGTTCCACTGGGCCGGCGAGTATGAGGTGAACATGAACAACCGCCGCACGCTCAGCACGGAGCTGGGCGTGGTAGAGGGCTACTCGCCGGTGCTGCCGGCCGCCCATCGCAAGGCGAAATATGTCCTGCTCGCCAACAACCCGCCCGGCGCGCAGGAGGCGATCATCGAGCAGCTCGACAAGCCGAAGTTCATCGTGGCCGACACGATGGATCTGTGGATGAACGTCGCCATGAACGACCTGCGCAGCCTGCTCAGGCGCGTCGATATGCTGGTGCTCAACGACAGTGAGGCGCAACAGTTGACCGGCGACAACAATGTCGTCTCCGCCCTGCCGAAGCTGCACAAGCTCGGCCCGCGATACGTGATCGTGAAAAAGGGCGAACACGGCTCGATCCTCTCGTTGAAAAAAGGGCTATTCGTCGCGCCGGCGTTCCCGTTGGCCGAGGTCGAGGACCCGACCGGTGCCGGGGATTCGTTCGTCGGTGCGATGGTGGGTTACCTCGCGAAGACCGGTGGCTCGATCGATGCGAACATCCGCAAGGCGATCCTTTACGGCAGTGTTGTCGCCTCGTTTTGCTGCGAAGGTTTTGGTTTGAACCGCACGACCAAGACCACGCGCACCGAGATCAACCAACGCCTCCGCACACTGGAAAAAATCACCCGCGCCTGAGACGTGCACCGCTTGGCCAAGCGGATTGATTTGGGGAGCGCATGCGACTCGCGTGTAGCGGCCGATGGCTCGCCGGGCGGGAGTTGGTTTTGTCGTCGTTACTGATTTTGGCGGGCCGCCAAAATCGCGCACGCGGGCCGCGTGCGCTCCCCATTCATCCGGCTCACTCATCCAGCGCCGCGAGCACCTCGGCGGCGTGGGTGGCGGCCTTGACCTTGGGCCAGATTTTTTTGACGACTCCGCCGGCGTCGATAAGGAAGGTCATCCGTTTGATCCCGAGGAAGGTTCGGCCCATGAACGACTTGTCGCCCCACACGCCGTACGCCTCGCAGACCGACTTGTCCTCGTCGGCGATCAGCGTGAACGGTAGGCCGAACTTTTCGATGAACTTGTCGTGCCGGGCCGCCGAGTCTGCGCTGACGCCGATCACGACGGCGTTTTTCGCGGTGATCGCCTCGTGCGCGTCGCGGAAGCCGCACGCCTCCTTGTTGCAGCCGGGCGTGTTGTCTTTCGGGTAAAAATAGAGCACGACCGATTGGCCGCGAAACTGGCTCAGCGAAACCTCGCCGCCGCCACTCGTGGGCGCGGTGAAGCCCGGTGCCGTATCGCCCTCGTTCACTTTCAATTCAGCATTGGCTGCCATGTCGCCGAGGAGCGTCGGGCAGCGCTTGGCCAAGGTCAATCCCGCGTCGAAAAACCTTGCGGGCCGTCGCGCTTTTCCTTAGCCACGGTCTGTGGCGGAGAACCCAAAACAGGCCAAGGCAGCCGAGCTGCATGAGCGCAGCGTGGAGCTGTGGCTGAGCGGGCAGCGCGTTGAGGCCATTGCTGCGTTCCGGCAGGCGCTTGGCCTCGAGACGGACGCCATCTCGCTGCAACTCCGCGACTCGCTGCCCAACTCGTACAGCGACCCCAACGCCACGCCGGACGGGCCGATCAACCTGCAGCAGCAAAACGCCTTTGCCGCCTACCGCAACACCGCCCGCCTGACCACCGACGACGCCCGCGCCTGGTTCAACATCGGCCTGACCCATGAGAAGGAGGGCCGCGCGGCCGAGGCCGGGCAGGCGTACGTCGAGTCGTTCAAGAGCCACCACCGAACCCACGCCGCAAAGACGTTGCAGGCCGGCAGCAAGGCGGCGGTCGAAGTGTGCCAGCGCGTGACGGAGATCGACCCCACGGACGCCAAGGCGTGGATCAACCTCGGCGCCGCGCTTGGCCAGGCGGAGCAACCGGACGAGGAGATCGAGGCGTACCGCAAGGCCATCAAACTCGCGCCCAAGTACGCCGATGCCTGGTACAATCTTGGCGTGGCACAGGCCCGGCGGGAGGAGGATGTCGAGGCGATTCACGCCTACAAGCAGGCGCTGCTGCTCTCGCCCAAGTTCGCCAAGGCGTGGTTCAACCTCGGCGTGCTGCAGGGCAAGCTCGGCAATCCGCACGAGAAAATCCGCTCCTACCGCAAGGCGGTCGAGGCGGATCCCAACTTCGGCGAAGGATGGCACAACCTCGGCGTGATGCTCAACGCTGTGGGGAAACAGGAGGAGGGAAACTCGGCGTTCAACCGGGCGCGAAAGCTGCTCAACCCGAAGCTGCGCATCGCCGAGTCGATCGAGTTCAAGTCCGCCACCACGCCGGACGGCGCGCCCGACCGGCCAACCGTAGCCCCTCCAACGTAAGCAGCGGCTCGACGCGCCGAACGACCGGCAGCTTGGCCGCCATCAACGTCGCGTAGCCACCCGTCGCCACCACCGGGAGCTTGGCCGCGCCCAGCTCACGTTTCAGTTGCCGCACCAACTCGGCGATCAATCCGCGATAACCGTGCACCGCGCCGCTGAGCATCGCACCGCGCGTGTCCCGGCCGACGACCGAGCCCGGCTCGGCGATCTTGATACGCGGCAGCAGCGCGGTCTTCTCGTGCAGATAATCGGTCATCGCCGACAGGCCCGGCGCAATGATCCCGCCGGTGTAGTTGCCGGACGCGTTGACGACGTCGAACGTCACCGCCGTGCCGAAATCGACCACCACCACCGGCGCGCCGAACCGCTCATGGGCGGCGATGGCGTTGGCCAGGCGGTCGGCGCCGATCGTCGACGGCTTCGGATAGTCGATGCCGATGCCGGTCACCGTCCGCGCCGTGAGCTGAAAGGCGGCACATTGCCAATGCCGACGCAGCAGCCGCTTGAGCGGCGTGTTGAGCCGGGGTACCACGCTGCAAAACACCGCCCCGGCCAGCCGCTCCGCCTTGGCCCGGCGCAACAGCCGGGCCAACGGCTTCTCCGCTTGGCCAAGCGCGAGCGACTCGCTGGCAAACCGGGCGTCCGCCACGATGCCGCTGCCGTCGGCCACGGCGGCGTGCGTGTGCGTGTTGCCAATATCGACGAGCAGAACCACGGCGACGAACGCTGCCACGTCGTTGACCAAGTTTGAAGTTTCAACTTGGTTGGCTTGAAACTTCAAACTTGAAACTCGAAGCTCTCCCTCTGCGTCATGCCGATCAACGACCGCATCCGAGACAAGCTGAGCCAGCTCCCGCACAAGCCGGGGGTGTACCTCATGCGCGACCGGTTCGGCTCGGTGATCTACGTCGGTAAGGCCCGCGCGTTGCGTAAGCGCGTCAGCCAATACTTCCACCCGTCGCGCCGGCAGGGGTGGGACCTGAAACTGGCGGCGTTGATCGAGGCGATCGACGACTTCGACGTGCACGTCGTCAAGAGCGAGCCGGAGGCGTTGCTGCTCGAGGGCAGGCTGATCAAGGAGTTCAAGCCGCGCTACAACGTCAGCTTTCGCGACGACAAGAATTTCCTCCTCATTAAGGTGAACCTCAACGACCCGATCCCGCGTTTCGCCCTCACGCGGGTGCGGCAGCAGGATGGAGCGCGCTATTTCGGCCCGTTCGCCAGCGGTGGCGCGTGCCGGCGCACGATCACGATGCTGCGAAAAAAATTCAACCTTCGCGGCTGCCGACCGCTGCAGCCGACCGAGCGCGACTACAAGCATTGCCTCTACGGCCACTTGCAGCATTGCTCCGCGCCGTGCGTCGGCAAGGTGTCGCCCGACGACTACCGCGCACAGGTCGCCGAGGCGTGCGACTATCTCGACGGCCAAACCGGCGAGTGGGAAAAGGAACTGGAGGCCGGCATGCAACAGGCCGCCGATGCGCGCGACTACGAGAAGGCCGCCCGCTACCGCGACATGATCCGCGACCTGCGCGAGACCACCCGCAAGTCGCGTAAATTCACCCGCATGCCAGTCAGGCTGCCGGGGGCGATCGACCCCGCCCGCGACCTCGCCTCGCTTGGCCAAGCGCTTGGCCTAGACGCGCCGCCAAAGCGGATCGAGGGGTTCGACATCTCGAACATCAGCGGCACGTTCATGGTGGCATCGATGGTCAGTTTTTTGTACGGCAAACCGGACCGGGCGCAATACCGGCGGTTCCGCATGAAGAGCGTCTCGGCGCAGGACGACTTCGCCTGCATGGCAGAGACGGTTCGGCGGCGCTACAGCCGGCTCCAGCGCGAGGCGCGCCCCATGCCGGACCTGATTTTGATCGACGGCGGCAAGGGGCAGCTGGGCATGGCGTGCCGCGAGTTGGCCAAGCTCGGTCTCGAGCGCCTGCCGGTGATCGGCTTGGCCAAGGAGTTCGAGGAAATCTACCGGCCCGGCGAGAGCGCACCGCTGCGGCTCGGCCTCGACAGCGGCGCGCTCAAGCTGCTGCAGCGCGTGCGCGACGAGTCGCACCGCTTCGCCAACACCTACAACGCGGAACTGCGGCTGAAGAAAATCTCCGAGAGCATCCTCGACGAACTGCCCGGCATCGGTGCCAGCCGGAAGGCCGAGTTGCTCAAGAAATTCGGCTCCGTGCAGCAACTGCGCAAAGCGAGCCTCGAGGAAATCCAGCAGGTGCCCGGCTTTGGCAAAAAATCGGCCCAAGCATTGAAGGCGTTCTTGGAAACCCGGCCAGCGAAAACCAAATCGGGCTAATCTCTTGGTTTGCCAGCTGTGATCTGAAACTGGGGAACGGACTCGGCGATGAACTTGGCCATCTTGTCGAAGGTCGCCTCCTCGTCGCCGGGTCTGCAAATCGCAAAGTAGGTCACGTAGGCCCAGCGCTGCAGCACGCCGTCGCGGAGCAGGCCCTGGGTCATCATCCACATCCGGTCGAGATGATGCGTCGCGAGTTTTCCATCAGCAACGAACCAGTAAATATACACGCCGCTCAGCGGCACTTCGCGCCCGTTTCGATCGAGCGCGGTCTTCGAGGTGGTCAGCTTCATCACCGGCAGGTCGTACGGGTGCGGCTCGGCAATCGGGAGGGCGACCACCTCGCGCAGGTCGATCGTGAAGCCCTGCCCCGGCAGGCAATACTCCGGCTTGTGAATCGAGGTGCGATCCTGCCCCATCAGCACGACGCTNTTCTCGATCCAGCTGCCGTCGGGCAACGTGTANCGACGACGGCCGTACGTGGTGTCGTCCGGCAGCCANTCNANTTCCNNCTNGGTCACCGGNGTCNGCNTGGANGTGCAGTCAACCACCTGCGCCGGCAATGCCACGCCGTTGGTGCGGACGACTTCGCCGACCTCGTTGTNNAACTCCATNNCGGCCAACGCGCAGTCCCGGTTNGCCAAGCGCCTGGCCGGCTGAACTGAGTTGCGCCAAAAACAGTGCCGATGCCCCGACGAGCAACAGGAACACGGCGAGGATGATTTTACCCTGCCTACTCATTGGCACCCTCCGCCGCCGGCTTNGGCCGGTCGTCCTCCTTGATCACACGGCCNAGTATCAGCACGCCNACNAACGCCGGCACATACGGCANCAGNCTCAGCAAACCGTTGTCGTGGACAAAATTTCCGGCGGCCTGGCCGCCCCCCGGATTGGCCGCCTCCACTACCTCTGCGGTGAGGATGATCAACGCCAGCCGAAACACATTTCCCGCCACGGCCAGTGGGAAGGCCGACCCGATGATGACCGCCGTTTTCCACCGCCTGCGGAAGGCGACGAACCCGTAGATGGAAAAGAACGCCAGCGTCACTGTCAGGCTGCGAATGCCGCTGCACGCGGCGGCGATCTCGTAGGCGTAACGGCGGCCGGAATCAAAAATCTGCACGCCTTCCTGGATAATGTCGACGCCCAGCAGCGTTCCGCAAATCCAGCCGGTCATGTCCGAGACGATGTGCCGCAGCGGCACGGTGACAAAGTCGGCCATCGTCCCAAGCGGCACGGCGAATGCGAACAGGAAACAGGGAAAGAAACTGGCCCGCAGCCAGGCCGGCCCCCACACCAGCCCGGTCAACGCGTAGACGCCGAGGTAAAACCCGACGATCGAGAGGCGCGTCTGCTGGATGACGTAGCCGAGCAGATGCACCACCAACGCGAATGCCACCAGCGCCATCGCCGGCCACCAGTTGCGCTTTGGAGCGGCGAGCAACTCGTCGCGTTTCCAGTAGCACAGCCCGAGCACGATCAGCGGGATGATGTAGCCCAGCTCGTCATCCTTCGAACTACCGTAGGCGTAGTTCATCCAGCCGTAAAGCGACGGCGTATCGACGTAGCCGAAGGTGGAGTTGCCAAGCAGGTGAAAGAAGATCAGCCAGATGCCAAGCAGCACGAGGAACAGCGGCTTGTCCGGCATCCCCCGCCAAAAGCGGGACAGCTCCTCCCCGATGGTGGGGCGGCTCGCTTCGGCACTGGATTCAGGCTCGCTCATGATCGGCGCGGCAAAGCGTAACGGGCCAAGCACAGGACGGCGATGAAAACCGGTTCACACCCACGAACTGCGGAGCAGCCGGATAAAATTGCCACTCATGATTTTTTCGATGTCCACCGCCGAATAGCCGCGTTGGCCAAGCAGGCCGGGCAGCTTTTGCAAATCGGCGATCGTGTCGAGATCGCCCGGCGACTGCTCGCGGCCGAAGCCGCCGTCGAGGTCGGTGCCTATGCCGGTATGGTCGGCGTTGCCGGCGAGCTGACAGACATGATCGATGTGATCGACCACGTGCGACAACGCCACGCCGGACGCCTCCGGGGTCGTCACGCCGCGTTCCCAGCCGGGGATCAGCATCCACGCGTCGAACGCCGCGCCGACCACGCCGCCGCGCTCGATCACGCGCTTCAATTGCTCGTCGCTAAGCTGCCGGTCGCCCGGCACAAGGGCGCGGCAATTGCAATGGCTCGCCCAGACCGCGCCGCCGAAAATATCCATCGACTCATCAAGCGACTCGTCGCTCAAGTGGGTCACGTCGAGGATGATGCCGAGCCGCTCCATCTCGCGGAGCAGATCCGGCCCCGCTTGGCCAAGGCCACCGCGCTCGTGGGTGCCGGGCGCGTAGGTGCCCGGGCCGTAATGCGCAGGGCCAAGCGCGCGCAGCCCGCTCTCGTATGCACGCTCTAGGTGCTTCAGCGTCACGATCGAGTCCGCCCCCTCGAGGCTCAGGATATAGCCAACCGGTAGGTCGTCGCGCGGGCCGTCGGCCCAGTTGGCCAAGTGCGCCTCCAGTTGGCCAAGGTCGGCGATCTGCGCCATCTCGCCCCGGCGCTCCATCTCCCGATACCAGGCGAGCTGGCCTTGCGTCTGCGACCAGGCCTGTCCCGGGGAATGCCAGCCGGGCAGCGGGTTGCCTCGCTTGGTGTAACGGGCGATCTGCGTGGCGACGCAGAGGCCGACGTTGCCCCGGCGCATCTCCGGCAGGCAGACTGTGCCCCGGCCGCGGTCCTTCTTGTCGGCTTGACCGGACTCGCGTTCCCGAATCTCGACGAGCGGCCGCGACAGGTCGCGGTTCCACTCAAGGGCGTTCATCGAGAGGTCAAGGTGGGCGTCGAGTATGAAGGGGGTGGACATGGCATGCGCTTGGCC
>NYYJ01000093.1 GCA_002686755.1 Verrucomicrobiales bacterium
ATTAATTTTGTTCTTCATAAGATCTGTAAAGCTTATTTACTTCTGATTTCAATTCTTCACCCGTCTTGCCGCCGTGTTTGCGGAGGAGGTCGGCGATTTCTGTTCGTTTGCTCTTCATAGCATCATCTAGCGGTGTATCGCCATCAACTTTCGTCCAGATTCCACCCCTTGCGATACTTGCGGCTCAGCAGTTCATTCGCCGCAACGTCGTTAGTGATGCGCCCTGCGGCACCGTCGTATTCGACTTTCTTTCCGACGCGGTATGCCACCAATCCCAGTAGCATCTGCTCGATCATCGTGCCGCTGTAGTCGAAGTTGCTGGATGTCTTCAGATCTCCTTTGCAGGCATTGACCCACTGTGCCTGGAATCCACCAATCGGTGGAATCCGCTTTGATTCCCGCCGTGGTTTGTAGTGCGCCATGCCCGCGTTCTTATCGCGGGGAAAGAACTCATGCCGATGGAATTCCGTAACTAGGCACGCCTTGTCGCCTTCGAACAACGCCCCATGGCCTGGCTTGGTGGGAACACCATCGGCCAAAACGCTCGGCTTGTGGGAGCCTTGGTACCACGTCACCTTGATCGCCGGCCGCCAGTCGTTTGCCGGATGATCGAAGGTCATGGTCAGGGCGCTGGGCGCGACGTCGGAATTGACCGGGTCGCCGTGCGCCTGGGCGGAAGTCGGCAGCCCGGCATCGATGGCGTTCCAGGCCAGATCCATGGTGTGGCTGCCCATATCGCCCACCTGCCAACTGCCGAAGTCCCAGTACATGTTCCAGCTCAGGCAGCCACCACGGAAATATCCCGGGTTGTAGGGATGCCATGGGGATGGGCCGATCCATAGATCGTAGTGCAGGTGCGCGGGCGGTTCGCCTGAGGCGGGCAGGTAGGCTGTTTTGTCGTGCTGCCGGTTACCCCACACGTGCACGTGCTTCAAGGTGCCGACCGCCCCGTCGAGAATCGCCTCGCGCACGCGGTTGAAGTTCGGGTTGGCGCGGCGCTGCATGCCCACTTGGGTGGCCACCTTGTCCTTGTTCTTCAGGTAATTAGCGCGGACCACGCGGGCTTCCTTGACGCAGTTGGCCAGCGGTTTTTCGCAGTACACGTGCATTCCGCGATTCAACGCCCAGTTTGCGATGAACGCGTGCGTGTGATCGGTCGTGCTGCAGACGACTGCATCAATGTCTTTCTGGTCGAGGCATTTGCGCCAATCAACGTAGTGCTTGGCCCCGGGGAAAATCTTGGCGGCCTTGGCGAGGGTTTGTTCGTTGATGTCGCACAAGGCTACGACGTTTTCATTTCTGACGGCCCCAAAGTGCGCCCGGCCCCTTCCTCCTGCGCCAATGATGGCGACGTTGAGTTTGTTGCTCGGAGCCTCGGGACCGGCCAGAGCGCCGCTTGGAAGAATGCTCAACCCGGTCCCCGCCACCGCCGCGGACTTGATGAATTGTCGCCGGGGAATGGACTGGGTGGGTGCGGATGTCTTGGGCAACGTGGTCATGACAGAACCATCGCAGTCCGAGTGCCGGTTTTCAAGGCGTTTTAACTTTTGCCACGAAAAACCTTCAGCCCGACAGGATTGTGCACGGTCTGGAACAACAACCCTGCGGCGTTCAAGTGGTGGAGTGGGTTGGGTTTAGCAGCTACTTGATGCGCTTGCGCCAGATAACTCTAGTGGTACCGCTTTTAATAACGTGAGCTTGGAACGGCTCCGTCAGCACAACTTCGCAAAGCGTGTGAAGTTCGGAGCGGCGGCTGCGGCGGAAGCTGAACTCCGCCAGGTGAAACAGGTCGAGCTTGCCCCGAAACGGCGACTTGGCCCGGCGCGCGCCCTTGGCCAAGCCGATGCGGACCTGGTTGTCCGTAGTCAGGTAACGGCAGATTTTCACGCGCCGCAGGGTGTGCGTTTGGCCAAGCGGGGTCAATCCCTGTCACACTGCCACGCCTTGCACTGCCAGCGCCGCTCGGTGGGATTGTAGAACAGCGCCACTGCGCTCAGGCCCAGCATGCAGATGAAGAATGTCACCGCGTTGGGGGAGTCCCACGGCCAAGGGAAGCGGAAGAAGGCGAAGTTCAGGTAGTGATAAAACCAGGCGCAGAACAGCAGCGCGCTACGAATGAACAGCGGGTGCTCGCCGCTCGGCTTGGCCTGGCGCGCAAACCAGACCGCGATCGTTGTGGCAATCAGCATTGGCAGGATCAAGTAGGCCAGCCAACTGACGCTGGGGTTGATTGGGTCTGCCACCGCGCGAAGCGTCTTCCCGGCGATCGGCAGGAGGGTGATCGGCAACAGTTGCAGATACGGCCACCAGCGACCCCTCACACACAGCACCAGCGGGATGAGCCCCATCATCAGGCCGAGGTCGTACACGCCGTCGATCCATTTGAGCTTACTGAACTCAACTAACACAAGGAGGGACACGTGCACCGCCAGGAACAGGCCGATCAGCCAATCGGGCAGGGGGCTGACATCCGGCTCGGACGAGACGGCGACGCGTCGTCGGTTCAGCCACAGGCCAAGGCCAAGCACCGCGCCCATCACCGTGCCGAAGGTGGTCTCCATGATGTTCCACCAGTTGAAAAAATACCGGGCGATTGGTTCCATGAGATGTTTCTTCTTCCTCCAACTGGAATCAAAACGGAGTAACAATGTTTCAGATTGAATACCGGTTAAATGAATCGGGGGCGTTGAAAGTGAGGCGTTGAACTTGGCGCCTGACTTGTCGTTGAACTTGTCCGAATCGGCTATCGCTATGACGCCGGTGCCTTTGGAGAACCGGTCTCGACCCTGGCCAGCTGTCGCATTCCATGAAGCCGGATCCACAAAAGTCCAACCATCAAACTCAGCGATCGTTTCGTTGTTCGTTTGAAGCTCGTCAATAACCTTGTGATCTATTGTTGGACCGTGGCCATCGCCGCGAGTCATCGTCCATCCACTTGGCAGGCTTGCTGTCCAGTCGGTGCCATCNCCGCCNGATTCACTCTCNGAAACAAANGGTNCCAANTCNAAGCTNTCGAAATTTTCGNCGAACAATGNCTGCTGCTCGCTGNCAATTTNAATATTGTCGATGGACCACCACCAGCTNTTGTGTCCCTGATGATCCCAGGTGATGANCATGCTCTTGGCACCTGNGGGCCACCCATGTTCTTCGCCGGGATTAAATGTTGTGTGCCTGAATCCCAGCCAGTTCTCCAATACACTTGGATTGTAGATGCGCATCGACATTGTCTCATCGTATCGAGTCGGGGCTTCCGCGTTGAGTTCCAGCAGCGATACCGGTTTTTTGCCATCGTAGGACACGGTTACTTTGCCCTGTTGCGGTTTGTTCCATGCATTGCTGGCCTGCAGCGATTGACCAAGCGGAAAACCCAGCGCACCCCCGAGCATTCCCCACAGCGCCAGGTTTCGGGCGAGCCGATCGCGCTTGGCCAAAGTGGCGTACAGGATGCCGGTGAGCAGTGCGCACCACAGCCCCCCCCAAATTTCAGGGCGGGACTTAAATTCAACGCCGGGTTCCCATTTCCAGTGATCGGAAAAATATAGGAATGGCAGCCGTTTGTGTTCTGGATCGTGCGGCGAGTTGAAGAGCCACCAGCCCACCAGGACGGCAGTGAGCATGCCCGAGGCCAGTAGAAACATTTCGAACGGCCGGTAGCGTTTGCCACCCAGACCCAGGCCGAGAAAGAAGCCGGCAAAGCCGATCCACACCCCGCCCTTGATGGCGAGGCCGAGCATCCCCCAGCGCAGGGCCGCCCAGTNGCCGATCAANGCCGTGTCATGGGTCAGGCCGACNGTTTGGCCGTAGGTCATCGAGCCNCCNAACCCCATCGCGATCGTGCCCAGTGCTGCGGCGCGGATAACGTGGATCGATCGGTTGCCTGGGCAGAATAGAAACACCAGCACGAGGCTCACCAGCACGCCGGCGATCATCGCGCCGGTCTCGTGACCGTATTGGCCCCGAATGCCCCAGCCCATGCCGCCAGCCATCGCAGCGGCCAGCATCACCAGCCAGAGCGGGGGATTGGGGGTGGGTCGTTCGTCGGTCATAACTCGTTGATTGTGCCAGCCATCGTGCCTCGGACGAGTTTGCCACCGGTATCGTCAATGTCGTACTTCAACTGGAATTGCATCGCCTTCGCCAAGCCGGACACCCGCAATACTACCGTTTTGCCGTCCGGCTGCAACGTCGCTGTTCGGATGACAACCGGGTCGCGCCCATTTTTACCCGGGTCACGAATCGACCAATCCTTCGAGCCGTACTGGCTGCTCCACAGATAGTTCCACTGCTCGAGGCTATAGCTCTGCGGATCCTCCGCCAGTTCACGGTCGAGTTTCACGTCGAAGCCGAGTTCCAGTTCGCCCGCTCGCGTGGCGTAACGGATCGGTTGCCGGAGCACGCCACCGACAAATCGCAGCCGCTGGAAACAACCGTCGTGCACCGCCGCCGTCTGCCAGCCGCGGAGNCCGCTGACGTACAGATGGCCGTCGTGCGGGTTGAACCGCCCGCGCATCGCGCCCGAGAGGTATCGGCCGGGGAGTTGCCACATCGCACCTTGCCCCGGATGCACCTCGTCCTGTAGGGCGACCAGCGCGGTGCAGCGGCCGTACGACAGGTGAATCATCCGGCCACCCAGCGCACCCCATTGCCCGGGCGGAACCCACACCTGTCCNCCGGCGGAGTTGTCGAGCAGGCGTGGNACGAAAGCATANGGCGGGTCGTACGTCTCCGGTTTTTCGGCGCGATGATGCATCGGCATGTAGCCGTAAAAACCGCCTCGGCGCATCACGTCCACCCGCGTCTCCGGCACCCAGCCGCCCTGCTGGTCGCCGACGGTGATCACATCGCCGGGGCCGATGCCCAGACCGTTCGGGTTGCGGAAGCCGGTCGCGAACACGTCGAGCTTGCCGCCGTCCGCGCTGACGCGGATCAGCGAACCACCGTGTGCCGTGCCCTCGGCGCACTTGGTGAAATAAAAATTGCCGCGCGAGTCGGTCTCGAGGCTGGTGGCGTAGGCGTGCCCGCCACCGGCGGANAGCAGGTCGTTGTTGAAGTTCTCATAAAAATCGGCTTCGCCGTCGGCGTTGAGGTCATGCAGCCGCGTGATCTGGTCGCGCCCGATGACGTAACCACGGCCGTCGACCACCTTCAGGCCAAGCGGCTGAAACAGGCCGGTCGCGTAGCGGCGCCACGTAACATTCTCGAGCGAGGCATCGAGGCCGGTCAGCCGCCACACGTCGCCGTGCGCGGTGCAGACGAGTGCCGAGCCGTCCGGCAAAAAGTCGTGGCCGGCCGTGAACAGCAGCGCATCCCATGGATTGTCGAAAGGCAGCCGGATCGTGTCGATCGCGAACGCGCCAAGTGGCCTCCCCACGATGCCTCGCGTGGCGAGTGGTGGCCACAGGCCGGGACCGCCCTTGGCCAGGCGCGACGGCGGCTCGATCGCGGCGTTTGCCTTGGCCAACGCCACGATGGACTCCGCTTGGCCAAGCGGGGCTTGCAGGAGGAACACCTTGGCCAAGCGCCCGGACTTGCCGGGTTGGATCGTCAGCAGCACGCGGTCGTTCTCGGCCTCCAAGCTGGCGCCTTGGCCAAGCGCGACGACCCAAAGCGACTCGTCCCCGGCGGGAAGGTGGGCCACGGCCAAGCCGTCGATCTGTTTCAGCACTGCTTTCGCACCGTGCTTCGTGACGATCAGGGCGGTCAGCGGCGTGGCCGCTTGGCCAAGTTCAAAAGTGCGGGTGAGGAACAGCCGGCCGCCGGCTTGGCCGGCCCATGGCGACTCGAGCACCGTTGTCTTGCCGACGGTGTAGCTCAACGCCACGCGATTGCCGTGCCGGTACAGCCCGCGGTACTTGGCGTGGCCACGGGGGAGCGGGCCGAGTTTGCGCGGGCGCGGATCTTCCCATTTGCCGTTGTGCGCCCAGCCGGGGGTAGTGCCGTTGGCAAACAGCGTGCGGCCCTTTGGTTTCGGGCCGCCGATCAGGCCGTACCGTCTCGGATCGAACTCGAGGAAGCCGCCCGTCCACGCTGCGCTGTAGCCGAGCAGCTCGGTGTTGAAGCAAACCGTGGCCTGCGACTTGTCGCCGACCTTGATCGCGATGCCCTTGAGCGTGCGCCCGCGCGGCGTGTGGATGGCGGCGCTCATGAACGGCCCGACATCAGCGCGGTTCCAGCGTCCGTCCGTCCAGTCCGCCTCGACCTGGTCGGCAACGGCCTTCATCGCGGTGGTCGCCGGGGTGGTAGTCGCCGTTTGGCCAAGCGCGATCAGCGAGCAGCCAATCGACAGCAAAGCGGCAATAAAATTGCCTCCGGGAAAGACCGTGAATTGCACGGGCAAATGCTGCCCAAGCCAGTCGGCTTGTCAAGCGGAGCTTGCACGTTTGGGGCGAGTCGCACACTCTTTCGACCCGTGATTGAGTCTTTGACAGAGGCCTTGCCAAAGATGGCTGCCGACTGGCTGCCGAGGGTCGGCTCCGCGCTGCTGGTTCTGTTTGTCTTTTGGCTGCTGGCTGTCGTGGCGCGAAAAGTGGTTCGCAAGGCCGGCGCGGTCGCCGGGATCGATGTGAGTGTGATCAACCTGCTGGCCCGCTCCGCGTACATCGTGCTGCTGGTGGTCGGGCTGGTGACTTCGCTCGGCACGCTGGGCATCGATGTCTCGGCCATCGTGGCCAGCCTCGGGTTGACCGGCTTCGCGGTTGGCTTCGCGCTGAAGGACTCGATCAGCAACCTGTTGTCCGGGGTGCTGATCCTGATCCACCGGCCGTTCAGCGTGGGAGACTCGATCAAGGTCAAGACTTTCGAGGGGCGGGTGTCGGCCATTGACCTGCGCTACACGCGGCTGGAGCAGGATGGCGAAACGATCCTCGTGCCCAACTCGCTTCTATTCACCAACCCGATCAGTCTCCTTTCCGGCTCGGCGGGGGAAAATTGAACAATCGGCCGCTGATGCCTGTCCCAATCGCGGGTCAACTATCGTCCGCCCCGTTCCTATATTGAAAAATAACGCCAAAACCGCCGTCGCCTTGTCTGCCATCCTGCTGGCCGGGTGGGTTTGTGTCCCGGTCGGTTTCGCGGAGAAGGCGATTTTTTTCTCGTCGAACGGCCCGGCCGCTATCAAGAGCCGCACGGAGGAGATCCGCCCCGGCGTGGGGCAAAGCAGCTTGAGCCGGGCCAAGTCGCTGAGCGGCGTCGGCACCGTTAGCTACCCCGGCAGTGCCCCGGCCCTCGACCGGGCGACCACCCGGAAACTGCTCGATCTGTTTGACAAGAAAAAGAACTGGATGTTCCAGGACTTGGGCGAAGGGGAGGACTCCGGAGATGCGGTGGAGGAGTGGTCGCGCGAGGGCAACCTGCTCGGCAGCGCCGAGGGCGGCCGCCGGAACCCGTACGGCAAGTCACGCAGCGTTGTGCACGATTTTCTCCGGTCGAGTGACGAAGAAAAACGCCCCCGCAAAAACAACAAGCGGCGCAACCGGCCAGAGCCTTTGCCGGGAGAGGAAGAGGAGGAAAAGCGGGCAGAGCCGGAGTTCGAACTGAACACCGACGAATTCAAGGAGGGTCGCAAAAAAAAGGAGCCGTCGCTGATCCTTGCCAACTCGCCGTTTGCGGCCAAGACGGCGCTGGCCGATTTTTCGCCGTTTGCGAGCAAGCGTTCCAAGTCGGCGGATCCGTTCAAGGCATTGCGGAGTCGCGCCGGCCAGAAGGGCGGCCGACCGGTGACTGGCCAGGCGCTTGGCCAAGCGGGAGCCGCGCCGCAATCCGGATTCTTTCAGCAGCAGAAAAAAAACGGCGGCGGCTTCGTCGCCGGTAAAAACCTGTTCAACAACGGAACAACGGGAGTGGGCAAGCGCGCGCTTGGCCTTGACCCGATGAGCTTTGGCGGCGGATTGGCCGCGAAACCGTCCACGCCGGTGACCGGGGTGGGCGCGGGCGGCTCGCCGTCCGTCTTCAAGCTGCCCGCCGGGCTCGCCGCTCCTTCATCGGGCAGTCGCCCGTCGTCGCTTGGCTTTGGCGGGCCGCCGCCGGCCGCGCGGCGGGAGACGCCGCTGCTGTTCCAGGCGAGGGAATGGCAGCCGCCGTCCACGCGCAGCGGTCTGCTCCAGCAGCGGCCGGGTCGAGCCAACGGCAAGCCAGGCCGCGGGTTTTGAGCCGTCCGCTTGACCGCCGGGCGGCAACTGTGGCCCACTGACCGGCCTTGAGCGACCACGCCATCAGGCCGACTTTCCCCGAGGGCACGCAAAGCCTCTTCTGGTTTTTTTTCCTCAATTTCCTGTCGTGCCAGATCATCATGGACAGCCCGATCTTTTTGTACGTGGAAAGCCTCGGGGCCAGCGCCACGGTGATGGGCCTCATTGCCGGGATGACGCCACTGATGGTGATCTTTCAAATCCCGGCCGCCGCCCATGTCGGGCGGTGGGGGTACAAGGTGTTCATCGCGACCGGCTGGTCGTTGCGGCTGGTGTTTGCGTTCGGGCTGGTGTTCGTGCCGCTGCTGGATGGTGTGATCAACCAGCAGAGCCAGCTCGCGCTGGTGCTGGTGCTTCTGTTCGCCTTTAACGTCGTGCGCGGCATTGCGAGCTGCGCGTGGTACCCGTGGATTCGCGGGTTGATCCCGGAGAATATCCGCGGCCGGTACCTGACGTTTGAGGGCGCCTTCGTCAACTCCGGCAGCCTCGTGGCATTCCTGCTCGTGGCGGCGTACCTTGGCCAAGCGCCGACGAGCGGGCAGTTCAGTGTGCTGTTCGCGTTCAGCGTCGTGGCCGGTGCCGGGAGCATTTTTTTCATCCTGCGTGTGCCGGCCGTCGCGCCGCCCAGCGAGGAGGCCGGCAAAAAACAGGTGGCAGCGTGGGCGGGGATTTTCGGCAACCGGCTGTTTCGAAAATTGCTGTGGGTGGAGCTGTTCATGGCGATCGCGCTTGGCGGCCTGGCCGCGTTTACAGTCAAATACCTCAAGGCCGAGGCCGGCATGCAGGCCAACCAAATCATGCTCGCCTCGGCGGCCAAGTTCGTTGGCGCGCTGGGCACACTTTGGTTCCTCAAGGCGCGCCTCGACCGGATGGGCAGCCGGCCGGTCATATTTTTCGGCCTGGCCATCGGGCTGATTTGCGTGGCGGTTTTCGGGCTGATCGCCGGCGGGGTGGTGCCGCTCAACTTCTTCGCGGTGGCCGGCCTTTACTTCAGCTTTGGCTTCGTACTGGCGAGCGTGACCATGTCGATGACGCGCCTGGCCATGGCGACCGTGCCGCGGCTCGGCAGCAGCCATTACTTCGCGGTGTTCGCCGTGGTCGGCAACCTTGCGATGGGGATGTCGCCGACGCTCTGGGGGCTGATGATCGACCTCCTCTCCGGGAGGGACGTGGTCTGGCTTGGGATTGAGTGGAACGAATACACCGTCTACTTCGCCGGGGTGGCCGGGGTGCTGCTGATTACGGCCTTGGCCACGGTGCGGCTGGAGGAACCGAAGGCGGCCCGGCTGAATGAGTTCCTCATCGACCTCATCCGCCACTCGCCGCTGCGCTACTGGATGCGCGACTGATTTCGCCGCTCGAAGAACGGCACGAGCAGCGTGTCGACGATCAACTGGATCAGGTGATACAGCGCCAGCGGCAGCGCGCCGATCGGGTTATCGCTGAAAAAGCGTTGCCAAAGATAGATGCCGTTGGGCAACGTTTTTTGTGAGCCACAAAACACGAGTGCCGTGCCGGTGCCGCTGTCCATCCGCAGCAGGATTGACATGCCGAAGTTCCATGCCAGCAGGATCGCGTGCAGTAGCGCGGAGACGACGACGATGCGCAGCACGATGTCGGAGTTGCCGTTGATTTGCCCGGTGGCCACCGAGAAACCGGAGTAGACGAAAACAAGGATAATCCACTGCGGCACCAGCCGAATGCCCCGGAGCAGCGGCTTGGCCTTGTCCCACAGCCACCGGCGCAACGCTTGGCCAAGCGCGACCGGCACCACGACCACGAGCAGCATTCTGAGGATCATTTGGCCAAGCGGAAAAGCCACCGAGGAGCCGATGCTCACCTGCAGCACCAGCGGTGTCAGTACCACGGTCAACGAACTCGAAAGCAGTGTGAAGATGAGCGCCAACTCCTGGTTGCCGCGCGACAGCACGGTGAGCGCCAGCGCCGAGGCCAGGCTGCTCGCCTGCGCGGCCATGAGCATTACTGCCGCCAGGAAATGCGGGTTGTCCGCCGGTTGCAGCCACAGCGCCAGCCCGTACGCTGCCGCCGGTGCGACGCAATAGGTCGAGAGGAGCACCAGCGCGATCGCGCCGAGGTTGGCCGCCTGCCGGCGCAACTTGCCGGTGTCCAGCGTGAAGCCGGAGACGGCCATCATCAGGCCCACCAGCACAGGCGTCACCCATTTGGCGTCCTTGATGGCTCGGCCGCCTTCCGGCAGCCACAACCCCGCCGGGATCATCAGCACCAGCATCGCCAGGAACCAGTATCGGCTGACGAAGGAGTCCAGCCGGTTCGCCTTGGCATCGGGTTGATCGGAAACGCAGCCCACAAGGCGGCGCAGTATGGGGGGCGTACGCGCGTCGTCCAAACCAATTTCCGTCGTCGCGAGGCCAACAAAAAACTTGCGCACCATCGACTTGCTGACTACAAGACGCAGCGCTCGACGCATCGGCGTCGGCGCCTGAAGTGCCTCGGTAGCTCAATGGTAGAGCAGTTGACTCTTAATCAATTGGTTGAAGGTTCGAGTCCTTCCCGGGGTACCAGTTTGTATGCCAGTGTGGCGGAATTGGTAGACGCGGCGGATTCAAAACTTCTTTTTGGGGTATCTTCTTGTTTCATAATCCCTCTCTTTCCTAGAAAAAAGCGTTTTGCCCACCCCCGCTTGGGCAGACGAAAGTAGCACACAAAGTAGCACAACGAACCTGTGCCGCTCCCTCAAACCCGACTCACCAACAGCACGGCTGCCTAGAACGATGTTGGGGTGAGCAAAACTACAAACTTGGCCTACACCACACCCGGGGGTACCCGCCCCCAACTGACCGGGGGTAGCAGAGCGCAGACCCATCCCCGCCTAACCGTCTCGCGAGCGGGGTTTTTCGGCGTTGTGGGTAACCGCTCACTCAACTAGCTTCGGGGCAGATACATGATAATCAAACCACTCACCGCTCACACCGTCGCGCTATTGCTCGCGTGCCAGATTCTTTCGGCCCAGGAAAGCATATCGGCTCGATGGAAGCCTCTCGATAATCTAGCCACAAAAGCGGTCGCATCTCCGGATATCCCGGGAGGCTCCGTGTGCGTGGTCGAGAACGGTAAAGTGCTGTTCAACCAGGCTTACGGGGTAACCGATCCGAAGAGCACACGCCGTTGGGAAAAGAACAGCCCCGTCCAGATTGCTTCGATGACCAAGTCGATCACCTCCACTCTTGTCGCCGTGCTGGTTGGCGAAGGAAAACTTGCTTTCGATGATCCGATATCGAAATACATCCCGGAGTATGGGCGCCTAAAGATGAGGAAGAGCGGTGCCGAGGTTCGGTCGCCGACAATCGCCGAGTGCTTGTCCCACACGTCGGGCTTCCCGGGTGGTACTATGGGGCGTCTCCCCGACAGTTCTCCGATCAGAACCAGTGACCAGGCCGGGGTCGCCACATCTATTGCCAAGCAAGGCCTGACGGCCAAGCCAGGCACCAAGTACGCTTACACATTCCGGGGCTTTGCAGCCGTGGCTCGTTGCGTCGAGGTTGTAACAGGAAAGCGGTTCCCGGAGATCCTCGAAGAGAAACTTCTCAAGCCGCTCGGCATGAGTAGCACAACGTTTCAACCCAACCTCGAGTTGCTCAAGCGTCACCCGCGCTACGCCAAGCGTATTGCCAGCTTGGACGACGAGAAGATTTCAGACTTCCTGGAGAAAAAGAAGCGCGAGTCCAAGCGTTTCGTCAACGTGGGAGGCGGCCTCATCTCCACACCCAACGATTTGGTGAAGTTCTACCGACTTCATTCACTCCGGGGAAAGATTGGCGACAAGCGATTAATACCAGAAAAAGCAATTGCCAAGCTTTACGAAAAACAACCCAGTACACGCGGATACGGGCTTGGCTTCAATCTTTTTGGAAACGCAGTTGTTGGGCACGGTGGCGCTTCCGGTACGATCGGAGCCGTAGATCTGAAAAACGATCGAGTCGTGGTTATTCTCACCCAAGCGGGGTCAACGGCAGCCAGACCGCTTACGAGGAGAGGTATGAAACTCGCACGGGAGATTCTTGCAAAATAACAGCAGGCGCTGCCACGCCTCGCGGGTGGTGGGGACAGGTAAATTGAAAGCTTCGCTTAAATAACGGTTTTTCGGTAATCTTCTCTTTCAGTTCAAATGCGTTGCCCGTTTCTCCAGAATAACCGTCTCCTATGGGCGTTCCTGCTCGCTCTGGGCCTTGGCATGGGTGTCCAGGCGCAGAGCCTCGTCAACACGGCGCAGCACGTGGTGGATTCGGCCGGGAGTCCATATGTGGTGACGCCAACTGAGACGGACAGGCCCCATGGTTACGTCGGCCTTCGTCCCCTGCCACGATATGCAAAAGACCTCAAGTCCAATCATGGCGGGTCATGGGCAGGGATGCCTACATTTGCCGCGCAGGCTGGAAACTACCCCTTCGTGGCCGAGCATTTGGATGTTGTCAAGGGCTGGCTGGACGGTGACTTCAAGACCAAGCGGGTATTCTTCGAGTATTACTGGGGCCTCAGCAAGGCCCGTGATGATCTCGATCCGAAGAAAAATCTTCTCGTAAAAATGATCAGCAACTGGGAATCCAAAGGCGGAGTGGTAGAGCACATTCTGATCTGCCGCGAATACAGGCTTGCAATAAACAGAGGACACGAGGACGCAAAGCCGGGCCCATTCAAAGAAGATACCCGAATTCTTTCCGCCAAAGATGTGGACGACATACACGCGATGTTCCGCAATGCACACAAGCAGGGGATTCTCAAGCACAACAATTACACGTTGATACAGATGGTCGAGGAGCCTTCGTTCTTCGCGGAAAACCCCAAGGCGCAAGCCATAATACAGAAGATGGAAGGTATCGCCTACGAATGCCACCACTTCAACCGGCACTGGCCACTCAAAACCGGTTGGTCAAAACCCGAAAAGGTGGTTAAGGGGGCCAAATGGACACTCACCCAAGGCAAAGAATATATCTTCTACTACGGCCCCATCATCTGGAAATCTCCGCAATACTACGAATTTATCGAGCGGGACTGGCTCTACAAGTACTGGAAAGCCGGCCTGCCAAAACATCACCCGCGGATGCACTACTACCTGAACACCTTTCCGCACGCACATGGCCGTGGGCGTCCGGTCGGCCCGGAGTCCGACCCCCATTCTGTCCTGGGCATAACAAAGTGGCTCATCCGGGAAATCAAGATGGACCTGCAGCAGAAAGAGGAAAGCCAACAACCACCTGAACGCGACAAGCAAAAGGCCTCGCTTTTAACACAGTAGCAATGGACTGCAGAAATCCATTCACACCTGAAGCCCCTGCTCAAATCAACGACCCCCGCCCCGAATCGTTGCGCGGCGCGGCGCATTCGTAGAAGATAGTTCCATGACGAATCCTATTGAAAAAGTGCTATCGAGATTCCTCTGGGCCTTCTTGGTCTTTGCCTCTCTCAGCGCTTGCGGCCAAGAGCCTGACAAGCGCCTGCATGCCGACGGAAAAGGTTGGAGGATCGAGCAGGCGGTGGTCATCGATAAGAAACGCCCGCGGGTTCTTCTGGTCGGCGACTCGATTCTAAATGGCTACAAGAACCAAGTGATCAAGGCATTAGAAGGAAAAGCCTATGTGGACGCGTGGGTCAATCCCTACCACCAGTCGGAACACCTGAACGATGTGCTCCTGCCCGCGATCCTAGCCAACGGACCCTACGATGTCGTCCATTTCAACATTGGCCTGCATGGCTGGCAAGAGGGGCGGATCAAGGATGGCACCTTCGAGCCACTCACGAAAGGCTACGTGCAAGCGATCCGTAAGGCGCTACCCAAGGTACGAATCTTGTGGGCGAGCAGCACGCCCGTCACGACGAAGGGCAAGCCCGCAAAACTCAAACTCGAGCCAGAGATCAACTCGGTGATCGTGGAACACAACCGCCTTGCGGCCAGAGTCATGGTTGAGATGAAAGTTCCGGTGAACGATTTCTATGCGCTACTCGTGGACAAATTGAACCTGGCTCGCGGCGACCGGTTTCACTGGACCGGCCCGGCCTACAAGTTGCTCGGAAAAAAGGTGACGGAGTCCGTGGCACATGA
Organism: Verrucomicrobiales bacterium; assembly: GCA_002686755.1. Lineage (GTDB taxonomy): Bacteria > Verrucomicrobiota > Verrucomicrobiia > Limisphaerales > UBA1096 > UBA1096. The sequence continues at coordinate 14,266 of NYYJ01000093.1, forward strand.
GTTGAAGCCGCACCTGTAGATCTGCCACCTACGCGATCGGTTACTGCGACGTCGCAACTAAGTGAGGTTATTCGAGCTGAAATTAATACCCCACCCCCATCTTCGGGGTTCGGGAAGGCGTTTTTTGGCATTGCAGATATCTGGCCGCTAAATAAGGTTTGCCGCTGCATACATGAAAACCGCTTTTAAGGCCTCTCTAGGCTCTCTATTGGTCTCAATGTCTCTGAACCTCACGAACGCGGAGACCATCACTCTTCTTGAATCCTTCGAAGACACCGTGGATGTTGTTTCCCACTTGCAGCCCGCCGATGGAAACCGGCGGATTGATGAATTCAGTTTGTCGGAGGACAACGACTTTGGCCAGATCACGGATGGGCAAAAGGCGTTGAAAGTTGCCTTTAGCAGCATGAGTAGTTGGCAGCGGGATTTCCAGGTTCAGTTGAGTCTTGATGTGACGACGTTGCTTCAAAGCGTAATCGAAACTGAAGAAACGGGCCGCTACTACCTCCTTTACGATATCCTCTGGGACAATACCGACAACGACGCCGGATGGGCCTGCAATCCTCTTGAGATCGGGGGATGGATGTATGGCGATCAGATTGAATGGTCGGGGGGCGGCCAAGTGGTCACCATGGCCTACGAAATCGGCGCCGGCACGCCCGATGGTTTCAGGCTCGGCTTGGTTGGTGACGACACTGATCGGACATTCTTAAACTTCATCTTTAACTCCAACACGGGTCAACCGATGAATGTGTATATCGATAACATTCGACTTATGGACACCAAACCGGAAAACGCAGAAACCATAGTTTCGGTGCTCGAGTCATTTGAAGCGAGCACCAGCGTGCTTGCGGGTCAGGGTCGCACGGAGAATATCGTTCAAAACGAAGTTCAAGCGTTCATCACTCATGGGGCCAAAAGCGCGAAGTACACTCTAAACGACGCCGATGGCGGTTGGGCGCAGGACCTAACCCTCGATCTGTCTGGTTATAGTCTTCTGGCGGAAGTGCTGGAAATCCCTCAGGCCGATCGCGCGCGCTATACTCTGGCCTGGGATTGGTTGGTGCAACTCGACGACGGTACCGGCGGAGGTTGGGGCGTTGCACAAACTTGGTCGCCGGACAATCAGTTAACTCAATCCTGGGCGGGAGACGGAGGACTCCGCACGCGTGCGATCAATCTCAGCACCGTCCCATGGGATGCGCCACCGGTTCTTACCATTTTCCAACACGGGGGGTGGAGCGGCGGAAATATCCAAATGTATATGGATAATATTCGAATCATCGACACGGGGTTCGTCCCCAGCCTGATCGAGTTGACAAGCCCT
>NYYJ01000094.1 GCA_002686755.1 Verrucomicrobiales bacterium
AGGGACGTCGGATACTAAGAGCCGTTGGAGTCCTGATATAGACCGTTTGGGGATTGGAGGAGTCACTGGATGGTCACTCTCCCAGTCTCTCAGACGGTCACCGAAGCCGGACCCTATGCCCTATGAATAGGGATAGACAACGTATACCTATAGTGCTATTGTTGCTGCGAGCGGTCGTGGGAAGGAACGTCATGAATATGCCCGATCCAACGAACGTCTGGCAGCTGGTCTTCGAGAACCACGGCGACGACGTCGTGAATCTGATCGTCGTCGACAGAAGCTGGGTTACCTCGGAGATCGACCACCGACTGTGGGAGGACGATAGCGTCCCGCTGGAGGTCATTCAACCGTTCTTTGACGATCCTTCCATTCGCCCCTACCTGCATGCCGAACTCGCCGGGGGAATAATGAGGTGGCTCTCCGAGGACTCGATCGATTGGTCCGACTACATCCAGACCGTTGATGAGCAGGTGTACGTCAAGGCGAGCAGGCTGCTCAGGTCCAGGCTGCGGGAAACGCTCACCGACGAGCAGACACGGCTCGAGATCTACGCCAAGGTGAAGGCCCGCCAGGTCGAGGCGGAACAGACTCGGACTTCGAGGCCCTCATTCCCGATCACGATCCTCAACGAGAGGACTGGACTGATCGCGGAACCCATGGAGGTGGTCCTATGCCGAACATGATCCCACGGGGCGTGCGGTTCGCGGACGAGCTGTTCTCGTTCATCGGCGGGACGGACTTCGACTGGGCTCAGCCCGACTGGACGGTGAGTCAGTTCACCCACCACTGGCGTCGCGAGAACGTCCTGCCGTTCAGCGACGGCGACATCGAGGCGACGATCACCTCTCGGCAGACATGCGACGAAAGCGGAGAGACGTGGCGCCTCATGGTGGCAAAGAGTCGCTACCGAGCCCAGACGATGCTTCTCCAACAGGTGGTCAGCCTCATCGAGACCCCGTTCTCCGATGGCCGGGGGGTCGCAGAGACGGTGACCGTGAGTCCGTCGTTGAGGCGTCGGCTGGCCGTCAATCATCCGCACATCCTGAAGTCGCTCGACGAGGGTGGTACCCACCGTCTGAAAACGACTCTGGTGCAGGTGAAGAGGGACCATGACGCCTCTCACGCCGCGTATCACGAGTGCGGCCGGCACTTGGACGCTGCTGCCACCGAGCAAAAGAAGATCACGATCACCCTCGGCGGGAAGTTCCCGCCGGAGCGACTGCTTTACGAGACGTACCGGCAATCTCCCTATGGGATGTGGCATCCGGTAAAGGACGGCGCCCGTCCGTTGTCGGTGACGGTGGACTACCTCTACGAGACGGTCTCGTTCCGCATTAACCGAGACGACCCCTATTCTCTGAAGCCTCCGATGAATCGCCCGTGTTCGGGACCAGAGCGTTGGTCGACTCCGGAGGTCTTCCGCATCCTGGGTCCCCGGATGCTCGGGTGGAATCTCATGCAGGTGATAATGGCGATCCGGGACATCAAATGGGAGATCCCCTGGGACTACTCCGGATTCTACGTCTTGCCGGCACGCGAGGCTTTCCGTGCCTCGAAACTGCTTCCATCTGGCCTCAACGGGGCGCTGCAGCACACTGCGACGCCGGTAAATGCGGTGCCGATGATGAACACGAACCGCCTGAGTCGGCGGGAGGACCCGCTGGACGCCCGACGGGTTCGCAGGTGCTGGAGTGCGTTGACCGACACCGAGAAGGAGGGAATCCGGGCTTTGAAGCCGGAGGCTTGGGTCCACCTCTCGTTCGGCCTTCGCGAGTATCGCCTCCTTGCCGCCCTGAAATATCTCCCGACGTGTCGGTCGCTGGGCGGGTACAAGGAGGCTCACCGGAACGCCGAAATCGACGTGGGCCGCCGCGAGATGGAGAGGTTCCTGACACCCGAATCGGAGCGGGAAGACGACATCCCCTTCTAGAGGAGGTCGACTATGCCGGTGTGGAAGGTCTGGGTGACCCGCGACTACCGCTTCGAGGACTGGGTCGATGTCGAGGCGGCCACGAAAGAGGAGGCGGAGGAACTCGGGCTTCTGGACGAGGAGATTGAGGTGGCCGGAAGCTCCTGCACGCTGGACGAGTACGCCGATGCGGAGCTGATCGAATGAAGCGACTCCACATGCACTGGGCGTACCAGGACCGCATCGAGCCGGCCCACCACTCCTACGTCATGTATGCCTGTGAGCAGATGGCGGACGAGGGAGTGGACGACGCGACCTGCTCCATCCTCCCCGGAAACGGAGAGGACTATGGGTCAGACAGAACGATGGACGCCGGAACAGGAGTGGGACGCGGTGTCGTTGAGGGAGAGCCAGGTCGAGCACGAGCTGGAACGCCTGATGGCGGAAGCGGAGCCGACGGAACTCGGGCTTCTAGAACGTCGGCTTCCGGAGCCGAGGTTCCGGCGACTCTCACCTGCGAGGGATCGCCCGGCGGCGTGACGGGTGTCATCGCGAAGGAGGCGTCTATGGATACCTGAATGTGGGGACCTGATGGAGGTCCCCGTTCCCGGAAACCGGTCCGATCAGAGGACTGGTCGGATCGACTGCACGGCCGCTACTAGGCGAGCCGAACACACCCATACAAGAGGATCGATGCAATGGAGAGCTTTGCTCTGCTCAACTCGATGGTCGTTGGTGGTCACATCACCAGGATCAACGAGCCCGATACGTTCAAGGCACACGGCGTGTCCCACCTCGCTCTGAAGCCGACCGTGGCGACCGAGCCGGAGGACGAGGACAGCAAGGGCGGGAAGCGTGTCTTCACGTCCCTGACGATGCCGAAGAAGTTCATGACCCGCTACGAAGAGGCGTTCCGTGAGGGTGGCAACGTCCTGATCGCCGGCGCCATGGACACGTTCACGTGGGAGCGGGACGACGAGACCCGCATGGGGATCACGTGCTCGCTCTGGGCCGAGGCGGGGAACAGCGACGCCGCTTTGCCCATCCGCACGACGAACCTCCTCACCTCCGAGGATCCGATCTACGAGAATCGGGTCATGGCCGCGGGTATTCCGACGGTCGACCCGATCACCGGCGAGGAGACGGTCAAGGTCTCCGGCGGCGTGATCCTGTTCCTGCACAACAAGAAGACCGAGAAGCGGGAAGTGATCGTCCCGGTCTTCGTGGAGGAACTTCCGGACGAGTACGGCGACGACGACGAGACCGTCTGGTCCGTGGTCGGCCCGCTGGCGGGGAAGCCGCTCCCGAAGGACGACGAGGACGAGCGCCCGACGTATCGCGACTGCGTGGTCGCGACGAGCTTCTCGAAGGTGGGCGCCCTCGAACAGGTGGTGAGCTGCACCACCGAGCCGTCCGTGCCGTTCTAGGCGGACGGTCCTTAGGTCTGGCGGGAGGGGTCCGGCCCTCCCGCTGCTTTCCTCGGAGGCTTCCATGCTGTTCGTCAGGCACGCGATCGACACCGACGACATGGATCGGGTCCGCGAAGAGGCGACGAAACTCGGCGTAGAGACCGTGCAGTCGGACATGCCTCACGGGGCTCACTGCATCGTCCTGGACGAGCTGGTCAGCGATCCGTCCGAGTGCATCACACGACCTCTGGCCGAACGCATGTTCCAGCTGAAGCTGTTCACGTCGGAACTCGCCACTTACTGTCTCAATCTGGTGAAGAAGACCGGCGCCAAGGACGCTCCGGGGCTCACCAAGGAGCTGTTTACCGCGGCAATGTCCGAGCCGGACACCGTTACGGAGAGCCCAGCTCTGACGGCTCTGCGAAGGGAGTTGGATCTATGCATAGAGTTCTCTTCGTCGCCTGGAACAAGTGGGGGCTGAAGCACATCGTGAGGGACGTCGTGAAGGATCTTGCGGTCTACGGGGCGAGCGAAGCTGCGGAACGGCTAGTTCATCGCCCTCTGCGAGATAAACGTGACGCCGCGGATCATGACACGCCGGATGAGGAGACCCCAGTAGTTGGCGAGCGTCCTCGATCGAGGTCACGTCTGGGGCGGTCTCGCAAGCCCTGGTACATGGAGTAGCAGATGAGCAAGTTCCGCGAGCTGGTCACCGTCAACCTGGGCACCCCCAACGAGCACGAGGCGGACATCACGCTCACCGCGAACACCCCCGCCGATGTGATCGTGGACCAGATGGGCGTCCTGTCGGTCGTCTACGACCAGGCGATGACCGCCTATCTTCAGGACGTCGCGGAACAGGCGAAGTCTCACGCCCTCGCCGGCCGTAGGCGGGGAGCCTGGGAAGCGACCGAGCAGGTCCATATCGCTGACGCCAAGCGGAGGGTGGAAGGCCGAGGTCCGAGCCTGGACGCCCTCAAAGGGGACGCCAAGAAGCAGAACCGCACGGAGTTCACGGCGTTGCTCAACGCCGAGGAAGATGCCGCGGCACGAGAGATCGTCGTGCGAGCTCTCCGGATGAAGATCGACATGATCCGCACCAAGGTCATGATGCGTCAGTCGGCGCTCTCGGCCGCGACCGACCGAGAGAAGTCCGCGAAGTACTCCAGGGGAGGCAAGTGATGACGCTGGCCGACGCATCGAAGCGAATCAAGAAGGAGTTCGAGGGGGCTCTCACCAGCGCCGGGGAACAGCCCGCCACCGTGGACGCGATCTCCACCGGCGTCCTGTCCCTCGACAGAATCCTCGGCGTCGGAGGGATGCCCACCGGACGAATCACCGAGGTCTACGGTCCTCCGAGTTGCGGCAAGACGTGGCTCGCGATGCAGCTCGCCGCACAGGTGCAGAAACAGGGAGGTACGGTCGGGTGGGTGGACGCCGAGCACAGTTTCCACCTGGAGTGGGCCCGTCGGCAGGGCATGGACCTGTCGGAGGAGACTCTCGGTCTCACGCACCCCATGTTCGCCGAGGAGGCTCTGCGACAGGCACAGATCTTCGCGGAGGCGGGCTGTCAGCTGGTCGTGCTGGATTCCATCGGATCGCTCATCCCTGAGAAGCAGGCCGAGGACGAGCTCGGCTCAGTCCACATGGCGGGAATCGCCCGTCTCCTCACCACACACCTGAAGGTCATGCGTCCGCTCGTCTACCGGACGGGGACGATCTACTACCTGATCAATCAGATCCGGGCGAACATCTCCGGCTACGGCGACGAGCCGATCACGCCGGGCGGATGGGCGTTGCAGCACAACTGCTCCATCCGCATGAAGCTCCACACGACCGCGGCCAAGAGCAAGATCGTCATGCGATCGGGGGAGCCGGCGGGTCAGACGGTCAGGGCGAGCATCAAGAAGTCGAACGTCGATGTCCCGGGCCGAGAGACCGAACTCGTGATCGACTTCGAGCAAGGCTACCGAGTCGAGGAGGACCTCCTGGACGCGGCGGTGGAGTTCGGACTCATCGAGCGAAGGGGTGGCTGGTACTACATCCTGGACGACCAGATCCAGGGCGCCGAGAAGGCAATCGCGTTCCTCGTGGAACATCCGGGCTACGCGGAGCAGCTCATCGAAGCCGTGCTGGATGCGATGAAGAGCCGCACAACACTCGAAGACGCAGTCGGAGATCAGGTCGACGCGGAGATGGACGAGATGCTCGCCGCCTCTCCGGACCCCGATGCCTCAGATTCCGATGTCTCGGCTCCCGAAGCCGAAGTTCCCGACTCGCTGCTACCGGGCGTCGACAACAACACCGGAGACGGGGCATCGCAGTGAGAGCCACGTGGGATCAGGGGGTGCGATCAGTGCCGACGCGTGTGGGTGTAATGGACGACGCCTACATCCCTGCCCCGTCCTTCGAGATGCTGGCGGTCTACATCGAACTATGGCGCTGGCAGCACGCCGAGGGCAGGGACCCCGGCATGGGGTGGCAGTTTCGCACACGCGTTAGGGAGCCGTTCCGAGAGACGCAAGTCCACTGCCGCCTCGGGGCGGTCAGTGTGCGGGTGGGCGGCTGCGAAACAGACGGTGGGAAAGTCGAGAGCCCGGCACGGATCTGGCTCGTGCTGCTCCGGGTGGATAACGTCCCGATGACGTGGATGGATAAGCTGGATCCGATCCCGGTCGACCACTTCGAAGACCTGATAGGCGTCCTCGAGCGACTCGCGTGGGACCCGAATCTATACGGCGAGTACTGGGAGCGGTACCGCCCCGACCACCCGTGGTATGTGAGGGCATCGGCATGATTCAGGACTACTCGACGGTCAGCCTCGTCTTGAGTGGGATCATGCCGTGCGTGGACCCAGTCGACTACGTGGATCTGTTCGGTCTACGACGTGATGTAGCGACTCACCGAGGCGTCTCGGAGTCGCGGGCAAAGACGCTGCTGTCGGTGGCGCTAGCTGGCGGCTCGCAGGAGGCGAAATGGCGTGACCTGATCGACGAGGTGGACGCGTTCGTGCGGGCGGAGGGACTTCACGGGCGGCCGGTTAAGCGCCTGGGGTCTCTCCTGAAAGTGTGCGACCCGGACGGTGACGGGTGGGTCGTCACGATCGCGATTCTGGTGTCCATCTACATGGAGCTTCGACGTCTTCCGCTCGATCAGGGCATCGACATGTGGGAGGTGTTGTGCAGCTACCGGAACCGAGGGCTGCCAGTCATCCCCGAGAACGACAAGAAGCCGTGCGTCAAGGGATGGCCAAAGTACGCCTACGAACTCCCAACCGAGTCCGAGGTGTCCCGATGGCGGAGGATGAGGTTCAACGGGATCGGTCTGGTCCTGGGTCCGGCAAGCGACCTGTGCGTGATTGACATCGACGTGCGGGAGCGATTCGACGGTCGAGACGTGTGGCCGGTGGACCCGAAGCATCCCGTGCTGGCCCGGACTCGCAGTGGTGGATACCACATCTACTACGTCCGTCACGGGAAGCGCGGCACGACCTGGCTGGGGGACGGCGTCGAGCTTCTCGGCGACGAGCGGAAGGTCACCCTCGCTCCCAGCGGAGGAGCCTACCGGTTCCTGAACCAGGACTGGAAGGCGCTGCCGTCACTCGACCTGGGCTTCCGCACTCTGGAGAACGAGCGACCTACCCACAGGCCTAACAATCGACCTCCCGGGCCTCTCACCGATCGCTACGTCGCCGGAATCGTGCGGAACAAAGCGGCCGCCGTCGAGGGGGAGCGGGTGAACACCGCGGTTAGCTTCGTCAGCCTGCTGATCCACAAGGGACAGAGAGACTCCGACAAGATCCGCGACGCCGTGCGGGCATGGAACGAGAAGAACGACCCCCCGCTAACCGACGAGGAGCTCGAACACCGTGTATTCGGAAGCATCGGACGCTTCATCCGCAAGCTCGACGGCTGAGGCAACGCCTGAGCCGTTCTTCACCCTGACCGTGGACGACGACTACCTGTGGGAGGTCGTCGCCGAGAACGTCACCTCGATCGACATTCGGGANGATCGCGTCGAGGGNGANCTGTGGGANGCNGNCGACAGGTNCNTCGGTCNGGAGCNNCGAATGGGNCNGNATCANCGANGCNACGATNGNCCGGCTGATGNCGTCNCGGGANCNNCTGNGNGGAGAGATCCGCGATCACNNCNAGNNGGGCGANNNGTACTNCCTCNCCGGACCCNCTNANGCCCNNCGACGTNGNNTGGGACCTNGTCTCNGANGTNNTCGNCGACGAGATGNATNCCCTCTTCAATCAACCCGCATTCTGGAGANGACTGATCACCACGGTGGAGTCCGAGACGATCCCGGGCATGACTCCGGACACAGAGAAAGCGGGCTGATGGCGAAGCTGGAAGTGAACTACCGGGACCCAAGCGAGTGGACGAAGGCGGACCTGAAAGAGGCCGCGGCGAAGATAACCCTCGCCAAGACGCATCTGACGCTTCGTGAGCCGTTCTTCGCGGTGCTGGCGCTTCGACTCAAGACCCGTCCGCATCACTGTCAGCCGTTCAGGACGATGTGCGTGTCCCACGACACGATCTACTACAACGTCGACTATGCCCTCTCCCTCAGCCATGAGGAGTGTCTGTTCCTCCTGTGCCACGAGACGTGTCACCCGGCGTTTGGTCACATCTTCCGGCGTAACGGTCGACAGCCGCTCAAGTGGAACATCGCGATCGACGCGGTGACCAACGTGATGCTGGCCGACTACGGCATCGGCAAGGCGCCCGACGACGGTGGCGTCCCCGCCAAGGACGAGTACCGCGGAAAGACCGCGGAGCAGATCTACGACGAGATGCCCGACGACACTGCGGAGACTAAGCGCCTGGTTCTACCTGACGGGGACGGGGACGGAAGCTCGTCGGGAGAGGAAGGCGACGACTCGGAAGGGGAACAGAAGGACGCCCAACCCGGGGAAGCTTCCGGAGTGCACGACGGGCACATCTTCGGCGACCGCACGCCCGAACAGGACGAGAGGGAAGGTCGGAAGTGGCAGAAGGCGGTCATCGAAGCGGTCCAGCGCGCCGACGAGATGAAGAAGCAAGGGTCGGTGCCGTCCGAATTTCGCCGCATGGTGGACGACCTGGTGCACCCGAAGGTGCCGTGGCAGCGAGAGCTGCTGCCCTTCGTGCAGATGGCGGCGAGTGACGACTACAGCTGGCGTCGCCTGAACCGCCGCTACCTGCCCCACGGGTTCCTGTTCCCGACGATGAAGAGCCCGAGTCTGCCCGAGGTCGCAGTCCATATCGACACGAGCGGGTCGATGTCGCAGGAAGAGATCACCGCGTGCGTCTCCGAAACCCTCGGCATCCTCGACACTTTCATACCGGAGCGGCTTCACTTCCTGGCGTGCGACGCGGGATTCCACGACGCCGAGTCCGGAGACGTGATGCCCAACAGCATCATCGTCAAGGACCGGCACGAGATGATGAATCCCCAGGTGGTGATCCAGGAGCTCATCGAGGGGTTGGCGGGCGGAGGCGGGACTTCGTTCGTCCCGACCTTCAACTACGTCGAGGCGAACCGGAACATACGCTTGGTGATCGTGATGACCGACGGTTACGGTGCGTTCCCGGAGGTCGAGAAGTGGCAACACTTCCCGACCTTCTGGGTGTCCACCGAGAACGGTCTGGACCTAGACGCGTATCCGTTCGGTAGAGCGGTGCGAATGTAGACGGGAGGCGCCCGATGGAGTGGGGCAGTGCACGGCACGTAGATCACCTGCTAACAGAGATCCTCTGGGAGAAGGCCGTGGTTCGCCGGCTCGGGATGGCGAAGCCGTTCACCGGGAAAGGTAGCGACAACGGCGGACCGGCTCAGCCGTGGGTCGGGGCCGCTCAGCGGTCCTTGGAGCAGGCGTTGAGAGACGTGATTCTCGGACGAGGCCCACGGGTCTCGTAGACGGAGCGGAGCGGACATTCCGGCTGATATGCCGGGCAACGGGTTGAGGCGAAGCCTCCCCGAAACACCCATACGACCTAAGGAGTCCTGATGGCGGACGCAACGAGCACCCCACTACCCGACGAGATCTCGATCGGTCGGGCCCAGGCGATCCTGAAGCTGCAGATCCAGCAGGACCAACCGGTGTTGCTGATCGGTCCCCCGGGGTTGGGGAAGTCGGCGATCGTCGCCGAGTTCGTGCAGAGCCACAACACGGCGTTCTCGGCTCGCATATCCACGGCGTTGGCTACGAAGGGGGCGAGCGAGCTGCCAGCCGACGGCGGGCTTGTCACAGTCGAGGAGCTCGATGTCGACGGTCACTTCTACGAGATGGTCGACCTTCGGCTGGGGCAGATGGACGTCCCGGACCTGCGTGGACTGCCGATCCTTCAGGGCGAACAGACCCTGGAGACGAGACCACACTGGTTCCCGGACGAGGAGACCCGGACGATCACGCTCTCGGGGCCCGAGGGTGATCAGAAGGTGCGATCTCGTGTGCAGACGCTCGTGTTCCTGGACGAGATTACCTCCGCGGTGCCGGTAATGCAGGCGGCGGCCTACCAGATCGTTCTCGAACG
>NYYJ01000095.1 GCA_002686755.1 Verrucomicrobiales bacterium
GCCGAGTTGGTGTCGCTCGAGGAAAAGGAGAAAACCAGCACCGCGCTCGTAGAGGAGGTCGACGGCGTGGTCGAGGGGTTGCGCGGCCGGCGCGATGCCGCCAATGCGGAACTGACCGAGGCCAAGGTTGGGCTGGCATCGGAGGAACAGTTGCTGGCGTCGTTCCGGCGTCAGATCGAACCGCTCAATGTTCGCATCACCGAATTGAAGCAACTGGTCGCCCAGCGCCGCGACGACATCGAGTCGGGCGCGAACAAAAAGGCACAGACCGAAAAAGAGATCGCCGACTCGACGGAGCGCATCGCCAAGGGGCGCGTCGAGCGCGAACAATCCAGCGGCAGCATCACGGCACTGCTGTCGCAGAAGGCCGAGGCCGACCAAAAAGTGGAGGAACGCGAGGCAGCGCTGCGGGCCGTGCGCGAAGAGTTGAGCAGTTCACAGGAACGCCGATCGAAACTGGAGGTGGAGTTGGCCCAGAACAACATGTCGGCTGAAAACCTTTGCGAGCGGATGCAGGAGAAATACCAGGTGGCGCTGCGGGAGGTGGAGCCGGTTTGCCTCGCGGTGTCCGGGGACGACCCTGGCAGCCTAAAGGTAGAGGTGCTTGCCGACGAAGACGCCGAGGGGCACGAGACCGACTGGGAGCGGGTCGGGGAAAAGGTGTCCGAGTTGCAGGACCGGATCGACCGCATGGGGCCGGTGAACCTGGTGGCCATAGAGGAATACAAGGAAATCGAGGAGCGCCATGCAGAATTGACCCGCCATCACGACGACCTCGTCCAGGCCAAGGAGCGGCTGCTGGAGATCATCGAGCAGATCAACACCGAGACTACGGAGATGTTCCGCACCACCTTCGAGAAGATTCGCGCCAACTTCCGCGATCTGTTCACCGAGGTGTTCGAGGGCGGCAAGGCCGACTTGGTGCTGGTCGACGAGGAGGATGTGCTCAGCAGCGGCATCGAGATCGTGGCGCGGCCCCCGGGCAAGAAGCTGCAGAGCATCACGCTGCTCTCCGGCGGCGAACAGACGATGACCGCCGTGTCGCTGCTGTTCTCGATCTACCAGGTCAGCCCGAGCCCGTTTTGCCTGCTGGACGAACTGGACGCGCCACTGGACGAGTCGAACATCAACCGGTTCGTCCGGGTGCTCAAGCGGTTCCTCGACCAGTCGCAGTTCCTCATCATCACCCACAACAAGCGCACCATCAGCATGGCTGACACACTGTACGGGGTGACGATGCAGGAGCAGGGCGTCAGCAAGATCGTCTCGGTGAAATTTCAGGAAACGGAGCGGGACGGGGACGCCGCGCGGGCGGCCAAGCCGGCCGCCTCCCGTGGCCAAGCAACCAAGCCGAAGGCCGCCGCGGACGCCGGCGGCGAGAGCGACGTCATCTCAATGGGCAAATAGTCAGTCGCCTGGCCAAGCGACAAGGAGCCTGAGCCAAACACCCTCTCCCAGCGGGAGAGGGTTGGGGAGAGGGAGAACGCTTGGCCAAGCCGAATAGCCTGACTTGGCGCTGCCCCTCCATTCACACTTGGGCATTCCTTGTTCGGTGTTCGGCATTCATTCCGCCGATGTCGAACCGATTTCTAGTTGTCTGTTAAACCGAGCCGAAGATGGTCTTGCCGGTGCTCTCGAGATCGTCGCACGCCTCGATGAGGCGATCCGCCGTGGCCTGCTCGGCTTTCTTGAGGTAGGAGCGTGGGTCGTACACCTTCTTGTTGCCGACTTCGCCGTCGATCTTCAGCACGCCGTCGTAGTTGGCCATCATGTGGTCCGCGATGGGGCGGGTGAAGGCGTACTGCGTGTCGGTGTCGATGTTCATCTTGATCACGCCGTACTCAAGGGTCTCCTTGATCTCGTGCTTGGCGGAGCCGCTACCACCGTGGAAAACAAGGTCGAACTTGGCCGCTTCGCCGTGCTTGCCAATGACGGCGTCCTGGCCCTGCTTGAGGATGTCCGGCCGCAGCTTGACGGCGCCGGGCTTGTACGCGCCGTGCACGTTGCCGAACGTCGCGGCAAACATGTAGCGGCCGATGCCGTCGAGGCTCTCGTAAACGGTGAGCATGTCCTCCGGCGTGGTGTACAGTTTATCCGCCGGCATGTCCTCGGTGCCGGCCGAGCCGTCTTCCTCGCCGCCGACAACGCCGGCTTCAACCTCGAGGATGATCTCGTTCGCGGCGCACAACTCGAGGTATTCCTTCGAGATGGCCATGTTCTCCTCGAGCGGCAGGATGGAGGCGTCGAGCATATGGCTTTGGAACAAATTGCCCTGGCCGTCGGCGCGGCGCTTGGCCGTTGCCTCGATGAGCGGCTTGAGGAATCCGGCCGCTTTCTCCGGCTGGCAATGGTCGGTGTGCAGCCCAATGAGGATGTCGTCCCGCTCGGCGAGCCGGTGGGCGGCCTCGGCGAGCACGATGCAGCCGAGCACGGCATCGTTGTTATTCAGCCCGGAGGCGAACTGCCCGCCGCCGGTGGACATCTGGATGATGCCGTCGGACTTGGCGTCGGCGAACGCCTTGAGCGCGGCGTTGATCGTGGTGATGGAGGTGATGTTGATCGCCGGGTAGGCGTAGTCGCCTTGTTGGGCGGCGTCCAGCATCGCGGCATACTGCTTCGGTGTTGCGATTGGCATGATTAGTTCAGAGTCTGGTTTCCGGTAAACCAAAGATGGCCGGGTGGGCCAACGGGCCGCGCATTATAGCGTGCTTTCGCCCTTTTGCAAGGTCACAGAGAACGCCGGTTTTGGCCCGGTTTCCCCGCTTGGCCAAGCGGCATTCCCGAAGCCGGCCTTGACAGGCCAAGCCGCCCTCCGCAAAAACGGCGGTTCATGAAAGTGCGTTTTATCGGCCTGAATCTGCTGCTGGCGCTTGGCCTCGCCGGCTGCGGCTCCGACACCCCGGAACAGAACGCCGCCAGCGGCGGCAGCACGGACGACGGTAACAATTCCGTTGTCCTGTCTCCTCCCGGCAAGCCGCAGGAGAACGTGTCGCCCGCAACGGAAGGGACGAGTTCCGCCTCGTCCCCAACCGAGGCGAACCCAACTCCCGCCCCCGAGCCGGCGGCTGTTGAAACGCCAGCACCCAAGCCGGCCTCGAAGCCAATAGCGGCAGCCACCCCCAAGCCGGAACCGGCCGCCGAGCCGGAGCCTGAAGACACGACGCCCAAGCGGGACATCTTTCGCAGCGCCGGCAGCGGCGATCTCGATGCCGTGAAATACCACTTGGCCAACGGCATCAAGGTCAATGCGCAGGACAAGACCGGCAAAACGGCACTGCTGTGGGCCGTGCGCAGCCAGAAACACGCCGTCGTCTCCCACCTGCTCGCCCGCGGCGCGAATCCGAACCTCGCCGACCGTTCCAACGTGCCTCCTCTTTTTTGGGCGGTGCGGCAGCGACGCCCCGAGTTGGTGAGTCAATTGCTTGCCAGGGGCGCGGACATCGCGCACAAGGACAAGAACGGCCGAACCGCCCTTGACTACGCGAAGGATGAAGCGGTCATCGCGATCCTGCGTCGCCACGCTAGCGAGAAGGAGTAGCTGCACCGGCTATGAGCCAATCGGTGAGCGACGTGCGCGTGGGGATTGTTGGTGCGGGAGCCAATACGACGAGCAAGCACATTCCGCTGTTGCAGGCGATCGCAGGCGTGGAGATCATCGGCGTGGCTAATCGCAGCGAAGCCTCGTCTTCAGCCGTCGCCAGTCGCTTTGGCATCCCCAAAACATACGAGCACTGGGAGCAGGCGGTTGCCGACCCGGACACGAACGCCATCGTCATAGGCACTTGGCCTTATTTACATTGCCCGGTGACGCTGGCCGCGCTTGATGCCGACAAACACGTGCTCACCGAGGCGCGCATGGCGATGAACGCCGACGAGGCTAGGTGCATGCTCGACGCCAGCTTGGCCAAGCCGTCGTTGGTCGCGCAGGTTGTGCCGTCTCCGATCACCCTGTTTGCTGACGCCACCATCCAGCGGCTCATCTTCGAGGGGTACCTTGGCCAGCTGCTTGCGGTGGAGAGCCGCGTTCGCGGCGGTTTTCTCGACAGCGATTCGCCGATGCACTGGCGGCAGAACAGGGATTTGAGCGGCAACAATATTTTGGCGTTGGGTATTTACTACGAGGCAATCATGCGCTGGGTGGGTCGCGCGACGAACGTCATGGTTCGGGCGAAGACATTCACGGAGCAGCGACTCAATGAAACGGGCGAGTCACAAACGATCGAGGTACCGGAGCATATTGATATCGCTGCCGATCTCGATTGCGGCGCGCAACTGCACCTCCAGCAGTCCGCTATTACCGCGTTGCTGGAGGACGACGCATTTTATCTGTTTGGCGGCGAGGGCACGCTGCGGCTCACTGGCGATCGGCTGTATGGTGCCCGTAGAGGCGATCGGTATCTCACAGAAATTTCGATTGCCGATGGGGAACGGGGCGAATGGCGGGTCGAAGATGACTTCGTTGCCGCCATCCGGGGTGAGCGCAGCGTAATGCTCACGACTTTTGCCGAAGGTGTGCATTACATGGAATTCACCGACGCGGTCGCTCGGAGCATCCTCAGCGGGCGGCTCGAGGCGGTTTGAAGTCGGGCACTTAGACAAGCGCAATCTTGCGCTTGAGTTCAGCCCGCTGGTTCGTTATCCCGGCCGCAGGCGCTGCAGTATGGGAGCAGTGTCTGGGTGACCTCTCCGCAGTCGCCGCATGGGTCGAACAACCCCTCGCCGCAGGCGGGGCAGGTGTAGCGCGTCGGCTCCGCCTGGCCAAGCGCCTCGCCGGTTGGCTTGGGGCCGCGCTTGGTCCAGACCGCCTGCCGGAAGGCCCCGCGCAGGATCGGGAAGTCGCACACCGGGCAGCGGTGTTTTTGGTACGCCTCCCGATGGCGCTTCAGCAGCGTGGCCTTGCGGGGCCGGGAGGCGGATCGGATGGCCCAGGCGAGGAACGCGCCGAGGATCAGGATGGCGGCAAGGATGGCGATGTACTTGAAAAAGTCGCGGGGAAAATGATCCCACATCACCAGCCACGTCATCCAGAATGTTGAGCACAGTGCTGCCCAGTGGAACGGTTGATAGATGTTGCCGCTTTTCCGGCGCACGAGCCACGCCGAAAAAAACAATAACGGCAAAATTACTGCNAGTTTGAGTGCGGCGATCTTCAATTGATGCGAGCGAAACGCGGTGTTGTATTCCGTTCTGGCTTGGTTTTCGAATTCTCGCAGTTCCCGT
Source organism: Verrucomicrobiales bacterium (assembly GCA_002686755.1). Classification (GTDB taxonomy): domain Bacteria; phylum Verrucomicrobiota; class Verrucomicrobiia; order Limisphaerales; family UBA1096; genus UBA1096. Next base: position 5,221 of record NYYJ01000095.1, read on the forward strand.
CGGTTCGCCTCGATCGACTGGTTGAGCAGGTGCCGCTCGCTGTTGAGCGAGGTGATGGTCTCATTGGCCGACTCAAATTTATCCTGCGCGTTGTAAAACCGCGTGCGTGCATTCTCCATCGCCTGCCGGTCGACTTCGCTGGGTGCGCCGCCGCCCTCGAGGCTTAGGCGCTGCAGGTCGGCTATCTTTGTGAGCGCGGTCTCCGCGTTGCTCATGCTTTGCCGCAGTGTGTCCTGGATTTCTCGCTGCCGTTTGATCTGCTTTTCGATTTCATCGAGTTGCGCCTTGAGTTCGTTGGCCTCGGTTTGCTTCGCCTCCGGGACATGCAGTTGTTGAATCGCGTTGTAGTCCGGCCCCGGCAGGTCTCCGATGTCGTTGAGTACAAAGCTCAGCAGCCAGATGTAAAAGAGCGTGAGCAGGAAGCTCAAGAACCCGATCGCCAGCCGGAGGGGCCCTGGCGCGCTGCCTTTGCGTGAGGTGTCGGCCATGCCGAACCTTTGCCCGCGGAGTCCCGCTGGTCAAGCGGCCAAGCGCTTGGCCAAGCGGCGGACGGCTTGCAATCCCGGTGCCGCTGTTGGATGTTGAGCGCAGTTCAACTCGACGGTTTCATGATTCGCGTTTTTGTTTCCACTCTTTTGTTTTCGATTGCGGCGCTGTCCTTGGCCAAGCCGGCCGCCGCCACGGCGGAAACGAAGCCCAACATCGTTATCATCTTGGCCGACGACCTGGGCTGGGCCGACGTCGGCTTCCACTCGGACCGCATCCCGACGCCGCATCTTGATCGGATCGCCCGTGAGGGGGTGGAACTGGATCGTTTTTACGTGTTCCCGATGTGCAGCCCGACGCGCGCCGGGTTGATGACCGGCCGCTACCCAATCCGGTTTGGGATGGCGCGGGCGGTCATTCCGCCATGGCGGCATTTCGGCCTGGATCCCGCCGAGGTCACGCTGCCGGAGGCGTTGGCCAAGGCGGGCTACCGGCACCGTGGCGTGTTTGGCAAATGGCACCTCGGCCACAACGACACGAAATGGCACCCGAACAATCAGGGGTTCACGCATTTTCACGGCCATTACAACGGCGCGATCGACTATTTTGCACTGACCCGCGAGGGCGAGCGCGACTGGCACCTCAACGAACAAACCAGCGGCGAGCAGGGATACGCCACCGACCTGATCGCCGGCGCGGCCAGCCGGTTTATTGCACAGCACGCGAAGGGCGCCGCGCCGTATTTCTGCTACGTCCCGTTCAACGCGCCGCACTCGCCGTTTCAGGCACCGGAAAAACATCTAAAAAAATTCGCCCACTTGGCCAATGGAGATGCGCGTGGCAAAAACAGAAACCTGCGGCAGAAGGTGGCGGCGATGGTGTCGTGCATGGATGACGGCATCGGCCGGATTCTCCGCGCGATCGACGACTCGGGCGAGGCGGACAACACGCTGGTTTGGTTCTTCAGCGACAACGGCGGCGTGTCGGCGATCGCCGACAACAACCTGCCGTTGCGTGGCAACAAGCTCGATGTGTGGGAGGGCGGCGTGCGCGTGGCAGCGGCCGTTCGTTGGCCCGGCGGCGGGATTCGCGGTGGCGGCACAATCCGGGTGCCGTTGTCGTGCATCGATGTGATGCCGACCTTGGCCAAGCTCACCGCCGACGGGCCTTCCGGCGACCTTGTCAGCAAGCCGTTCGACGGGCGGGATGTGCTGGACGTGCTGCAGGCCAGGCGCGGTCGGCTTGACCGCGAACTGTACTTTTA
>NYYJ01000096.1 GCA_002686755.1 Verrucomicrobiales bacterium
TGGGTTGTGCCATGTGACCCTCCTGATCATCTGTATCAAATCAACTGGATTGCAGAATTTGAGGGTCAAGATGACCAGCCAAGAAATGCTGTGGGTTTGAGAAATGTGTGTCTCTTAAAAAATCACTCTCATAATCACAAGAAATGTTTGATGCAGATCAAGTTGTCGCAGCCCCATAGTACATCCTCACTAAAACACGAAACTAAATTAAGGCGAATTGCCGAAGAATCTGAGGAGAAAAATAAGTCATTACAAGACGCTTTGTTGGGTAAAATGACAGTCGCTCAAGTGCTCAAGGGTGTGTCTAATGAAAAGCTGAGTGAGTTTGTAAGAGCCGAAGCAACAAAGGTAATAGCCGAATTAGGCTTAGGCGACGGAAATAATACTGTAAAAGGCCGGCGCATGGATTGTATGCAAAAAGAGTATCCAGAAAGAGTAAGAATTATCGCACTTGTGCTCAGACACGTAGGCAAGATTGGAACGCCAAGGGAAAAGCTGGCTAGTCAAGCCAAGGTTTCATTAGCAACCTTTAAGCGACTGATTGCACTGGTCAAAGAAACAGAAGTTGCAAAAGGTTTAACCCAGCAGTTTAAACAAATAGCAAAAGATTCGCTCTCCATATCAGTCGGCGACCCTGACTAACTGCCAACTCAGGTTCATATCCGAGTAACACCCTTTCCCAACGTGCTTACTCGTTTCCAAGAGTCTTCTAACTGAGCCACTATCTGAGCCATTTTGGACAGGGTGGCTCACTTCATTACGGCCAACGTTTTCAGGGTTAAAACCCCTATCAAAACTTCAATTACCCCGGCTCACTTAGCCGTTGGTCGGGTTTATTAGAGGGTGGTACTTCTCCGAACGGGGGGGACGCTACACAACAGTAAATAGTGAAATGAATGTGACAAGGATAATCGTCGATCATCTTTTGGGGGAATATGTCTCTCATGAAAAGCTTCAGCACATTGCCTCAGTATTGGACGACTCTAATTGGTGTCCGTACGTGCCTGAGCCGCTTTTATTGAACTTCAAACAAGCAGCGCAATTATTGGGATGCAGCCGTAGCTACTTTTGGTTGTTACGACGAAAGGGATTAGTTCCTACAGTCCGACTCGGGGATTCATTGTATGTACGCGCTTCTGATTTGGATCAACTCGTTAAAAAATTACCTCAGCAAAAGGAGATAGAATGTTGATGACTTTCAGTGAAATTGCCGAGGAGGCAAAAGTAAGTCTTTCCCAAGTGCGCAGGTGGGCGAGGGCCAGCCTATTTCCGGTCCTTCATTTGGGACACAAGGTTAAGCGTGTGCGACGGGAGGAGTACGAAAACTTTTTAAAGAAGCGGAGTAAAGGATGACCACGAAATTCTCCTTGCAACGAAAACATTTTCAACGACCGCAACAAAGCGGAGTTGAACCTCGATCATCCGAGTGGATGGTTCGAGATTCATTAAACATAAACAAAGCACAGAAAGGATAAAATAAGAAATGGACTATAAAGAAATATATCGGAGCAAATACATGAAGGCAGATGACCTAAATGGCCGCTCAGCAACCTACACCGTAAACGGCTGCACAGCCGAAGATGTGGGTGATGACACGAAGTTGGTACTGGCGTTCTCTGAAATTGACAGGCCGCTGGTACTGAACACGACAAACGCCACTACGATGGCGGAACTACACGGTCCTGAAACGGATAGTTGGGGCGGGAAAAAAGTTAAGCTTGTTCCTGCCACCACCCAGTACCAGGGCAAGCTGGTCAAGTGCACACGAATCAGCCCAGAAATGGTCGGCTGATTTCAAGACCAACACAGGACGGCCACCGACCGGGTTATTGCGGCTTGGTCGGTGGTTCGTCCTAAGCCAAACATGACAAAATACGAGGAACATATTGAGCTGTTGGAAGAAATCGCTCAAGCGAATAATAACGTCAAAGTGAGGACTAACGAATTACTTACTCAATATTTCGGTACCGATGACGCCGACATTCGGTTAATCAACTCTAGCGATCTATTTAGGGAGGATGGCATCCGATGCGAATGAAGCGAATAACCATACCAAAGGAAATTAGCGGAATGCCGATCCTAGACGCAGTTTCGCTTTACCACGACGATTTTGACTGGGTCATTCATCCGCTGAAAGGTCCGTCCGGTGGCGGCAAGCAACCCATCGAAAAAGGTTGGAGAAAGTTCGATACAACATTTCTAACGCCGGAGAAGAAAAACGATTATTTCGGTGGTTCGAAGCCGTATAACATCGGGTGTGTCGCACGGCCACCCCAGATCATCATCGATTTGGATTCCAAGCCGGACAACGGAAAATCAGTCAGCACTTGGCTTAAGTGTCAGCCTAACCTGCTCAGCTTTCCGCGGGAAAAAACTGGGGGCGGCGCTCACATCCATTTGATGTGCGAGGACCTCCCGATATTTCAAAAGACAAACGGCAAGCCATACGAGAAGGCACTGGTTTCAACTATCAACGATCAAGTAACCGCCGAACTCTTTTTTAACGGTCTTAATATCGTTCTTTCCCCATCCCACCACGAAAACGGGCACGTTTATCAATGGGAAACGTTCGGCGACATCCCGATTGTGACCTGGCTGGACCTGCAAGACTGGTTCGGATTCGAGGAACCGGCTGGGACAAAAAGTAAAAAAAACCACTCCTGCCCACGGGTTGAGATACCGTACTGGAGCAAATACAAGGGCGACTTGCGCTCTCTGGATCTGGTGGCGGTGTTCAAGAAGCTAAATCTCGGGTGTGAATTGCATGATGCTGATGAGGACAAGTTCGCCGTGGAGTGTCCCTGGCGAAGTGACCACAGTGACACAGGGCGAGCCTGGACTCCTACAGACACCAGCACGGTCATTTGGAATGCTCGGGATAGTTTTCCCGTCTTCACGTGCCTGCATGCCCACTGTGAAGAAAAGTCGCTGGAGCAGGTGTTGGCTTACGCGGAATTACGGGGAGCAAGCGTTGACGACCACTGCTCAGAAATGCGTGTGTGGATTGCTGGGCAGTCATCTGGGGATGGCACCCCCCGTGTCGTGTTGCCGACGATGGGGAAACCTGACAGTGAGTTTGCCAGGGAGATTGGCGATGTGCTTGCTCCCAAGAACTGCTGGTTCAACTACGGCGAACAGGTGGTGACTGTGCGCGTCATTCGGCTCGGGGATGATTACGAATGTTTTGGTTTCCACCCGATTACACCCGTTGAAGCTGGAACAAACCTGGAGCAGTACCTTCAAACAGGCCGACTCAAAAGAGATGGTGCTGGGGATGAGGTCTTTGTGCCACAGAGCCTGAGACGAGAGGCGGCGTCCTATCTGCTTTCGGCGCTGCAACTCCTGGAACGTCTCCCGAAAGTAAACCGGATTCTTGACACCCCACTCCCCATTCTAAAAGACAACAAAATCGTCTACCCAAAGCCAGGGTATAACGCCGATTTAAAGTGTTACATAAACCCCCAAAACCCGGTTTTGTCTGAAATTGGTTTTGATGACGGCCTGCGATTGCTCGAGGAGTTGCTGAACGATTTTTGCTTTGCTGATGACCAGGCCAAGACCAACGCAATTGCGAAACTCTTGTCGCCGTATTGCCGCGGATTGATGGGTTGGTCGGCTCGTATGCCGCTCTGGGTCTTTGAAGCCAACCGGGAGCGCAGCGGTAAAGATTATCTCTGCGAACTGCTTCACATCGTGCACGAGGGCCGCAGCAGCAGTCACCCGGCATTTGAGAATGACGCAGAATTGAGAAAGAAGATTACATCGGCCTTACTGGCAGGCGCCCGGCGGATGCATTTTGGGAACGTTCGTGGCCACGTTGCCAGCAAGGCACTGGAACAGGCCATCACATCGAAACACTGGGAGGACCGCATCCTGGGGGGGAACCAAAACCAGACCTTCCCAAACGAGATAGAGTTTTCAATGTCAACCAATGTTGGCACCACCTGGACCCCGGATTTGGAGCATAGAATGATAATCATCGACCTTTTTCTGGCCCGGGAAAATCCCAACGACAGAACATTTAAACACCCCAACCTTCACCAGTGGGCCAGGGAAAGAAGACCAGAGATACTTTCCACACTGGCAGCATTTGTCCGGAGGTGGGATGCAGCAGGCCGCCCCCAAGGCTCCGCCCCATTTGCCAGCTTCCCGGAATGGGCCAAGGTTGTGGGCGGAATAATGGAGGTGTGCAACTTGGGAACTCCACGCCAGCCCAGTAACCGTGGGAAAATGGCTGGTGGAGATGAAACCACTGAGGATATGAAGGTGCTGTATCAGGCCGCTCACGAACAGTTTGACAGCGAGTGGGCCAGCAAGAAGCAGCTTTATGAACTGGCCAAGCAGTTGGAGTTGTTCTCGTGGTGGGACCTTGAGGACCGGAAAGGCCAGACCGCATTCGGAAAGGCCATCAACAGATTCAATGGCCGACACCTCGGGGGAATCGTGCTGGAAGGCGGCGGCGCCAAGAATAACCGCAGATACCGGTTTTCTTTGGTGAACGACGACGCCAAGGTCGTGGGGGATAATGAGGGAACATCGGGAACATCCAATGAAGTGCATTCGGGGGCAAAGCCAGAAACTGCCCCTACACCATCCCCCAAACAGGGAACATCGGGAACATCGGGAACATCTACAATACCGCAGGAGGTAAAAAATATTGGGATATATACAGAAGAAGAAATAAAAGGTAATGCAGAATTGTTATACGCGTACGGAGTGAAACAGGTTCCCGATGTTCCCGATGTTCCCGCACCACAACACCGGGTTTTGACTGACCCGTCTCTGCTGGCCGAGGTTGCAGCCATCATACGAAAGGCTGGAGACGCTGTGGCGCTGGACATCGAGACGTACGGCAACGGATTGAACCCGTGGCGCGGTGATGTCCGCCTTCTCAGCCTGGCGATTCCAGAACACCCGGCGTGGTTGCTTGATTTGAAAGAAATCGGCTACGACTTGGGTGAACTTGGTGAATGCCTGCAGCAACACCAAGTCATCGCACACAACGCCAAGTTTGACCTGCACTGGTTGCGCCACAAATGCGCTCTAAAGCTGGATAACGTCTTTTGCACTCTCACGGCAGCCCGGTTACTCAGCAATGGCAAGAGAGAGCTAAGAAACGGCCTCTACGCCTGCTGGGAACGTTTCCTCGGGCTGGCCCCCGGCACTGACCAGGGCAAATCCGACTGGGGCGGGATGTTTCTGACCGAGGGCCAGTTGGAATATGCCGCACTGGATGTGCTGCACCTCCATCGGCTGCGGGATAAGCAGTTGGAGGCAATCACCACCGAACAGCTACAAGCCGTGTTGGATTTGGAAAACCGCTTGATTCCGGTTGTGGTGGAAATGGAGAACCGCGGCTTTAGCATCAACAAAGAGCGGTTGCTGGGAGTGATGGAGGATTACTCAACCGAATTAAAAGATACTCTCGCTTACTTCAGGGAGTCTTTTGGAGAGGAAATCAACCCCAACAGCCCATCGCAGCTTAAAAGTGCGTTAGAGGAAAAAGGCCTGAAGTTAAGCAACACAAGTGAACAAACGCTGAAAGAAGAAGACCAGCCACTCACTACGTGTGTCCTCAACTATCGCTCTGCAAAAAAACAGATGGAACAGGCTGAGACACTCCTCAAGTCAATCGAGTCGGACGGGCGCATCCACGCACGCTTCGAACCCACCGGAACCGACACCGGACGTTTCTCCAGCAAGAACCCAAACCTGCAGAACATTGGCCGGGGCAAACTCCGGGGTTGCTTCACCCCGGCTGACGGCAGTTCGCTGGTCGTCGCCGATTATTCGCAAGTGGAACTGCGGGTGGCAGCAGTGGTCGCCGGTGAGAATCGAATGATTGAAGCTTACAAGAACAGCGAGGATTTGCATCGTCAAACAGCCAGCATTGTTCTTGGCAAACCGGTGGAGGAAGTATCCAAAAAAGACCGCCAATTGGCCAAGGCGGTGAACTTCGGGCTGCTCTACGGTCAGTCAGCCAAGGGACTGGTTGGGTATGCAAAGAAGGCCTACGGGGTGGAGATGGACTATGAGCGCGCGCGGGATATCCGCGGCAGATTTTTCTCCGCCTACACCGGCTTGAGTGAGTGGCACAAGAAGACGCGAAAGAGGGCCAGAGAAGACGCTCAGAGCGTCCACACGGTCTTGGGTAGGAAAAGATGGCTGTCAGGGGAAAAGGATGCCGAATGGTTTCGATTTGTTGCACTTCTGAACACCCCGGTACAAGGCGGCTCTGCAGATGCACTCAAGCAGGCGATGGTTGATTTGTNGGACAAGCTACCACATACCGCATCGATTGTGTCCACGGTNCACGATGAGCTNATTGTGGAGTGNGCNANCGATACCGCCGATGAGGTCAAAGCGCTTGNGGAAACGGNGATGCTNGATGCTGTGCAAACCATGTTCCCGGGGGTGCGCTTTGAGGTGGAAGCGGGTATNTGCGATAGNTGGGCTGAGAAGTGAGTGGAAACACGACACGACCNGTGGCAATGGTCTCNAAAGAAAAACCCCGCCAACCGAAGTTGACGGGGCGTTATGAAATCACTACAGCACATCGCTGAAGCGGTGTAGGCAAGTACCCCATTGCTTGGTTGGGAGCAAGAAAAACCCGCACCAGCGCGAATCCGACGAGGGCGCTAACACCTTGGTTGAGGTAGAAAAAAAACAGCAGAAAAGGTACTTCCAAGAGGAATGGAAAAGGGGTGGCGTGTCTGTGCTTCTTTTCTAGCGAGAGCGATGGTTTATCGGGACTCGAGTCAGGTCAAACAACTTGCCTAGGAGAGTTTTGGAGAACGTTAAAACGGTACAGTATCATTTCACCTGTGTGATGCCTCACAACATAAGGTTTTCGCCCAGCAAGAGGGTGAAAAAGAACGGTTCCACTCAAAACTCATCCCCAATTCCAAACTGCGGGTCCTTACTGATAAATCCTGTCACAAGGTTGGGGTCTGCATGGTTTTTTTAGATACAGGATTTAATTATGGGTTACATGGATCGAAGGGGCGATACCGCCGATATAAAACACAAAACACATCCTCAAACTTCAAGAAACATCATCAAAAATGTTCCCACTTTTGTTCTCATTTTGGGTGGAACCAAACAGGTGTAGAATTGTAAACAACTGATTAGGAGTGGGATAGTAAAGCTGGAGCGGGTGAAGGGAATCGAACCCTCGTGTCAAGCTTGGGAAGCTTGCGTTCTACCATTGAACTACACCCGCAGTGAAGGGGAGGCGGAGTTTCCTGCCGGCTCCCGGGTTTGGCAATGTTTTTGTTTCACGGCCCGGGCGGCTCGAGGGTGCGGGTGATTTTGCCGTTGCGATCCCAGGCGTAAACGCGCCCGTTGTTCGTGCCGCCGTAGAGCCGTTTGCCGTCGGCGGTGGCGGCGAGGCAGTGCAGCAAGTCGGCGGCCTTGGCCCATGTTTTGGCGGGGCTTTTGCTGGTTTCGTTGCAGAGGCGCAATGCCCCGTCGTCGCTGGCGGTGATCAACTCCGCTTTTTTCTCCGGCCAAGCGATGGCGGCGACGTTGCCGGGGTGGCCGGTCACGAGGTTTTTTTGTTCGCGCGTTTTTGTGTCCCAGATTTTCAGCTCCTTGTCCGCGCCGCCGCTGGCCAGTAGCGCGCCGTCCGGCTTGTAGGCGAGCGAGAGCACCGGCGAGCTGTGCGCCTCGATCTGCATCAACGGCCCGCCGTTGGCTAGGCTCCAAAACCGAACCAGCTTGTCGGCGCCGGCGGTGGCCAGCGTTTCGCCGTCGGGCGCGAGGGCGAGGTCGAAGACCGTTCCGTCGTGCGCCTGCCAAGCCCGGCGCTTGGCCAAGTCGGCGACATTCCAAAGCGCAACTTCGCCCGCTTGGCCAACGGCATTCGAGGCGGTGACGAGTGCCGCGCTGTTGGCGGTGAACGTCATTGCCGAGACGCGCCCCGGCAGATCGGCGATCTCCCCGGCGGACGACCAGTCTGCGGTGTTCCAAAGCAGCACCTTGCGGAAGCCGCCGGTGGCGAGCCGCTTGCCGTCGGCGCTCCACGCGATCGACTGCACGGCATCGCGGTGGCCGGCAAGCTTGGCCAAGGGTGGCTGGTCTTTTTCAGCGACGTTGTGAATGGTGACGACGTTGCCGTGCCCGGCGGCGAGCTGCCGGTTGTCCGGCGAGAGGGCGAGAGCGAGCACCGGCTGGTAGCTGACGGGTAGTTGGCCCAGCGCACCGTGGTCGAGCCGCTTGGCCTCGACGGCCAGTTCGCCGGGCAGCCACTCGGCCCCGGCATCGATCCATTGGCCAAGCGCGGCGATCTGTTCGTCGTCCAGTTGCTTTTTCGGTGGCATGTGCGGATCGCTGTCGGAGTGGAGGTGCCGGAACATGCGGCTTTGGGCGGCTTGGCCGGGGCGGAGAGCCGGGCCTTCGCCGCCGCCCTTGAGGGCGAGCGCACGGGTGGTGAGGTTGAGGTCGCCCTTGGTTTTTTTGGCGTTATGGCATCGGACGCAGTGGTCGCGCAGCAGGTGCATCGCGCGCTTGGCCAAGGCGGTGTCCCCGGCTTGACCGGCCGCCCAGGCGCTTGGCCAGACGGCCGCGATGGCCAATGCCAGCTTGGCCAAGCGGCCGGGTTTGGACTTGAGGCCGGGATGTCGCATGCGTGTGCCGACATTTAACCCGGCCGGGCCGGACGGCGCGAGCCCTATCAACCAACTACTCAATGCGAATTGGAACCGTAAACCCAAAAAGTGTCACCTATGTATTGAACCCGATGTGTCCCGTATGTATTGAGTGGGCCTTGGGCTGTCGAATCCCCCTCACCCTTCCCTCTCCGGAGAGGGTATTGAGTTGGCCCGCGATGGAGTTGTATCGGAACAGTGGACGCCGATTTCCTTCTCCCCCGTGGGGGAGGGGATGGCGGGAGGCCGGATGAGGGGAATTCGCCGCAGCCGCTTGGCCAAGCAGTTGGCCGTTTTGTACTTAAAGATTTGAACAATGGATTTTGACTTGGTGGTCATCGGAGCCGGGCCGGGCGGGTACACGGCCGCGATTAGGGCGGCGCAGCTCGGCATGACGACGGCCATCGTCGAGAAGGGCAAAACCCTCGGCGGCACCTGCCTCAACGTCGGCTGCATTCCCAGCAAGGCGCTGCTCTCGTCCACCGAGCTGTTTTACGAGGCGCAAAAGCAGTTTGCCGTGCACGGCATCAGCGCGGAGGGCCTGTCGATGGATGTCGCCAAGATGATGAAGCGCAAGGACGGCGTTGTCCGCAGGATGGCCCGGGGCGTCGATTTCCTGATGGACAAGAACGGCATTGAGCGCATGACCGGCACGGGCCGCATCGCCGGGCCGGACGAGGTGGAGGTCACCGGCGACGCGGGCCGGCAACGGCTCAAGGCCAAGCGCATTTTGATCGCCACCGGCAGCCGCGTCGCCGGCCTGCCGTTCCTCGAGTTCGACGGCGAAACGGTCTTGAGCAGCGACGACGCGGTTGCGCTTGGCCAAGCGCCGGAGTCGATGGCCGTGATCGGCGGCGGCGCGATCGGGCTGGAGTTGGGCTCGGTCTGGGCACGGCTCGGCACGGCGGTGACGGTGGTCGAGTTTTTGCCGCGCATCGCCGCGACGTTCGACGACGACATCACGCAGGCGCTGCAAAAACTGCTGCAACGTCAGGGGCTGAAATTTCATCTCGGCAGCGGAGTCGAGTCGGCCGAACGGACAGAGGGCGGCGTCAAGTTAACCGCGGCCAAGGGCGATGAAAAACTCGTGCTCGAGGCGGAGAAAGTGCTCGTCGCCGTCGGCCGCAAGCCGAACACGGAAGGTCTCGGCGCCGCCGAGGCCGGCGTCGAACTCGACGAACGCGGCTGCATCAAGACCGGCGCCGAGTGGCAAACCAGCGTGCCGGGCATTTACGCCATCGGCGACGTGGTGGCGGGGCCGATGCTGGCGCACAAGGCCGAGCAGGAAGCCATCGCCGCCGTCGAGCGCATGGCAGGGAAGCCTAGCAGCGTGAATTACGACGTCATTCCGTCGGTGATTTACACCGCGCCGGAACTCGCCGCCGCCGGCCTCACCGAGGCGGAGGCCAAGGCGAACGGCAATGAGATCGCGGTGGGGACGTTTCCGTTTCAAGCCAACGGGCGCGCTGTCGCCGGCGGGCATGCGGACGGCTTGGCCAAGGTCATCGCCGACAAGGCGGCCGGCCGGGTGCTCGGCGCGCAGATCCTCTCGGCCAATGCGTCGGAGCTGATCGCCGAGGCGGTGTTGTTGATGGAACTGGGCGGAAACGCGGAGGACTTGGCCCGGACGATCCACGCGCACCCGACGATGTCGGAGGGCCTGCGCGAAGCGGCCCATGCCGCCATCGGGGAGCCGCTGCACACCTGACGCCTGGCCAAGCGCGCACAAAAAAACGCCGGCTTGCACCGGCGCTCGAGAGTTGTCCTTTGGCTGTTACGGGTTCGCCGGTGCGGGGGCCGGTGGTTCCGGGGCCGTCGCGGCGGGGGCCGCCGGCTTGGTCGGGTCGGCTGGTTTGTATTTGCCGCCGGCACCCTGGTTGAGGATGTCGATCACCATCGCGGTGAGGTCGTTTTTGCCGGTGGTGAAAAGGACGGTCGGGGTGCGGGGCAGCAGCACGTCCTGTGACGAGTCGATGACGAGGTCGTAGCCCAGCTCGACGGCCTTGGCGCGGATGACTTCCTGAATCTCGTCGAGGCGCCCCTTGCGCAGCCGGCGGGTCTGGTCCGCTAGGGTTTTCTGTGCGTTCTTGTTGAAGTCGATGATCTGCTGCTTGAGGCGCTCGAACTCGGCGAACGATACCTGCGCCTTCTTGAGATCTGCCGCCCTTTTTTCTTCGGAGTTGGCGGGATCCTGGGCGCTGACGTTCAGCTTGTTGTATTCCTCCTGCAGCAGGCCCAGATCCTCCATCATGCCGATCCGGGCCTTGTCAAAGTCGGCCCCGCGCTCCTTGAGTTGGTCGTTGGAGAGCTTGGTTTTCCAGTAGCTGTCGAAGGCCTTTAGCAGGTCAATGGTGGCGATCTTGAGCGGTTCCTGCGCGGCGGCGGTTCCGGCGAGGCAGGCGAGCGCCAGCGCGGCGGCGGCCAGCTTGGGCATGGTTGAGCGTGTCATGATTGGTTTTATGTTCATCCAGTCAGGTTAAAAATTGCGGGTAAAGCCGACCCCGAAGTGGAACTCCCCGCCTCCATCGGCGTAGTCGGGCTGGGTGATCGGGATGCCGTAGTCGAGCCTCAACGGCCCGAGCATCGGCACGACGAGCCTCAGGCCGATGCCCCAGTTGTCGGCGTAGTTGGAGAACTCGAACTCGTACGGATCCTCGTACACCATCCCGATGTCGTAGAAGACCGCGAAGCGCAACTTGGGGATGATCGGGATACTGTACTCGACCGAGCCGAGCCAATAGCTGCTGCCTCCCAAGGTCTCGAAGCTGTCGGTGGTGACCGGGGTCCAGCGGTTTTTCCCGTCGGGGGCGATTTCCGGGATCTTGTGAAACGGGTTTTCGATGTAGCTTTGTTTAACCGGGACGAACTTCTGCCCCACCGCCTCGCCGGCCTCGTTTTCCACGTTCACGTAGTAGCCGAACTGGTCGTTCTCGACGCCGCTTTTCCAGGTCTGCATCCGCGGGCCGATGTCCCGGTAGTCGTGCCCGCGCAGCGTGCGGCCGCCCCCGAGGAAAAACCGGTCGAAGTACGGCACGCGCCGGCTGTCGCCGAACGTGTCGACGACGCCCAGTTCGCCGTAAACCTCCAGGATGTGACCCTCACCAAAACCGCGAAAGTAATGGGCGGAGTTGATCTCGAGGCGGTACATCTCGGTGTCGCCGCCGAAGGGGCCACCGGCGATCTCCGCGTTAACCCTGGTGAGATGGCCTCCGCTGGGCAACAGCGCATTGTTCAGGGTTTCGTGGGATAAGAAGAGGCCCAGCTTGGACACCAGCCGGTTGTGGTTCAGCTCGGACAGCTCGCCTTCCTGTATCCGGTCCGTGTCGTAGGTCCAGTCGAACGGGTTGGCGGACAGGCCGTCGGGATAGCCCTTGGCCAAGCCGTTGATGAGCATGTCGTGCTCCGACAACATGTCAGAAAAGTAGGAGCGATCGTGAATGCCAATGGACTCGATGGTATAGTTGCCCCCCGCGCTGATGCGGTCGTTGAAGATTCTCTGCGAGTAGCCCAGCCTTGTGCCAGTTTGGCGCTGTTCGAAGTAGCGGCTGAAGTACTGGATTTCGCGGTGGTACAGGTCCACGGACACCCGCTTCTTCTGGTCGAGAAACCACGGCTCCTCGAAGGTGATCTGGTAATCCTGCCGCCGGGTGCCAGCGGTGACGTTCAGGCGGAATTTCTGACCTCCCCCGGTGAAGAACGGCGGGTTGAAAAGGTCGAAGTTGCCCTGCACGAAGCCAACCTGGGCGAACATCGCCTCGATGGAACTGTAGCCGAAGCCCATCAGGAAACGACCGGTGCGCCCCTCCTCCACGCCGATGATGAGGTTGCGGCGGTTGGGCAGCTCGGGGATCTTCTCGACCTGCGTCTCGACGCTGTCGAACAGCGTGGTGCCCTGGAGGCGGCGCTTGCTCAGCTCGACGCGGACCATGTCGAACACCTCGCCGGGAGAGATCGCCAACTCGCGCCGGACTACCTTGTCCCGGGTCCGGGTGTTGCCTCGGATTTCCACTTTTTCCACGTAGCTCAACTCCCCCTCCTGAATGGTGTAGACCAGGTCGATCGTGCCCCGGTCGGTGTTGGGCACCCGGGTCGTGCGCACGATGGTGTCGAGGTAGCCGTGCGCCTCGTAGAAGTCACGGATGGCGTCCCGGTCTTCGTTAAACCCGGTGGGGGTGAAGATCGCGCCCTCGAGCATGAGTGGGATCACCGCCCGCTCGATAACCTGCACCCCTCGGCGGATCTGGTCGTCCGTGAAGAGCGTGTTACCCTCGAAGGCGACACTGCCGACCTGATACCGGTAGCCCTCGTACAGGTCGAGGCGAATCACCATCCCGCCGTCGCTGGGATCGCTGAAGTCGATTTCCCGCACCTCGAAGTCGATATATCCCTCGTCCTGATAAAACTGGGTGAGACGCTCGAGATCCTCCTCCCACTGGTCGGTCTCGAACTTGCCGCTGCCAGTCAGCCACGACATGAACCACTTCCGTCGTGTCTTTAGCACCTTTCGCAATTCGCGTTGGGAGAAGGCCAACGCGTTGGCAAACACGATGTCGTCAATCTTGACCTTTGGCCCGGGCTCGATTTGGAAGACGACGGTCGCTTGGCCAAGCGCCTCGTCATGCCGCACCTCGTAGTCGACCGTGGCCTGCTGATAGCCGCCCTTTTGGTACTCTTTCAGGAGGGCACGGGTGTCGGCGAAGATTCTTGGCCGGCTGAGGGTCTCGCCGGTGCGGGAACGGATTTTCTTGCGGAGCTTGCCTTCCCGGAACTTGCGCCCCCCGGAGTTGCCTTCAAAGAGAATCTCCGTGACCACCGGCTTGCCGACGAGCGTGTAGGTGATCTCGAACCCGCCGGCAACCTGCTTCTCGGTCACGTAGACGTTCTCGAAGAAACCGGTGTTGCGGAGGTTGTGGATGTCGTCGTCGCTGGCCTTGCGGGAATAGGTGTCCCCCTGCTTGAGGCGGATGTTGGCGCGGATGAGCGCGTCGCTGGCGGCCGGTTGGCCGATGTGCTGGAGGGTGATTTTCTTGACTGGCAACGACCTGGGCACCTGCCCAAGAACCGGGCTGTTCAACAGGAGCAGCAGCACTGCCGGGAGCGCTTGGCCAAGCGCGCACAGCCAGCGGGCCGGGCTAGTCGCCCCGCAAGCCGCTGTCATCGTCGCTGAAGTTGGCTGCTGCGTTCTCAAATCGCGTGTACCCTTTCATAAAGGTCAACCGCACATCGCCGGTCGGGCCGTTGCGTTGCTTGGCAATTAGCAGGTTAATCGGTTCCGCCTCGTTGGCGGCGTCATTGTCGTCGCCATCCGGGCCGCCGGGTCTATAAAGCAACCCCACCAGGTCGGCATCCTGCTCGATCGCGCCGGACTCGCGGAGGTCCGACAGGCGCGGCTTGCGGTTCTTGTCCTTCTCCAGCTCGCGGTTGAGCTGGCTGAGCACGATGACCGGGACGTTCAAGTCCTTGGCCAACGATTTGACTCCGCTGGAGATTTCCGCAATTTCCTGCTGCCGGTTCTCTCCGCCGCGGCGCGAAGTAGAATGAAGCAGTTGCATGTAGTCAATGACAAACAACTTGATGTCGTGCTGTTGCCACATGCGGCGCGCCCGCGCCCGGAGCTGGAGGATCGAGAGCCCGCCCGTATCGTCGATATGCAGCCCGGCCTTGGACAGCTTGCCGGAGGCATCGAGAATCCGGGGGAAATCCCTGTTTTGCAGGAAACCCTCCCGCATGTCCCGCAGGTTGATGCGGGCCAGCGAGCAGAGCATGCGCATGACCAGCGCGTCCGCCGTCATCTCGAGGCTGAACACCCCCACCGGCAGGCCCTGTTTCAGCGCGACATGCTCCACGATATTCATTGCCAGCGAGGTTTTACCCATGCTCGGCCGGGCCGCCACGACGATCATCTCGCCGCCGTGCAGTCCCGTGGTCATCTTGTCAAAGTCGCTGAACCCACTCTCAATTCCCGTTATGGCTCCCTTGTTGTGGCAGTATTCCTCGATTTGCTCGATCGCGCCTTTGATGTGATCCTGGATCGTCTTGTTTTTGGAGATGCTTTGCTCGCGCTGAATATCCAGCACTGACTGCTCCACTTCGCCGATCAGGCTCTCCACCTCGTCGCTCCCCTCGTAGGCGTCGGCGATCGCCTTGGTGCAGGTGTGGATCACCTTCCGCAGGAGCGCTCGGTCCTGCACGATGGCGAAGTAATACTCCAGGTTCGCCGCCGACGGCACCCCGTCCTGCAACTCAGCCAGGTAGGCCACCCCGCCGATGTTGTCGAGTTCCCCATCGGCACGCAATTGGTGCGACAGGGTCAGCAGGTCGATCGGGGTGTTTTGCTCGCCCATCGTCACCAGCGCCGAGTAGATCGCCCGGTGGCGCAGGTCGTAAAAAACCGTCTCGTCCTTGACCTTGCCGCTGCACACCGGGAGGTTTTCCTCCGGGTCAAGCAGGATGCAGCCCAGCACGCCCTGCTCGGCGGCGGTGTCGTGGGGCGGCGTCCGATCCAGCGGAATGGCGGTGAGCGGCTCCTTTTTTCGCGGGGTCTGCTTCAAATCCGCAGACTCGGTGGAGGGCATGTCGAGCACATCAGGCATGACCGGATGGAACCTCAAACTCACTGCCGGTGCAACGAATAGTAGTTGGAAAGTTGCCCGGCGCTTATCGACAGCCTATTCCCAGCGCTTGGCCAAGCGGCTCCGCGCTTGACCCCGCTTGGCCAAGTCGCGGAAGCTCTGCGCCGGTTCACGGATGTCCCTGGCTCAATCGACACTCAACGCGCTTCGCACCACCGTCGGCACGGAAAACGTGCTGACGGCGACGGAGGATCTCATCCCGTACGCATTCGACGGCACGGCGGCAATGAAGGAGACGCCGGGATGCGTGGTTTTCGCGGCGACAACGGAGGACGTCAGCGCGGTGCTGCGCCTGGCCAACGACACCGGCACGCCGGTGGTCACACGCGGCAGCGGCACCGGCCTGAGCGGTGGCAGCGTCCCGGCGGCCGACTGCATCGTGCTGTGTACGGTGAAGATGGGGGCAATCCTCGAGGTCGACGCGGCCAACCTCACGATGACCGTCGAGCCGGGCGTGACGACCGTCCAGATCGCCGAGGCGGCCGGGGAGGCCGGGTTGTTTTATCCGCCCGACCCCGGCTCGATGAAGATTTCCACCATCGGCGGCAACGTCGCCGAAAACTCCGGCGGCCTGCGCGGGCTGAAGTACGGCGTCACGCGGAACTACGTGATGGGCCTCGAGGTCGTGTTGCCGGACGGCGAGGTGATGTGGCTCGGCAACAAGTGCGTGAAGGACGTCGCCGGCTTTTCGCTCAAGGACGTGATGATCGGCAGCGAGGGGACACTGGGCGTCATTACCAAGGTGCTGCTCAAGCTCATCCCGAAGCCGGCCGCGAAAAAGACGATGGTCGCCACCTACGCCGCTATGGACGCCGCGGCACAAACGGTGAGCGACATCATCGCCGCGCAAATCATCCCGTGCACGCTGGAGTTTCTCGACCGCACGACGATTCATTGCGTCGAGGACTTCGCGAAGGTCGGCCTGCCGCTCGATTGCGAGGCGCTGCTGCTGATGGAGACCGACGGCCACCCCGCCGCCGTCGCCGAGGAAGCCGCCAAGATGGAGGAACTGGCCAAGGCCAACGGCGCGATGGACGTGCGCGTGGCCGCCGACGCCGACGAGGCCGAGCAACTGGCCACCGCCCGCCGCAGCGCCTTCAGCGCACTTGCGCGACTCGCGCCCACGACCATCCTCGAGGACGCCACCGTGCCGCGCAGCGAGTTGGCCCACATGATCCGCTTCGTCGCCGAGGTCGCAAAAAAGCACGACTTAAAAATCGGCACCTTCGGCCACATGGGCGACGGCAACCTTCATCCGACCTTCCTGACCGATGAACGCAACGAGGCCGAAATCCACCGCGTGCACGAGGCGTTCACGGAGATTTTCGACGAAGCCATCCGTCTCGGCGGCACCATCACCGGCGAGCACGGCATCGGCCTGGCCAAGAAGGAGTTTCTCCCCAAGTTCGCCGGCCAAGCCCAGATGCGCCTCATGCGCGACCTCCGCAAAACCATCGACCCCAAGGGCATCCTAAACCCCGGCAAGATGTTTGATTAACTGGACGCTTCGGAGTAGCATACCGTCGTGAGTACGACTGAAATATTGGAGGAGTTGCCGAAGCTAACTCCGGGCGAGCGCAAGGCCGTTCGCAGGCGATTGTGGGGACAGGAAGCGGATAGACAGCAGCTTGACCAGGTCACCGCCACAGCCGAAATCGTTTTTCAGGAAATCGACCGTCGGGAGGCTGAAGATGCCGACGCGCGGTGAGGTGTGGATGGTTGACCTTGGCATGGTGGCCGAGACACGGCCCTGTTTGCTGCTCTCCGATGAACCGCC
The DNA here is from genome assembly GCA_002686755.1 of Verrucomicrobiales bacterium. Taxonomy (GTDB): domain Bacteria; phylum Verrucomicrobiota; class Verrucomicrobiia; order Limisphaerales; family UBA1096; genus UBA1096. Next base: position 17,058 of record NYYJ01000096.1, read on the forward strand.
CGACGACGAGCCTGCCTTGGTCAACATCATCCCGCATACCACCTCAACTCGTGGCAGTCGCTGGGAGAATTCGATTCCAAAAAACTTCCTGAAACCCGGCGCTTTTCATCTACAACAACTCACCGCAGCGCCACTGGCGAAACTGACCCGACGGCTGGGCAACCGTTCCGACTCCGAGTTTTCATCGATCCGACCGCAATTACGGGATCTTCTGGAGCTTTGACCGACCCCATGCCGGACACTTCGCAGAAGCGTCATTCCGCCTTGGCCGAGGCAATCCGCCGGCATGACCGGGCTTATTATGTTGAGGCGCAGCCGACGATCAGCGACCGGGAGTACGATCAGCTTTACCGCGAACTTCTCAATCTTGAGGCCGACCATCCGGAACTTCGCACGCCTGACTCGCCCAGCCAGCGTGTCGGCGGCGAGCCGATCGACGGGTTCGAAACCGTGCGTCATGCCGTGCCGATGATGAGCCTCGACAACACCTATTCGCAGGAGGAAGTGCGTGAGTTTGTCGAGCGCGTTCAGAAGCTGTTACCGGGAGAGCCGCTCGACTGGGTGGTCGAGCCGAAGGCCGACGGCATCGCGATCAGCCTCCGTTATGAGGACGGCCAATTCACCATCGGGGCCACGCGTGGCGACGGCGTTGCCGGGGATGATGTCACTGCAAACCTCCGAACCATTCGAAGCGTCCCGCTGCGGCTTCAGCCCCTTGGCCAAGCGCTTGGCCAAGCGGAAACTCCGGAGGTGTTCGAGGCCCGCGGCGAGGTGATCATGACCCGCTCTGGTTTTGAAAAATTGAACCAAGCGCGTGAGGCCGAGGGCGAACCGCTTTTCGCCAACCCACGCAACGCCACCGCCGGTTCGCTTAAGCAGCTCGACCCCACGCTGGTGGCCAAGCGGCCGCTCGACATCGTCCTGTACGGCAACGGCGAGGTCGTTGGCGGGTCGGCGGTCGACTCACAGCTTGGCCTGTTCGACACGCTTGGCCAACTGGGATTCCGTACGCCGGAACATACCTGGCACTGCAAATCCGCCGAGGAAATTCTCGCGGCAATCGAGGAACTCGACCGCATCCGGAATGGGTTCGACTACGATACCGACGGCGCGGTCATCAAGCTGAACCGCTTCGACTTGCGCGACCGCGTGGGCGCGACCGCCAAGGCGCCGCGCTGGGCGATGGCCTACAAATATGCGCCGGAGCAGGCGCAGACAAGGCTCCACGCCATTACGATTCAGGTGGGCCGAACCGGCACACTCACCCCGGTTGCCGAACTGGAGCCGGTGTTTGTCGACGGTTCCACCATCAGCCGCGCCACGTTGCACAACGAAGAGGAGATTGGCCGGAAGGACATCCGCATCGGCGACACGGTCATTATTGAAAAACGCGGCGACGTCATCCCCGGTGTCATCTCGGTGGTGAAGGATTTGCGGCCAGCCGGCACCGAGCCGTTTGACATGCTCGCGGCCACCGGCAGCCAATGCCCGGAGTGCGGCGGCGCGATCCACAAGGACGAGGAATTCGTCGCGTGGCGATGCGTCAACACCGACTGTCCCGCGCAGGCGGCCCAGCGGTTGGAACACTTTGCCGCGCGCACCGCGCTCGACATCGACTGCCTCGGCGACATCGTCTCGGACAAACTTGTCGAGCGCCAACTCGCCGTTAACCCACTCGACCTGTTTGGCCTCACGGTGGAACAGCTTGGCCCGCTCAACCTCGGCACTGACGACGAGCCGCGGATGTTCGGCGAGAAAAACGCCACCAAGCTCGTAGACTCCGTCGAGCGCGCCCGCACGATGGGACTCGACCGCTGGCTCTTCGCGCTCGCCATCCCGGAGATGGGCCGGACGATCGCCGGTAGCTTGGCCAAGTTTCACGACGATCTGCCGGCCGTTGCCGCGTCTTCGTTGCTGC
>NYYJ01000097.1 GCA_002686755.1 Verrucomicrobiales bacterium
GAGGTGTGGTTTTCCTCCGGACAATCGAACATGGTTTGGGTTGCCGGGAAAAGTATGTGCAATCTATTGGCTCGGGAACTTGCTTCATCCAAGGAGGACATTCCCATCCGCGAAATCAACATCAACACCGTTTCCGCCCTTTATCCACAGAAGAAGGCCACTTCCGAGGAAGGCTGGAAAAAAGCCAGTGGGGCAAGCGGATTCTCGGCCTTGTCTCTTTCCTTTGCCCATGAACTTTACAAGGAACTGAATGTGCCCATCGGTATTTTACTCAGTGCCCACAGCAATACGCGCATTGAGGCTTTCACCCAACGCGAAGCTATTGAGGCGCACCCGAAACTTAAGGGGGATATGGATCTTATTCATGATGCTGATCCACTTACCGAACAAGGCCGCAAGGCCTTCGATCAGTATTACGCTGATTTGAAAGCGTGGCAGGATGTGGCGAGTCATACAGCCGAGGCAGGCGGCAAAGTGCCGGCCCGGCCTAATCTGCCGGGCATCGCCGGGATGTGGCGTGGGCCCTCGCAGTTTTTCAATGGGAAGATTGCGCCGGTGATTCCCTATGCCATCCGCGGGGCGATTTGGTGTCAGGGAACGAGCAATAGTGGTGATGGCCGGATTTACGCCACGCGAATGGAGGCCTTGGTCAACGGTTGGCGCGATGCCTGGGGCATGCCCGAGATGCCGTTTTATTTCACCCAAATGCAATGCTACGGATCGCCCGACCCGGAGAACGTTGGCTTTGCGGATATTCGTCAGGTGCAGCACTTGTTCTTCCATAACAACCGCGAGAACGTGGGCATGATCGTGCAGTCGGACCTAAACTCCGCGCGTCCGCAGGGAATCCATTATTTCAACAAGCTGCATCCGGGCATGCGAATGGCCCGCTGGGCGTTGGCCAAGGATTACGGCAAGGTGATCGCCTACACCGGCCCGATATACAGCGGGTACAAGATTAAGGGTCGAGAGGTCATTGTTACCTTCGAGAAGGACAGCCTCTTTGGCGGCTTGATGGTGGGCAGCAAGGGCATGGCCAAGGATTATCGTGAGCCCGGGAAATTCGTCGAACCCGCCAAGCCGACCCCGAACGATTCGCTGAACCACTTTCGCCTTTGCGGATCCGACAAAAAATGGCACGCCGCCGAGGCCAAACTCGCCGGCGATACCGTCGTGGTGACCTCCGAAAAAGTGCCTGCTCCCATCGGCGTGCAGTACGCGTACAATGCGGTTCCGGAGAACTCCAATCTGTATAACAAAGCCGGCCTGCCGGCGACGCCCTTTGCTGTCGTTGAGGGCGAGTATATTTTCGAGGAGGACGATTTGGAGAAGGCGGCTGCTCTTAAGGCAAAATACGCCCGTTGGGCCGATCCCAATTATCCAATTCTTCAGTTGGCCGAGTATTATCGCGATGGAGTGATTTTGCAGCGTGACAAACCGATTCGGGTTTGGGGCCATGCTAACCTAGGAGTGAAGGTTACTGTTACCCTCGATGGGGCGACGCAAACTATTACGCCCAATAATCTCGAGCAGTGGTCAGTCACCTTTCCTGCGAGGAAGGCTTCGGCCAAACCGATTACGCTTGAGGTGAAATCCACGCATGGTTTTAACCGGAAGGTTCGGGATATTCTCATCGGCGATGTCTGGTATGTAACGGGCAGCACGCAGCTGACTTCCGAGTGGGCTTATGACCGCCGCGCCAAAGAGATCGAGTTGCCCAAGGCCATGCCGTTGGTTCGCGAATTCCGCAGACGGACTGCAGCCAGTTCCTTCCCCACGCCACGAAAGCGCCGCTTCGAAACCGGCGGTGGAAAGTACCGCACCTACTGGTCGGCGGCCGATTTTACAAAGGAGAGCACCGGAGTGACCATGTTTGCCTACGAATTTGCCAAGGCCCTCAACCGGCCGGGTGTTCCGCAAGGCTTTATGACGATGTCATCCGGACATGGCGGCCGAAACCGGCAACTCGCCTCGCCGCTTTCGTGGACTTCTTATCAGGGCGTAAGGGATAATGACCATCCGGCGTTCAAAGCACGCCTAGACGAATTGTTTCTCCAATATCCCAATTCCTCAGTGGCGCGAAAAGCGGCGGCCAAGCATGTCGCGGAAGTGAAAGCCTTCGCCCAAGCCATTCGGGCAGCAGCAAAACAAGGGGCGGACGCCTCGACCTTCGCGTTGCAAGCTCCCGCGTTCCCCGAACCCGGCAAGGGAGAAACCGTTGCTCAGGACACCATCCCCACCTACGCCTACAACTGGTGCATCAGCCCGCTTACCCCCATGGGCGTGGCCGGCATCATCTGGGTTCCCTCTGAAAGCAACATCGGCGAGAATCCGGCTGACTACGCTGCCGAGTTAGAAACCTACGCAAAGAGCCTGCCGCAAACCTACAGCCAGAAAAGCATCCAATTCCTCTACGCCCAACCGACCGCCGCCGTGGTCGAGGGCATCACCGCCCCCAAGATTCCGGGTGCCAAGAGCATCGTCATTGATCAATGGCCCAAGAGCCTGAAGGATATCGCCGCCAAGTTGGCAAAATTGGCTCGATGAGTATAATAGATCATTCGACGTCTCGCATAGCTGCTTCGATTTGGTTTGCCGTTGCTTGTTTGGCCAATGCAGCCCAACCGGAAAAGCAGCTGCCGTTTCCCGGCGAACTGTTTGCTATCGAAGGCCACACGGCTTTTCTGATTCAGCCAGGTACCAAGCCAACGGACGAGAATCCAATACCGTGGGTGTGGTATGCGCCGACGTTGCGCGGGCTGCCGGGCGAGGCGGAGAAGTGGATGTTTGAGCGTTTCCTCAAATCGGGCATCGCCATCGCCGGGGTGGACGTGGGCGAATCCNACGGCAGTCCNATAGGGAGGGNGACATACTCCGCNTTGCACAAGCNCCTGGTGGAAAAGCGTGGNTTGGCCAAGCAGGCTTGTTTGCTCGCACGGAGCNGGGGNGGATTNATGCTGTACTGCTGGGCAGCGGAGAATCCGGACAAGGTGCGTTGCATCACAGGCATTTATCCGGTGTGCAACATCGCCAGTTATCCCGGGCTACAGCAGGCCAGCGGGGCGTATGGCCTGACGACCGAGGATATGAAAGCCCAACTGGCCGAGCATAACCCCGTCGACCGACTGGCGCCCTTGGCCAAGGCGAAGGTGCCGATCTTTCACATTCATGGTGACATGGACCGTGTCGTGCCCCTTGACACCAATTCCGCCATCATCAAGAAACGTTACGATGCACTCGGCGGCCCAATGACGCTCGAGGTGGTTAAGGGCCAAGGCCACAACATGTGGGCCGGCTGGTTCCAAAGCCAGACGCTAGTGGATTTCCTCATCAAGCACGCGACCCAAAAGGCCAAGCCATGATCGCTCGGGGATTCGTGTTGGGAGCCGTTCTTGGCTTTGCGCTTCAATTACAGGCCGTGCCGGCGTGCAAGGCCGGGTTTGATTCCGTGGTAATGGTGTTCTTCAAGGCCAATTGCGTGAAGTGCCACGGACCGGAGAAGGCCAAGGGCAAGGTGACATTGCATGATCTCGACGGAGACTTGGCCAAGGGGAATGCTCTGGAGCGGTGGGAATTGATTCTCGATGTTTTGAAGGCCAGCGAGATGCCGCCGGAGGAGGAGAAATCGCGACCGGCCAAGGCGGAGGTGGCGGCGGTGACGCAGTGGATCGAGGCGGAATTGCGGAAGGCGGTGGCACAGGCCAAGAAAGGAGTGGTCGCGCCGCAGGCCCGGCGGCTGACCAATTTCGAATACGAGAATACCATCCGAGACTTGATCGGCTTTCGGCTCAAGCTAACGGACAACCTGCCCAAGGATCCGGAGAAGCCGTATCACTTCAACAACACCGCTGAGTTCATGCTGTTGGGACCGGAGCAGATGGATCGATATCTGGAGAACGCCCGCAAGGTGATGGCGAGCGCCATCGTCGATCCTGCCAAACCGGAGGTGCACAAGACGCGGCGCGAGTGGCAGCCGCACGGGCTGGACCGCGGCATTGGCGTGGACGAAGTCGGTGTGTGGGGCAACCGTCGTCACTCGCCGGCGCATGGCATGGGGCTGAAGAGTTTCCCGGACACGGGCGAGTTCGTCATCCGCGTGCAGGCTTCAGCGATTTTGCCGCCGGGCGTGAAGGGCGCCCCGTTGCGTTTGATCCTGGGCCAGACCATCCAGATCAACAGTTCCACACAGCGCGTGGAACCGGTGGGTGGTGCGTACGTGGTGAACAGCATCGATGAGCCGAAGGTTTATGAATTTCGCGGGCACATCGAAAACTTTCCACTGGAGCGCGGGCGGGTCGTTCGCGGCAGGCAACAGCCGGACAGTCGAGTCATTACGCCGCAGGTGTTGTACGACGACGGCACGCTTAACGATGGCAATCGCAACCTTACCATGCCTCGCGTGGTGATGAACTGGATGGAGTTTGAGGCGCCCGTCGCCGACGTCTGGCCACCGGCGCATCACACGCGCATCCTGTTTGATTCGCCTTTGCGCGAGGAGAATCCAGAGGCCTACGTGCGCGAGGTCATCCGCCGCTTCACCTCGCGGGCTTTTCGCCGGCCGGCTTCCAAGGCTGAGGTGGATCGATTCGCTCAAATCTACAAGCTGGTACAGACCGAGTTGAAAACCATGGAGGCTGCCATGCGAGAGACGTTGGCGATGGTGCTGATCTCGCCGCAGTTCCTCTATCACACCGTGGCCGACGGCGAAGTGACGACGCGCCCGTACGAACTGGCCTCGCGGCTGTCGTATTTTCTCTGGGGATCCATGCCGGACGCTGAATTGCTGAAGCTGGCCGGGGAGGGACGGCTGGATGAACCGAAAGTGCTGGCGGAGCAAACACGCCGTCTGCTGGCCGATAAACGCTCCAAAGATTTCGTCCGCAACTTCACCATGCAGTGGCTGAGTCTTGCCAAGATGAAGACGGTGCCGATCAACAACCAGCTCTTCCCACGTTTTCTATATTACGTGTCAGCCGGTGAACGCAGGGGCACAGAGCAGCCGTACCGGCCCACCATCCGCGACTACATGCTGGATGAGACAGCCGGATTTGTGGCTGAACTCATCCGCCGCAACGCCGGCGCAGCCAACGTGGTGGAGTCGGATTTCGCCTGGTTGAACCAACCGCTGGCTGCGCACTACGGCGTGCGGGGCGTCGAGGGAAATCATTTTCGCGCCGTGCCATTGAAGCCGGAATATAGGCTCGGTGGCCTGCTCACGCACGGGTCGATGCTGATCGGCAACGGCACGGGCTCAGCGCCGCATCCGATTTACCGAGCAGTGTGGTTGCGCGAAGCCATCCTCGGAGATGACGTCGCCGATCCACCCGCCGATGTGCCGGCGCTCACCGACACCGCGGGCGAATCCGCTGAGAAGGCGCTCACCATCAAGGACCTCCTCGCCAAGCATCGCCAAAAGGAAAGCTGCAACGACTGCCACGCCCGGCTCGATCCCTGGGGCATTCCCTTCGAGCATTACAACGCCATCGGCAAGTACCAGCCGCTGGTGCCGAAGGAAGGTGCTCGTGTCAGCGGCTTCAACAAGCAAACCCACGGTGACCTTGCCGGCTATGCGGCTTACCTGAAGACCATCAATACCGAAAAGGTTGAGGCTGCTGCTCGTGTGCCCAATGGCCCAGAGGTCAATGGCATGGCCGACCTGAAGGCGTACCTTTTGAAGCACCGTCATGAGAATGTTTCTGAAAACGTTTTACGGCGCCTGCTTACTTACGGCATTGGCCGGGAACTGACCACGCATGACCGCTACGCCGTGGCGGAGATGCTCAAAGAGTCCGTCGCCAACGAACACCGTCTGCTCGACATGATCATTACCATCTGTCAGAGTTCTTTGTTCAGGGGAACAACGGATAAATCAACCGACACACCATGAAACCCAAAAGCTGGCATTTGAATCGACGTGAAATGCTAAAGGGCGGTGGCATCGCGCTAGCCTTACCGTTCCTCAACGGCATGAGTTGGGCAGCGCCTTCCAGGTCGATGCCGAAGCGGATGTTGGTGAGCTATTTTTCCTACGGCGCATATATGCCCAATGGTCCGGCCGGTATTCCCAACCTGAACCAGCCGCACCACGATTGGAGTTGGTGGCCATGCCGCGACGCGGGTCCATTGACCTTCAACCAGTCCGCCAAGCCATTTGAGCCACTCAAGGATTATGTGAGCTACTACCGCGGGCTGGATCACGCTGGCGGTTGGGCCTTGGGCGGGCACAGCTCGGGCGATGTCTTCGCTACAGGCGCGGACATGGTGGGTACTCAAAAGACCAACAGCATTTCCATCGATCAGGTCGCCGCCAATGTCCACGGGCACAAGACGCGTTTCGCTTCCATGGTGCTCGGCACCGAGGGCGGCACGGGTTCCTACGGACGCAGCAAGACGCTTTCCCATCGTGGGCCAGGTCGGCCGATTCCCTCGATGCACAAGCCGCAGAAGATTTTCAACCGGCTATTTAATCCCTACGCCGGCAAAGGCGTCGAACAGGTGCGCGCCGGGCTCAAGCGCGAGGCCAGCATTCTCGACCTGTTGATGGACCAAAGCCGCAGCCTCAAGGGCCGCCTCGGTCACGAGGATCAGGGCAAGGTGGAGGAGTATCTGGAATCTATCCGAGCACTGGAGCAACGCGTGGAGCGCACCAGTAAATGGACGCATAAGCCTTTGCCGGAGATCAATACTAAGGGGCTGAATCTTGACGCCTCTCACAAGGATCCCAAGGAATATATCCGTTGCATGTACGATCTCGTGTATCTGGCGTTTAAGACTGATACCACCCGCTTCGCTTCCTTGATGCTGGAGAGTGAAAATTCCTCACAAAGCGAACTCTGGAATTATGCCACTTACGTGCTTGGCTACAAGGGCGCCACGCATGACATTGCTCACAAGCGTCCCGCTGACTACTCCGGCCAATGGGATCGCTGGCGGGCCGAGCAGCATGCTTATTTCCTGCAACGCCTCAAGGATACGCCCGAGGCCGAGGGCAACATGCTCGACCGCACGGTAGTGCTTTGGGGCTCGGCCCACCCGCACGCCTCGCATAGCACCAAGAACTATCCCATCCACCTCGCGGGCGGTAACAAGCTCGGCCTCACGCACGGCCATCTGCATTCCTTTGAGGGCGACAAGAAAGTGCCGCTAGCCAACCTCTTCCTCTCCATGCTCCACGCCGTGGACGTGCCGGTGAAAGCTTTCGCCGATAGCACCGGCCCCATGCCCGAAGCGATCGCCTAGCGATGCGAAGCCTTGGCGCCATCGCCGTTCTGCTGGCGTTTATATTGGGTGGCCAACTAAGTGCCGCCGAAAACGCCCTGCCGCGCGTGCTCATCTTGGGCGACCAAATCTACCAACAGCCTGCCTCGGAACTACATAAGGAACTGAAGGGCAAGGTGGAGATTCATTATCCTCGCGTGAAGCCCGGTGTGGTTTGGAACTCCGCCACCGCCTTGGAATTGCTCGACCAGCAGCTCGGCGAGGGGCAATGGGATCTCATTCACTTCAACTGCGGGCTCGGCGATTTGATTCACCGCCTCCCGGGCGTGAAAGCCTTTCGGGTAATGCCCCGCCACGCCGGCGGCATCCGCACCACCGCGCCCGAGCAATACGAAAAGAATCTCCACGCCCTCGTCACCCGCCTCAAGGCCACCGGCGCCAAGCTGGTCTGGGGCAGCACCACGCCGATTCGCCATTCCAGCACCAACGTGTTCGAGAAAGGCACTGAAATCAGCTACAACGCCATCGCCGCCAAGGTCATGGCCAAGCATGGTATCCCCACCAACGACATGTACACCTTCGTCAAGGGCCTCATCGACATGAACAAGCCGGCCGGCCATGGCGCCGACCCTTTCTTTTTCGATCGCAAACCCATCCATCCGCCGCTTCGGGAAGTATTGCGAAAAAATCTCGATGTGGCCCTCAGCAATTTATCCAAACCATGAAATCATACCTGATTACCTTTCTTGCCCTGTTGGGCATTTCGTTTTCGTTGGCGGCCAAGCCGCTGAAGGTTTACCTGCTTGTTGGTCAATCCAATATGCAAGGCCACGCGGCCGAGCGCACGCTGGCGCACTTGGGCATGGACCCGAAGACGGCGCCGTTGTTGAAAGCAATTCAGCATGAGGACGGCACGCCGAAGTTACAGCGGAATGTTTGGATTTCCTCAGTCGACACCTCGGAGGAATCCGGCGTGAAGGAGGGGAAGCTGACCGTTGGCTATGGCGCGGGTGGGCGCGAACGGAAGATCGGCCCAGAGCTGACGTTTGGTATCACAATGCAAAAGCACATCGGCGAGCCGATCCTGTTGATCAAGACCTCATGGGGCGGCAAGTCATTGAACACGGACTTCCGGCCACCGAGCGCGGGGCCTTACCAGTTCAATGAAAAGCAGATTGAGAATTTTAAGAAACGCGGAAAGGACGTTGCCGATGAACGCAGGAAACGAGCTGAACGAACCGGTGTTTTTTATCGGTTGATGCTTGATCATGTCCGCAAGGTGCTCGACGACATCAAGCGCGTGTACCCGGCGTACGATGTCAAGGCAGGCTACGAACTGGCGGGGTTCGTGTGGTTTCAGGGCTGGAACGACATGGTCGACAGCGGCACTTATCCCACCCGCGGCCAGCTGGGCAGTTATGATGCCTACAGCAAAAATCTCGCGCATTTCATCCGCGACGTGCGGCGCGACCTCGAGGCGCCCAAGCTGCCGTTCGTCATCGGCGTGATGGGTGCGGGCGGTCCGATTGCTAAATACACTCCCGACCAAATGCGTTACGCCGGAATCCACGGCGAATTTCGCAAAGCCATGGCCGCCCCCGCGAAGCTGCCGGAATTCAAGGGCAACGTGACCGCGGTGTTCACCGAGAATTACTGGGACGGCCAACTCTCCGAATTGGTCAATCGACGTGGAAAGATCAACGCCAAGCGACGCGAGCTGGCCAAGAACCAATCCCTCAACCGAGCCCAACGCGATAAGGCAATCGCTGAATTCACCGACGAAATTTTCACCAAGGAAGAACAGGCCATCCTCGAGGCCGGTATCTCCAACGCCGCCTACCACTACCTCGGCTCCGCCAAAATCCTCACCCAAATCGGCCAAGCCTTCGCCGAGGCGTTGGTTGCAATGGATTAACCGATGCCCAACCGCCCGCTTTGTTTTCTGTTGTTGGCGACCATCTCCGGCGGGGCAACTGCACAGGATGAAGCAGCGACGAAACCCGATCGCACCCGCGTGTCACCCAACCGACACGAGGGAGTCATCCGTGAACCGCACATTCAATACACACACGTTGATGAGCGCCGCAAACGCCGACTTACGCTGGATCTCTATCGCCCGGCCAAGGCCGAAGGAGCACGCCCGGCCATCGTGATGTTTTACGGGGGCGGCTGGATGAATGGCCGCCCGGGCCAGTTGACCGCGCTGGCGCAGTCGTTGGTGCAGCGGGGCTATGTCTGCGTCGTACCGCAATATCGGTTGAGTGGTGAAAAACCGTTTCCCGCAGCGGTTTACGACTGCAAGGCGGCCATCCGGTGGTCGCGCAAAAATGCCAGGCGATACAACATCGATCCCAAACGCATCGCAACCATGGGCGGCTCAGCCGGGGGGCATCTGGCCGGGTTCATGGCGGCGAGCAACGGTGTGAAACAATTCGAGGGCGAAGGCGATCACCACGGCGTCTCCTCCGATGTGCAGGCGGCGGTGGTGATGTGCGGGGCGATGAACTTTCTCGAGCCGTTCATCGTGGAGCGATTGGAGAAAGCGGCCGGCACACTCCGCAGCGATGCCGTGATCGACTTCATGGGCGGTGCGTTGCCGGGTCAAAAAACCGGCATCTACCGCGAGGCCTCACCCTTGACGCACCTCAGCAAACGCACCCCTCCGATGCTGTTTATCGACGGTGAACTCGACAAGCCGGGGCTACGCTACGCCTCTTTTTGGCCGAAGCTCGATGAACTGAAAATCCCATACCAGTTCATCAAGATGCCGGGCGCGCCACATCCGTTTTGGCACAGACGCGAGTGGTTCATCCCAACGGTGGATGCGACGGATGCCTTCCTAAAAAAACACCTTCGTTGATCAATTCTTTGCCGGAGGCTGAAGAATAATCTGCGCGTCAGGCGTACTCCATGGCACCTCTTTTTTATCGATGACGAGCGTGCGTGGCATCAACTCGATCTCGTGGCCAAGCAGGTTCATCGTCACGACACCGGGGAGGAACATCAAATCCTGATAAATGCATTCACCGAACGGCACGGGGAATGATTTCTGTTTCAGTTCCTGGCTGCTCTCGGGCGTTTTGTCCATCGGCTGGGCGTTGCGGCCGGGTTCGTCGAACGTCAACTCGCCGCTGGCGAGCCCGTTCGTGTCCGCACCTTCGAACACCACGCGAAAGCCGTCGATGCCCAGCGCCCTCTGGCGGATGGTCATCGTCGGGCCGCCTGTTCCGGCGGCGGCAAAGCTGACGCGCCAAGGCCCCTTGCGATCGCGCAGGTGCTCGATGCCGTAAAAGCCGGCGATGTACACCACCAGTGTGATTGCAAAAAGCCCGCCAAGAAACCGCCAGGGTATGTTTGTTTGTGCCCGCTCCATCCGCGCCGACCGTTCCGCTTGGCCAAGCCGATGTCAAGGATGACGAACCAAGCCAGAGGCAGGGCGCGCTGTCCCAGCGCGCCGGGGAAACGAGGACGTCTGGGGACATCCGTCCCTACCGACGCTTGGCCAAGCGCGTGTCAAGCTGGAGCCGTTAACGTTGGCTTGTTGCGGCCACCTGTTTTCTGCATCCTCCCCCGGCCAAGCGATGCCGCTCGTCTGGCCAAGCGCATGGATTCCATCGTTGCCACATTTTACCAGTTTGCCGACCTGCCGGACTTCGAGGCCAAGCGGGAGCCGTTGAAGGCGGAGTGCGTGCGGCACTCGGTGGTCGGGACGATCATCCTCGCGTCGGAGGGCATCAACGGCACCATCGCCGGGCCAAGCGCGGGGATGGAGTCGGTGCTCGAATTCATCCGCAGCGACGAGCGCCTGGCCAAGCTGCCGGCCCGGCTCTGCAGCACGGAGCGGATCACGTTCCACCGGATGAAGGTGCTGCTGCGCCGGGAGATCGTGACGCTCGGCGCGCCGGAGGCCGATCCGCGCGAGGGCGTCGGCGAGTACGTCGAACCGGGCGACTGGAACGCGCTGATCAGCGACCCGGACGTGACGGTGGTGGATACGCGCAACGATTATGAGGTGCAGATGGGCACGTTCCGCGGCGCGATCGACCCGGAAACGGAGACCTTCGGCGACTGGCCGGAGTACGTGCAAAAGAATCTCGACCCGCAGAAGCACCCGAAGATCGCGATGTTCTGCACCGGCGGTATTCGCTGCGAAAAGGCGTCGGCCTACCTGCTTCGGCACGGCTTCCGCGAGGTGTACCATCTGCGGGGCGGCATCCTGAATTACCTGCAAAACACACCGGAGTCGGAGAGCCTCTGGGAGGGCGACTGTTTCGTGTTTGACCACCGCGTGTCGGTGCGGCACGGGCTTGAGCAGGGCGAGCACGAGGTCTGTTTCGGCTGCCGCTGGCCGCTCACGAAGGCCGATCTGGCGGCACCGCAGTACGAGCCGGGCGTGAGCTGCCCGCGCTGCGCCGATGCGCTGACTCCGGAGCGCCGGTCGCGGCTGCTCGAGCGGCACCGGCAGGTGTCGCTGGCGCGCCGCCGGGGCGCACAACACATCGGCCAGCAACCCGTCCACGATGACTGAAGCCGGCCCGGAAGTGTTCAAGTGGACGTGGCTGCTGCTGCCGGTGATCGCCGCCGCGATCGGCTGGGGCACGAACCACCTCGCCGTGCGGATGCTGTTTCACCCGCGCGAGGAGCGGCGCATCCTCGGACTGCGCGTGCAGGGTGTGTTCCCGAAGCGGCAACAGGCGCTGGCGGAGAAGCTCGGTCAACTGGTCGCGCGCGAGTTGTTCTCGATGGAGGACGTGCGCCGGCACCTGCAGGGGGACGAGTTCGTGGCGCACGTCACCAAGGTGATCGAGGCCAAGGTGGATGAGTTTTTGCAGAACAACCTGACGGAGGCAATCCCGATGGCGGCGATGTTCCTCGGCTCGGACATGGTCGACAAGATCAAGCTCGCGCTGGTGGAGTGCCTGGCCCGGGCCGTGCCGGAACTGGGCGAACTGTTCATCGGCCACCTCGAGAAAAACATGGATGTCGAGGCGGTGGTTCGCGAGAAGGTGGCGGCCTTTTCCAGCGACAAGCTGGAGGAAATGCTGCTCGGCATCATGCGGCGCGAGTTCCGGTTCATCGAAGGCGTTGGTGCCGTGCTCGGTTTTGTGATTGGGTTGGCGCAACTGGGGATTCTATGGCTGCTGTAGGCAGACAACCGTGTTACGGCGTGGTGATTATCGAGTAGTGCTTCCCCAAACCCCTCAAAGACAAAAAGCCCCGCGCTTGGCGGGGCCTAGGAAATCCGTGTTGGCTGCGCCTGGCTTTAGGCAGCGTTGGCGCGGCTGGCGAGGCGCGACTTTTTGCGGTCGGCCTTGGCGGAGTGAATGACGCCGAGCTTGGCCGCCTTGTCAAACGCGGACGAGGCGGCGTTTAACGCAGCCTGCGTGTTCTCTTTTTTGCCGGCCTTGATGGCGTCGTCGAGACGGCGCTCGGCGGTCTTGAGGGTGCTCTTCACGGAGCGATTGCGGGCCTGCTTGGTCGCGTCACTGCGCATCCGACGCTTGGCTGACTTGATATTTGGCATCGTTCAAAAAGTTCGCTGAACCAGCGAAAAGGCCGCGCAACCTACTAAAATCCCCCCACTTGTCAACCGGTTTGTTCGGTTATTTCAGTTAAAAATCACTCTGCCGTGTCGGCCAGTTGTTCCTGCAACTGTTGGGCGATTTGGGCGAAGACCACGGCGGGGGGGGAATCGGGCTCGCCCACGGCCACCGGCACGCCGTCATCGCCGCCTTTGCGGATCTCGGTGAAAAGCGGCATCTCGCCGAGGAAAGGGATGCCCTGTCGCGCCGCCTCGTCCTGCCCGCCGCCGTGGCCGAAAATCTCGACCCGCTCGCCGCCGGGCGCGGTGAAGTAGCTCATGTTCTCAACCATGCCCAGAATCGGCACGTTGACCTTGCGGAACATCTCGATCCCCTTGCGCACGACGCCGAGCGACGCCTCCTGCGGCGTGGTCACGATCACCCCGCCGTCGAGCGGCACGGTCTGGCAGAGGGAGAGCTGCGCATCGCCGGTGCCGGGCGGCAGGTCGACGAACAGGTAATCCAGCTCTCCCCAGTCCACCTGCATGACGAATTGCTGGATGGTCCTCATGATCATCGGCCCGCGCCAGATGACCGGCTGGTCGTCCTGCAGCAGGAAGCCCATGCTCATCAGCTTCACGCCGTGGCTCTCGAGCGGCACCAGTTTTTCCTCACCGCCCCCGGTGACGGACGGGCGCTCGTTGACACCCATCATCAGCGGGATGCTCGGCCCGTATATGTCGCAGTCGAGCAGGCCGACCCGCTCGCCGCGCTTGGCCAAGGCGCAGGCCAGGTTGACCGAGACGGTGGACTTGCCAACGCCCCCCTTGCCGCTGGCGACGGCGATGACGCGCCCGATGCCGGGCGCCTTTTGCGGCGCTTGGCCAGGCGCGGAACCGCCGGGTTGTGCTTGGCCGTCTCCCTGCGGTTGGTGAACCTGCACGTGGGCCAGGCGGACGCCTTCGACCGCCTTGATGGCCGCCTCGGAGTCGGACTTGATCTGTGCGGCGGCCTCGGCGTTGGCGCTGGTGAGGTGGATGGCGACACTGACCGCGCCGTTGGCCACGGCGACGTCCTTCACGATGCCGAGGGAGACAATGTCCCGCGAGTAGCCGGGGTATTTGACCGCCTTGAGTGCTGCTAAAATTTCGTTTTCGCTTGGCATAAAAGCGGCGGGACTGTTGCCCAAATCCCGCCGGCTGGCAAGCAGCGCCCGCGCTTGGCCAGGCGCGGGCTGTAACTTTTCGGCAACCAACAGAGTCTGGGGGTGTTAGTTTCGTTGCGGATCCGATTCCGCACGGCCCGATGCAAGCTGCCGAGACCATCCCCGATACCGATGTGCGAACCGATGAGGAACTCGTCGGGCTCGTTGTCGGCGGCGCGGTGGACTGGTTTGAGGAGTTGATCACCCGCTACCAGCCGCGCGTGTTCGGCATGGCGCGGAAATATTTCCGCAACGAGTCGGATGTCGAGGACGTCGTGCAGACGATCTTCACCAAGACGTTTCAAAAACTCGGCAGCTACAAGGGCACGGCGCCGTTCGAGCATTGGTTCATGCGGCTCTCGGTCAACACATGTTACGACGCCCTGCGGCGACGGCGCAACCGCCCGGAGCATACGATCAGCGACATGCTTTTCGACGACGAAAACTGGCAGGACCGCCTCGGCAACATCCCCTCCGGCGACGATCCCGAGGGGCTGGAACAGGCGCGCGAGCTGGTGCATACCGTGCTCGACCAGGTGTCCGACCGGGCACGGATCGTCCTGACGCTGCAGGAGCTCGAGGGGCGCTCGATCCGCGAAATCTCCGGAATCACCGGCTGGTCCGTGTCGCTCGTGAAAGTGCAGGCGTTTCGCGCCCGCAAGGAAATGCGGACCGCCGTGGAGCGGTTCCTCATGAAGGAGAAAAGATTGTAACCCCGTGAAACCGAACGACGTCAACGAACACTGGCAAATGAAGGCCAACGAGACAGAGCAGCAATTCCTGAAACTGGCGAAAACCGTCCGTACTGACGAACGGGTGCCGGGCGGCTTCGCGGCCCGGGTCATGTCGCAGGTCCGGGAACAGCACGCGCTCGAGACCAGCTCCGCCGACGAGCAATTCCTGCGACTCGCGCGCAACCTGCCGGACAACGAGCGCGTCCCGTACGCCTTCGAGAAGCGCATCATGGCACGTCTGCACGACCTGCTTACGCCCGACCCGCTGACGCATTGGTCGCGCATACTTTGGCGCGCCGCCGCCCCCTGCCTCGGCGTGATGATGCTCGCGATGCTATTCTCCGCGGGGGAGCCGACAGACCCATCCGCCGCCCTGCCAGCGGATCAACCCGAGGCCGCCGACTTCGAGTCGGTGATGCTGGCCTCATTCGACGACTTGGAGCTCACATGGTGAACGCTTGGAAACCGATCCTGGCCGCCGTGGTCATCTTCGCCGCCGGCGTCGTGACCGGGAGCTTCGTGGTGGATCGCGGCGAGTCCAAGCCGCCGCGCGCGTTCCCCCGCGAACACGGCCCGCGCAATGCCGAACATCGCCCCGGCTCGCGGATGGAAGGCCAGTTGAACTGGCTGATGAAGCGCATTCAGCGCGACCTCCATCTCACCGACGCGCAGGCGGCCAAGGTCGAGTCGGCCTTCAAGGCCAGCCGCGAGGAGGTGAAAACGTGCTGGGAAGAGATGCGGCCCCGCATGCGCGCCTCCACCGAGAAATTGAAGGAGACCCTTCGCGGCGACCTCACCGAGGAACAGATCGCTAAGTTTGAAAAATACCTCCGCCCCCCGTCAATGCGGGAACGCTTCAAGGGCGGCCCCGGTGGACGCCCCGGTTTTCGCAACGGAAAAAACGGCGAAAAACGCCCGCGCCGGAAGCCTCCCTCAACCGAGCATCCCCAATAGGCGCTCGCAACACGCCTCCCCCGATTCCCCCTCCGGCCACTCGAGCGGCTGACATTCCATCTGGTTGCGAAACCACGTCCGCTGTCGCTTGGCAAACCGCCGCGTCCGCGCCTTCACCCGTTCGACTGTCTCGGCCACTCCCGTCCCGCCGTCGAGGTGCTCCAGCACCTGCCGGTAGCCCAGCGCCTGGCTCGCGGTGCGGTTGTCGCGCAGGCCGCGCTTGGCCAGGCGCTCCGTCTCGGCGACTAGGCCACGCCCGAACATCGCATCCACCCGCGAGTCGATGCGCTTGGCCAAGTCGGCCGGATCGCGCGTGAGACAGAATAGGTTCTCCGGCGCTTGGCTGGGCGCGCCCCAGCCGGTGCGCTGGCTCGAGTAGGTTTGGCCGGTGAGCCGGATCACTTCCACCGCGCGGACGACTCGGCGCCGGTTTTGGCGGTCTACCGACTCGAACGCCGCCGGATCCTTCGCCGCCAGCTCGTTGAGCAGCACCTCGATCGGTGCCGCCTCCAACTCGGCCCGGAGCGACTCGTCGCCGGGCGGGCTCTCCCCCAAGCCGTCGAACAAAGCGCGAAAATAAAGCCCTGTACCGCCGCAGAAAATCGGCCGAGCACCCCGCGAATGCACCTCCGCCGCCGCCCGCTTGGCCAAGCGGACAAACCGAGCGGCATCGAACGCCTCATCCAGCCCGGCCACGTCGATCAAGTGATGCGGCACCTCCTCCCGCTCCGCCGCGCTTGGCTTGGCCGTGCCGATGTCGAGCCCGCGATACACCTGCATCGAGTCCACTGAGACGATCTCCCCGCCCAGGCGCTTGGCCAGAAGCAGCGCCAGCGCCGACTTGCCGCTCGCCGTCGCGCCGGCGAGGTAGACCGCCGCCGTGCTCACGCCTCCGACTCTTCCTCGTTCGGCTCCGACAGCGCGTGCGTTTCCGGCGGCACCTTCCCCTTCCTGGCCCACGTCGCCCCCGGCTTCGGTTTTTGGAACGACTGCACGAACATCAGCCCCACCCCGGAGCAGATGCCGCTGTCGGCCACGTTGAAGGCCGGGAAAGGGTACGAAAAAATGTAAAACTGCAAGAAGTCCACGACGTGATGATGCACCACGCGATCAATCAGGTTGCCGACCACGCCGCCGAGAATCAGGCCAAGCGCCACCTGGCCCAGCGTGGTCTCCGCCCCGAAATGCCGCCGGGACACCCAAAGGAAAATCAGCGCCGCCAACGAGAAGATCGCCAGCCAGAAATTGTGCCCGCTGAACAGGCTCCACGCCGCGCCGGTGTTGCCAAAGTGAACCAGTTCAAAAAAACCGTCCGCCACCGTCACCGGCTGCCCATTGAACGGCAGTTTTTGAACCACGATCCACTTGGTCAGCTGATCCAGCCCAAGAGTCAGCAGGGCAATCGAGAGAATCTTGACGTTGTTGATGGCGGGTTGCGGCATATTTGCACTGCCGGTTTTTTGGCCCAGCGCCCCGCCATTGGCAAGCAAAGCCGGTTCCGATGCCAGCCAATCCGCAAGTCCCGAACCGGTTTTTCGTGACAAACGCGAAAAAGCAAATACATTGTGCTGGCCTTTGGCGGAGCGACCCCTTCGTCTAGTGGTTAGGACACCGGCCTTTCACGCCGGCAGCACGGGTTCGAGTCCCGTAGGGGTCGCCACCTTAATTTGGAGTTTTTTTGGCGCGGTTCAATTTTCTCCTTTGTCATTTGGGGCTCGTCGTATGTTTCGGTTTCGTTTAGGCTCCCCCGCTCCACCGAGACAATGCTTTTCACTTTTCAGCTCCGGTGATTCCCGGTTTTTTTTCAAGTTTGACCGTCGCTTGGCCAAGTTTGACCGCACGTCTGGGCGTGCTGATTGCGTTGGGACTGTGCGCTCCACCCCACACGCACGGCGCCCTTCACATTACGGAGTTCTTGGCGGACAACGGCGGCTCGCACCTGGACGGCAATGGCGATGCCTCGGACTGGATCGAGATTTTTAATTCCGGGCCGGACACCGCAGACCTCAGCGACTGTTATCTGACCGACGAAAGGGAGACCTTGGCCAAGTGGCGGTTTCCCGCCGTTCAACTCCCGGCGGGTGGTTTTCTCATCGTCTACGCCTCCGGAAAAAACCGGAGCGTCGCCGGGGCGGAATTGCACACCAATTTCAATCTGGCCAAGGAGGGGGAATATCTCGCGCTCGTGGCCCGGGATGGCATCACCGTCATCGCCGAGTTTGGGTCGGCACAGAGCCCGTTGCCGGCCCAGTTCGAGGATGTCTCTTACGGGCTCATGCAGACGGGCAACACGAAACCGGCTGTCCTGATCCGAAGCGGAGTCTCGGCCAAGGCGTTGGTGCCGAAGGACGGGTCACTCGGCACAACCTGGACCGGAACCGGATTTGATGACTCGGGCTGGAAAAAAGTCGCGACCGGCGTCGGCTACGACGAAAGCAGCACCTACGTCCCGGAATTTGGTGCGGGCGGCAACCTCGGCAACCGGCTCAACAACGTCAATACGACTCTTTATCTTCGCATCCCATTTGAATTGGCCGATGCCGCCACGATCTCGAAACTCACCCTGGAGATGAAATATGACGACGGCTTTGCCGCGTTCCTCAACGGCGTGCGCGTGGCCGGCGCGAACGCCCCGGCAGCCACCACCTGGAATTCCACAGCCACCGGCAACCACGCCGATGGAGATGCCACCACCCTCAAGTCGTTCGACATTACCGCCCACGCTCACCTGTTGACCAACGGCGCCAATGTCCTGGCGATCCAGGGCTTGAACACCAGCATAACAAGTTCGGACATGCTGATCACCCCGGAGCTGCACACGGTTCGGATCACCAATCCCACCATCGGTGACCCCGGTTTTTTGGGAACTCCGTCGCCGGGAACCTTCAATGGCGACACCTTTGACGGCTTTGTGAGCGACACGACGTTCAGCATAGACCGCGGTTTTTTTAAGGCCCCCTTCAACGTCCGCATCTCCACGGAGACGGCGGATGCCGAGATTCGTTACACTCTGGACGGCACGGCACCGGGCAAGGGCCGCGGGAAAATCTACTCCGGCCCGATCCGGATCAGGGGCACCACGGTCGTCCGCGCCATGGCCCACCGGGCCGGATTCAAGCCGACCAACATCGACACCCACACCTACCTGTTCCCGGCGGACGTAAAAACCCAGCCGAAGATGCGCGCCGCCATCACCCAGTCGGGCGTCCACGGCCCGAAGATGTCCGCGTCGCTGCAAGCAGTGCCGACCCTCTCGCTGGTTACCTCGAACAGGGCCTTCCTGAACGAGGGCGGGCGAAATATCCGGGAGGAACACCCGGCCTCAATCGAGATGATCTTCCCGGACGGCACTCCCGGTTTCCAGGAAAACGGCGGGTTGAGCAACTACGGCGGACGCTACACGAACTTTCGCAAGAAAAGTTTCCGGGTCGCCTTCCGGCAAAAGTTCGGGGTGGGCAAACTGAGATACCCGATCTTTGACGGCTTCCATTACAAACACTTCCCGCCCGCGAGGGAGTTCGATGCGATCAACCTCCGAAGCGGATCGCACGACATGCGCTCGCGCGGCGCTTACATGTCGAACCGGTTCGCCGACGACTCGATGCTGGACATGGGCAACATTGCCCCGCACGGCCGATTCGTGCATGTCTACCTCAACGGCCTCTACTGGGGGCAATATCACCTGCGCGAGCGGTGGTGCGCGGACATGGCCTCGAGCTACTTCGGCGGACCGGAGGAGGATTACGAGGCGGTCAACGCCAACGACAATTTCCGGAACGACGAGCAGGTCTACGACGGCTCCGGCAAATTCTGGAGCGAAACCAAGCGGCTCATCGCCGGGCCTGACCCGTTCACCCGTGCGACCGGGCACATCGACGTCGCCAACATCGTCGACTTCATGCTGCTGTGGGTCAGCGGCAACTCGGAGAGTGAGTTCCGGGCGTTCGGGTCATCCGTCCGTGGTGTTCCCTTCAAGTTCATGATGAAGGATGCCGACGGCTTTTTGCGCAACCCGGGGCACTCGGCCAGCCACGCCGGGCCGTACAGCGTCATGTCCCGGATGCGCTCCGGCCAGGGCGGAAAGGAGTACTCGATTCTGCTCGCCGACCGCATTCACAAACACTTCTTCAACAACGGGGCATTGACCCCCGCCCGGAACATCGAACGCTTGCAACGGCGCGTTGACGAGGCCCGGCTTGGTTTCGTCTCCGAGGCCGCGCGCTGGGGCAACCTGTTCCGCGATCCGGCATCGTGGGAGTCGTACCAGAACAACCTCATCAAGAATCATTTCCCCGGCCTGACCCAGACCATGATCAGCCGGTTCAGGTCTGCCGGCATGTATCCGAACACCGTCGCGCCGGTCTTCAGCCGGCATGGCGGGACGGTGGCCCCGGACACCCCGGTGACGCTGGCCACCGACGCCGACACCCTCTATTACACCCTGAACGGCAGCGACCCCCGTCTGCCCGGCGGCGCGCCGAATCCCGATGCCCGCATCGCCTCCTTCGACGCCGGCGGCCCCGAACCGGTGACTTTCCTCTCCACCGGACACACCTGGAAATACCGGGACGACGGCTCCGATCAAGGCACCGCCTGGCGATCGCCAGATTTCGACGATTTCAACTGGCGATCGGGCCCGTCCGAACTTGGTTACGGCAGCGACGGGGAGGGAGTTGGGCAAGTAGTTGGCTTTGGCCCCGACCCGTCGGCCAAGTTCCCCACCACCTATTTCCGCACGACCGTAACGATCCCGGATCCGTCTGCGTTCTTCAATTATCTGTTGCGGGTCAAATACGATGACGGAATCGCCGTCTACATCAACGGTGTCGAATCGCTCCGCCAAAACCTCTCCAATACGGCATCGTACAGCAGCTTTGCCAATGGCACCGTCGGCGACGAGGCCAACTGGAAAGAGTTCACCCTGCCAAGCCTTGAGCTTGTGCCCGGGTTGATCGCCTACTGGCCATTGGACAACGCTGCCACCGTTGTTGACAAAGTCGCGGGAATCCGCGGCGAGGTGATGGGAACCGCGGCCGAAGCCGAGGGCGTCATCGGCGGTGCCGTGAACCTCGGTGAAGCCAGCAACTGGATCAGGGTCGATGCCCAAAACACCGGGTGGCTGGCGCCGGCATCGGATGCCAACGCGATGACCGTTTCACTGTGGCAGAAGCTCAACACAGTCAGGAACTCCTCGACGTTTTGGTTCAGGGCGGAGGCCGCAGGCAGCAACGCGCGCAATTTCCAGGCGCACATTCCGTGGGGGAACAACAACATTTACTTTGATACAGGCGGCTGCTGCGGCGGCACCCAACGCATCAGCAAGGGTGCTGCGGACATTGAGTTCATGGAGTGGCACCACTTTGTGTTCATCAAGAATGAAGACGAGAAGCAAATTTGGGTCGACGGTGAGCTCTGGCATGAAGGCACAAACAGCGGCACGCTGTTTGACGACTGGACCTATCTTGCGATTGGTTCGAGCGGTACCGGCGACTATGCTGCTGCGATCGTGGACGATTTCGGGGTTTGGGCCAGGGCCATCACCCCGGGGGAAATCGCTGCCATTTACAATGATGGAAATGGGCGCCCCCTAATGACCGACGTGCTGGTACCAGGCATCAACACCATTGCGGTCGAGATCCACCAGGCCAGCGCCAGTAGCTCCGACATCCGCTTCGACATGATGCTCCGCGGGGAGACCAGCCACGTCGGGGGCAACAATGTTTCCGACCCGGTTTTTTTCGATGAACCGGCAGCCTTAAAGGCCCGCGCCTTCGACACCGGCACCGGGGAATGGAGCGCCCTGACCGAGGCGTTCTTCTCCCCCGAAAGCGCCAAGGCGGACTCCTCCAATCTGGTCATCTCCGAACTGCATTACCACCCCGCGAACCCGACCACCCCGGCGGAACTTGCGGCGAGCAGCGACCGCAACGATTTCGAGTTTGTTGAATTGCTGAACGTTGGCAAGGCTGCCCTCGACCTGACCGGCGTCCGCTTCGAGGCGGGGATCAACTTTGCCTTCCCTGAAAATACCGTCCTGATGGCCGGCCAGCGCCTGCTGCTCGTCCGCAACCGCGCGGCCTTCGAGGCCCGGTACGGCCCGATCGACGGTATCCCCTCCTTCGAGTACACCGGCCGGTTGAGCAACGGCGGGGAACAGTTGATCCTCACCGCGGGCGGCCAACCGATCCATGATTTCACCTACAACGACCAGCCGCCTTGGCCAAGCGGGGCGGATGGCAACGGATCAAGCCTGGTCTTGGCCAAGCCTGCCGCCGGCCCGCCACACAACCAGCCCGGCAGCTGGACGGCGAGCCGCCAACCCGGCGGATCGCCCGGCGCAGCCGAGCCAACGGCCCTCACCTACGGGGCCTGGGCCGCCTCGCACGGGGCCCGGGGCGGGCCAGACGGCGACGACGACCAAGACGGGCTCAGCAACTTCTGGGAATTCCTCTTCGGCTCCCGGCCGGATCTGGCCTCCGACGCCCCCGGCTTCACGCTCTCGGTCCGGCGTGCCGACGTCGATGGCCAAGCCGGCGACTACCTGTTTCTCACCTTCCGCAGGAACCTCCTTGCCGACGCGTCGCTGACGTTGGAAGTGTCCCGCGACCTCATCCGCTGGGCCGCGGACCCGGCCATGATCCAGCCGGTGGCCGAGACCGACAACGGCGACGGCACCGCAACGGTCACCCACCGCTTCGCCCGCTCCGTTGGCCAGGGGCAACACCGCGCCTTTTTCCGGCTGCGCGGCCAGTGACGAAAAACCGGGCGGACACCGGGCAACGGGCGAACGCGCAGCCCCCGCTTGGCCAAGCGCAGTCGGGTTGCTACGCTGCCGGTTTCGCAGACGCATGACTCGGCAGGAAAAACTGATCGCCCGTTACGAGGAGTTTCACCGGAACGAGACGAACCGGCTCGTTCACTTCGTCTGCGTGCCTCTTATCGCGCTGAGCCTCGTGGGGCTGCTTTGGGGCATCAAGATCCCGACCGCGCTTGGCGACGAGCTTTCAGTCACGCTCAACGCCGGGGCGATCTTCATCGGCTTGGTTTCGGTTTACTATTTGTTCCTGTCACTGGGCAGCCTGCTGGGGATGCTCTACTTCGGGCTGGCAGCGAGCGTGCTCTGCATCAGCGTCGAGGCGAGTCCGTTGCCGCTGTTCGGCGTTTCGCTGGCGGTGTTCGTACTGGCTTGGGCCGGGCAATTTATCGGGCACGGGATCGAGGGGAAAAAACCGGCGTTCACCGAGGACATCCAGTTTTTGCTCGTCAGCCCGGCGTGGCTGCTGGATGCGCTTTACAAAAAACCGGCGCTAACGGTGCTGAACGCGCTGCTCGTTGGTGTCGGGTCGCTTGGCCTGGCCGACCGTCTGTTTGCGATGAAACCGGCGCCCGACTTCTCCGCCGCGCTTGGCCAAGCGGCAAAGTACGACGTGCAGATCGTCCGCGACGAGTGGGGCATCCCGCACATTCTTGGAAAGACCGACGCCGACACTGCCCACGGCCTGGCCTACGCAAATGCCGAGGACGACTTCGAGACGATCCAAAACATCCTCCTCGCCGTGCGCGGCAAGCTGGCCTCGGTGGCGGGACTGGAGATGGCGCCAAACGATTACTACGTGCATCTGATCCGCCTGTGGGACGGCCTGGACGAAAAATACGCCACGCTCGATCCCCAGTTCCGCGCCATCTGTGAAGGCTACTGCGACGGTCTCAACCTGTACGCCAGCCGGCACCCGGATAAATTGAAGCGCAACCTGTGGCCGGCCAAGCCGGAGGATGTTGTGGCCGGCTCCATCCACAAGCTGCCAATGATGTTCGGGCTGCACAGCACGCTGGCAAAACTGTTGGCGGACGCCGACCAGCCACCAGTCGTCGCCAGCGCGGTTCATCCCGACGGCTTGCCGATCGGCTCAAATTTCATGGCCGTCGGGCCAGGCCGCTCGACCGACGGGGCGATGCGTGCCTGCATCAACTCGCACCAGCCGTGGACCGGCCCGGTGGCCTGGTACGAGGCGCACCTCATCAGTGACGAGGGGCAGAATATTTACGGCGGCCTGTTCCCCGGCTCGCCGGTCATCTTCCTCGGGCATAACGACTACATCGCCTGGGGGCACACGGTCAACCAGCCGGATCTCGTCGATGTGTTCGAGTTGGAACTCCACCCGGAAAATGAAAACCAATACAACGTCGACGGCGAATGGCTCGAGCTGGAGCGGCGGCTGGCCCCGCTTGAGATCCGAGTCTGGCGCGACTTCCGCTGGACAGTTAACCGCGAGGTGCTGCACTCGATTTATGGCCCCGCGATGCGCGTCGGCGACCGGGTGTTCGCGGTTCGCTACGCCGGCATCGGCGAATTCCGGCAGCTCGAGCAGTGGTACCGCATGGGCCGGGCGCAAAACCTGGACGAATTCAAGGACGCGATGCGGCTGCACGCGCTGCCGATGTTCAACACGGGTTACGGCGACCGCGCCGGAAATCTGTTTTACGTCTACAACGCCCTGCTGCCGGAGCGCACCGACGGCCACGACTGGCGCGGCACCGTCCCCGGCAATACCCGCGACACGCTGTGGACGGAGTACCGTCCGTTTGACGAGCTGCCAATCGTCGAGAATCCGGAAAGCGGCTTCATCCAAAACTGCAACAGCAACCCGTTCCGGACGACTCCCGGCGCGGACAACCCGGACGAGTTGGCCTTTTCGGAAAACTACGGCATCGAGAAATGGATGACCAACCGCGCCCTCCGCGCTGTCGAGCTTTACGGCGGCGACGACTCGATCACGCACGACGAATTCCTCCGCTACAAATACGACAAGCAGTACTCGGAAAAATCGAAACTGCGGCAGCGGATCGCCGCTTTCGTCGAGGCGCAGTCGGGCAACGGCGAACTGAAGGAGGAGATCGAACTGCTACGCCGCTGGGACGGCGGGACGGGCAAAGCCAACCGCTCCGCCGCGCTCGTCCTGCTGACCGACCGGACGAGGTCGAACTCAAGCCGGGGCAGCCGCGGACACGACCAAACGCTCGAGCAACTCCGGCAGGCGGCGGCGGATTTACGCAAACACTTTGGCCGGATCGATCCCGAGTGGGGCGAGGTCAACCGGCTCGTTCGCGGCGACAAAGACCTCCCGCTCGGCGGCGGGCCAGACACGCTGCGCGCCATCTACGGGCGACCGCAAGACAACGGCAAACTCGCCGGGGTGGCCGGCGACTGTTTTTTTCAGTTCGTCGAGTGGGACAGGGACGGCAAGCTGCGAGCCTGGGCGATCAACCAATTCGGCAGCAACCCCGGCGATCCCGACTCACCGCACCACACCGACCAAGCGCCGCTGTTTGCCGACGAGAAATTGCGCAATGTGCCGTTCACCCGCGAGGAGGTGCTGGCCGCGGCCAAGCGCACCTACCGGCCGGTCGAGCAATGACGAGTTGCTCTCCCGATTGGCCAAGCGCAACGGTCAGTCGGCGAACAGGTCGTGGCTTGGCCAAGCGGTGACGGCGTCGGCGGCCTTGTGGACGAGCGGGTCGATTTTTGAGGACGGCTTTTTCTTGTCGGCCGTGAGGTTGGTGTTGAACAGCACCGCCCAGCAGAGGCCGTCGTGCCGCAGCACGAGAATCGTCGAGGTGCCGGAGAGCGAGCCGGTGTGCCAGCGGTTGGTCGTGCCGTTTTTCATCGGGCGCACCGACCAGCCGCAGCCGTAGTGTGTGGCGTCCGGCTTGCCCTCTTCGTCATTGCCGAAGTGGCCCTTGGCCGGGCGCTCGATCATCGCCTCAACGGTTTTCTTTTTCAGGATACCGGACTGCGAATAACGATCCACCGCCGAGCCGAACCGCACAAGGTCGGGTGCCGAGGCGATCCAGCCGCCGAACGAGTCGAAGCTCTCGATCGACCAAGCGCCGTACGGCCAAAGCACCTTAGCGCCGATGGCCTCCCCGGTGACGGCGATGCCAAGCCGGTCGCCCTTGGGATAATATTTCACCTCGTGTTCGGCGCGGTCGCGGAGGAGCGTCTTGCCGAGGCGCATCGACTCGATGCCAAGCGGCTTGAGAAAGTCGTTCACCATGTAGTCGCCGTATCGGCGGCCAGTCACCTGCTCGATCACGCGGCCAAGCAGGCAGTAGCCGAGGTTCGAGTAGACGTACCGTTTGCCGGGATCGAAGTCGAGTTGCCAGCCCATCATGAATCGAATGACGTCGTCCTGCGTGGCGGGCGGCGGTTTGCCCAGCACGGTGGCGATCTCGATGGCGTGGAACAACGGGTCGATCGTCTCCTTGCGATCCCAGCCGCCCTGGTGCCGCAGCAGGTGGGCGATTGTCACTTGGCCAAGCCGGGGATCGACCGACGCGCCCTTGGCCAGGTGCGGCTTGTGCGGCAGCAGATCGAACACCGGAGTGTCGAGGCGAAGCCTCCCCTGCTCGACGAGTTGCAGCGTCGCCACTGCGGTGAACGGCTTGGAGATGCTGGCGATGCGAAACAGCGAATGCGGCTGCACCGGTTGCTGCTGTTCGACATCCGCGTAGCCGAAGCCGCGTGCGTACACCAAGCGCCCGTCCTTGGCCACGGCCAGCGACGCGCCGGGGAGCTCGTTGTCGCGGACGAACGCCTCCATCAACTCGTCAAACGGCTTGAGTGCGGGAAACTGTTTGCCGGTGGAGACGACAGCTTTTCCCGGCCCGGCCCCCTCGACCGGCGAACACGATCCAACGGCGGCGCAAACGAGACGGGGGCCGGACTTCGCGGCAGCGTCGTGGAGTGCGGCGGTGCCCGCCGCCTTTTGAAAGCACTGCACACCAGCGCACTCCAAGGCGCTGGCGCGGCCTTCCGGCGCGCTTGGCCAAGCGGCACAGCACGCCGCAGTCGCGATCAGCATTGTCCGGCAACACACACGCATCTGCAGGGAGGCATTGTGAACACCCCCGCCCGCCGAGGCAATCCCCCATCCCGCTTGACGGTTGACGGCACTCTGTTTTAAGCCAATCATCCGTTGGCCTGACGCCTAGAGACCCCTATGAAAACAACCGAAACCAAGAATGAATACCGCACCCCGGCCGGCTTCACGCTGATTGAGCTGCTGGTGGTGATCGCAATCATCGCCATCCTCGCGGCGATGCTGCTGCCGGCGCTGGCCAAGTCCAAGGACAAGGCGGTCGGCATGAGCTGCATGAACAACGTCAAGCAGATGGGCCTGGCGCTGACCCTCTACGAGCAGGACACCGGGCAGGTGCCTCGCTGCTGGCCGGCTTTCCCGACCGCGCACGGCAACAAGTTGTGGTATTACATGATCCAGCCGTACCTTGGCAAAACCGTGAAGGACTTCGGCATGGGCGTGTTCATCTGCCCCGGCACATCCAAGCGCAAACGCACCAACGACTGGAAGGACGTTTACAACTACGCGATGAACTCCAAGTTCCAGGGTAACCGCACATTCAAGATGTCGGAGATTCAGTCCCCCACTCAAACCATTTTTGTCGCTGATATTGACGGCTTCAACGCCTGCCTCTACCCGGACGAGAGCGACAACGGCAGCACGATTCGCAGCGGCAACGTCCTGTACCGGCACAGTGGCGGCACC
>NYYJ01000098.1 GCA_002686755.1 Verrucomicrobiales bacterium
GTTTGCTGGCGTCGAGCGCCATCATCACCGGGGCGGGGCCGGTTCGTTTCCAAAACGTGTACACGCTGCGCCGGTAAAGTCCCTCGCCCTTGTCGTGACCCATCGGCTTGAACGACTCGGTGAGGTCGTATGGCTTGGAGCCGCCGCCGCCCATGCGGGTGCTGATCAGGCCGCTGGCGTCGAGCGCGTTGTCGCGGATCATTTCTGCCGTGAGTCGATAGCGGGGCGCGCGGGCGAGCAGTTGGTTTTCCGGGTCGGCAGACTCAAGCGCGGGGCGCGTATGGCTGGACTGCTGGTAGGTGGCGGACATGACGATCTGCTTGAGCAGACGCTTGACGTTCCAGCCATTGGCCATGAAATCGGCCGAGAGCCAGTCGAGCAGTTCGGGGTGCGAGGGTCGTTTGCCTTGGCTGCCGAAATCCTCTGGTGTGCGGACGAGGCCTTCGCCGAAGCAGAGTTGCCAGAAATGGTTTACCGCCACGCGAGAGACCAGCGGATTGTCGGGGCCGGTCAGCCATTGCGCGAGGCCAAGCCGGTTGCGCGGCGCGCCCTTGGGGAACGGCGGGAGGATGGCCGGCGTCTCCGGGGCGACGCGCTCGCCCGGTTGATCGTACACGCCGCGATTCAGCACGAAGGTCGAGCGCGGTTTCACCTTCATTTCCTCCATCACCATGATCTCGGTTTTGCCGTCGAGCAACTGGGTGACCTTCTCGCGTGCGGCACGGAGCTTGGCCAACTGCTTGGCATGGGGCTCGTTCGCGGTGGCAAGATAGTAGGCGCGGAGGGCGTCGCGTTCCGCTTGGCCAAGCGCATCCGCCGGCTTGGCCAGGAGCTTGGCCAAGGTCTGACCGTCGTGCAGTTGCGCGACCTCGGCGGCGGTCAGTTCGCGGTCGAAGACGCGGAAGTCATCGACGAGGCCCTTGGCAAAGCCGACGTCGCGGAATCGTTGCCCGATGACGATGTGGTCGTTCCCACCGCCGGTGATGTTTTTGTACAGGTTGTCCTTGTGAATCTCCGTCTCGGCGAGTTCGCCATCGACGTAAATCGCCAGCCCGCCGGCTCGCGTGGAACCGTCGTAGGTGATGGTGACGTGGTGCCACTCGTTTTTCGGCAGCTTGGCCGTGGTGCGAATGTTGATCGCGTTGCCGGGCCAAAAATGGATCAACGACGTGCTGAGGTGACCGTCGCGGAGGAGCATCTGATAGCCGCGGCTGCCGGCATCGGTCCAGGCCTTGGATCGGGAAAAGACGACGGTGCGCTCCTTGTGGTGCGGCGTGTTCACCCAAAGCGCGACCGAGAACGGCTGGGTGCGCTTGAAGTTGCCGACGCCAAGATTGACGCCGTCGTCGCCGGTCAGTTGCAGGGCTTTGCCGTTTTTGCCGGGGACGATTTTGTTCTTCGAACTGCTGGACGCCTTGTTGGAGTCGCTGAGCAGATTCGGCAGTTTGCCGTCCTCGTATTCGTCAAACGGATAATGGCCAAGCTGCCCGGGCAGCGCGANCTCGGNNGGGCGNTCNNTNAGCCATTTNGNNAANGNCTCTTCCGCNGCTTGNCTGATTTTCNCGAGTTCGGCNNNCTCGTTTTCGGCGAACTTTCTTCGCGGCATCGATTTGTTCNTTCGNGGCNTCGTTGCTCATCAGNAGCGTCGGCGTGGGNACGGACGGCGTGAAGTAGGAGTACAGGCCGGACTCGTCGATGGTGTTGAAAAACGANAAGAACTGGTAGTACTCCTTCTGCGAGATCGGGTCGTANTTNTGGTCGTGNCAACGNGCGCACTCGAGCGTGAGNCCNAGCATCGCCGTGCCNAAGGTGTGATTNCGNTCGGCGACGTACTCGACGCGAAACTCCTCCGGCACACTGCCGCCCTCGACCTTTTGCGGGTGCAACCGGTTGAACGTGGTGGCCAGCCGTTGGTCGTCGGTCGGGTTGGGCAACAGATCGCCGGCCAGTTGCCACGTGAGGAATTCGTCGTACGGCAGGTTGTCGTTGAACGCGCGGATCACCCAGTCGCGCCAAGGCCACACATGGCGGTTGCGATCGACCTGATAGCCGTAGGTGTCCGAGTAGCGCGCGAGGTCGAGCCAGTGCACGGCGAGGTGTTCGCCGAAGCGTGGATGCCCAAGCAGCCGGTCGACAATTTTCTCGTAGGCGTTGGGGGAGTCGTCGTTCACGAACCGGTCGATCTCGGCCAGTGACGGCGGCAGGCCGGTGAGGTCGAATGACAACCGGCGGATCAGTTTTTCGCGATTGGCCTCGGGCGACGGGGCAATCTTGGCCGCCTCCATCTTTACCAGCGTGAACGGGTCGATCTCGTTTTTGGCCCAATTGGCCTTTGCCGGCTTGGGGAGCATCGGCTGTTTCACCGGGGCGAACGCCCAATGCTCCTTCCACTCGGCTCCCTCGGCGATCCAGCGTCGGATCAACTCCTTTTCCTCGCCGGACAAGCTCAGCTTGGAGTCAGGGGGTGGCATGAGGTCGTCCGGGTCGGCCACCGTGATGCGCCGGAACAACTCGCTCGCCTCCGGTTTACCCGGCGTGATGACCTCCAACGCGCCTTCGCGGGAGTAAAGGTGCAGGTCGGCCTTGCGGGCATTCTCGTCTGGCCCGTGGCAGGCGAAGCAACGGTCGGACAACAACGGCTTGATTTGGCTCTCAAAATCCACCGCCTGGCCAAGTGCGGAAGCTGCGCCTGAAGCCAAGCCCAGCACCAAGCCAAGTTGCCTGCAAAAAACCTTATACACTACGGCGGAAACCTACCCTGTTTTTCGCCGGTTGAAAACGTGATTCTGCAACATACAGCAGGGTTGCCCCGCGCTTAGCCCAGTGGCAGACTGTTGCACAGCCGAATCTTTCTCCCGATGAATGTTCACCATCTCGAGCTGTTTTACTACGTCGCCCGGCATGAAGGCATCAGCAACGCCGTCCGCAACATCCCGTACGGCATCCAGCAGCCGGCGGTCAGCGCACAGATTTCAGCGCTCGAGGAGGATCTCGATACAACCCTGTTCCACCGCCGGCCGTTCAAGCTGACCGATTCCGGGCGGAAGCTGTATGCCTTCGTCGAGCCGTTGTTCAGTAACCTCGACAAGGTGGCCGACGATTTACGCTGCGGGGCATCGCAGCGGGTGCGCGTCGGCGCGTCGCACATCATCCTGCGCGACCACATGCCGGCCATCATGGAGGCCGTCCGTGAAAAACACCCCGACCTGCGCGTGTCGCTCCAGCCCGGACACCAGCCGTCGCTGGAAGCCGCGCTGCTCGGACACGAGATCGACGTCGCCATCACCATGCTTGAGAAAGATTCACCGCCTGGCATCGAAGCGCACGCGCTGCTTGAGATCCCCCTGGTGCTGGTCGCTCGCCGCTCGTCCGCCATCCGGTCGGCGGAAGAATTGTTTCAGTCCAAAAAGCCGACCGAGCCGCTCATCTGCCTCCCGCCGGATGAACCGGTTACAAAAAACTTTCGCGCCGGTCTGGCCGACTTGGGCGTGGACTGGCACACATCGATGGAGGTGAACTCGTTCGACATCGCCGAGCAGCTCGCGGCCAAGGGATTCGGCGTCGCGCTTGGCGTCGACTCGCCCGCCTACCGGCGCATGCCGGGCGTGCGCTTTCTTCCCCTGCCCGGTTTTGCCTCGCTCAAGATCGGCGTGCTTTGGCAGGGCGAACTCGACGGGATGCTCAAGGCGTTCGTCGGCGGCATCAAGTCGCACGTCGCGGAACTGAGACAAACGCTCGCCGGCGAAACCGCCTGACAAACCGTATACACCCCGCTACACTGCCGCCGTGGAAAATCCAATCATTGTCGCACTCGACCTGCCCAGCCCGCAGAAGGCGTTGAAAATTGCGGAGGAACTGGCCCCGGTCGTCGGCGCGTTCAAGGTCGGCAAGCAGCTTTTTATCAGCGGCGGGTCGGACGTGCTCCGCAAGCTGCGCGCCACCGGCGCGAAGGTGTTTCTCGACCTCAAGCTGCACGACATCCCCAACACCGTGGCCAAGGCCGTCATGGCCGCCACCGACCTCGGCGTGCAGATGACCACCGTCCACGCCTCGGGCGGCAGCGCGATGCTCGCCGCCGCCGGGAACGCCGCCCACGAGCAGGCCGCCATGCTTCGCTCCGAGGAACCGCTTGTGCTCGCCGTGACCGTGCTGACCAGCATGGACGATGGCGACCTCGCCGAGCTGGGCATTGAGGGCGGCACACAGGAACAGGTGCTGCGCCTGGCCAAGCTGGCCACCGGCGCCGGGCTAAAGGGGCTGGTCTGTTCGCCGCAGGAGATCGAGATGCTCCGCGCCGAACTGGGCGACAATGTGCAACTGGTCACGCCCGGCATCCGCCCCGCGTCAAGCCGGCCCGACGACCAAAAACGCACCCTGACCCCGGCCGAGGCCATCGCAGCCGGGGCGAACTGGCTGGTCATTGGCCGCCCCATCACCGGCGCCGCCGATCCGAAGGCCGCTGCCATCGGGATTCTGCACTCGATCGATCCCGAACTCGTGCCGGAAAGCGAACGACCCGAGCCGATCCCGGAAGTCGTCGACTGCGCCGAGTGCGGCAAAAGCCTCAAGCTCGACGCCACCGAGCAGGCCACCGGCCGCTACCACTGCCCATACTGCGACAAGGACGTCGTTCATTAAGGCTGAGACTACAATGGCTACGGATCAAACTTCGCGCTCGTAGACGCGCCAGCGCTTGGTGATCTTAGCGCCGGAGTTTTCCAGCACGCGATGCACCGGGATGTTCGACTCAAGCATCCACGAGAACTCGATCCGCCGATAGCGGCTCGGCAGCAGCGCCCGGGCCACGCGCGCCCCGAACGCTGACTCGATGCCCTTGTTGCGGTGCGCCTTGAGTACCCCGGCGACCAAGCCGCGAATCCTCTCGATGCGCCGGCGTGCAAGCGTGAAGCGCAGAAGTCCAATCGGCCCGAGTCGGCCGCCGCACGCCTTCACCGCCACGTTGATGTCCGGCATCGCCACGCAGATGCCGACCGGCTCGCCGCCAAACTCGGCAATCAGCGTGCACTCCGGCAGCAGAAACGGCTTGAGCCCCCGGGCCAGGGCCAGGAACTCGTCGCGGCTNAACGGCACTGCGCCCCAGTTTTCGGACCACGCCTCGTCATAAACCTTCACTAGGATGTCGATCTCCTCCTCAAGCCGCGCCAAATTTGCNTGGCGAATGGTCNCCCGGCCGTTGNGTNCGCCGGCNTTCGCCAGACGCTCAAGGTAACGCACGTCCACGTCGGCGAATGCCACCTCGCGCGCCAGCAGGTCCTCCGCCTTGGCCAAGCCGGCCGACTCGACCAGCCGCCGGTAGTACGGCGGGTTCCACGTCGTGAGCAGAGTCGGCGCGTCGTCGAAGTTCTCGATCAGCAGGCCGAACTCCTCGTTGATGGTGAAGCTGGCCGGGCCGCGCATGCGCCGGAGCCCCTGCCCGCGCAACCACTCCGCCGCCGCTGCAAACAGCCGCCCGGCCGCCGTCTCGTCGTTGATGCACTCGAAGAACCCAAAAAAGCCGACGCCGTCGTCGTACACCTCGAGGTGGCGGTTGAACCGAATCGCCGCGATGCGCCCAACCGGATCGCCGGCGCCATCGAAAGCAATATAAAGTTGGGCGACTGAGTACTGAAAAAAATCGCCCCGTTCGCGATCCAGCCGCTTCATTTCCTCATTCCAGATTGGTGGCACCCAAGGGGAATCGGCTGGGTAAATCCGCAGCGGAAACCGAACGAACTCGCGCAATTGCGAGGGAGTCTCGACTGTCTCGATGCGGATCACAGCCAAGCTCTTAGTTGAAAAATCGTCGGTTTGAAACTAAAACCGCCCCGAAATGTTGGATCGAAACTTTTTTGCAACCTGCACCGTCGCCGCGGCGGTGGCGATGGCCGCTTGGCCAAGCGCGGCCAAGGCCAAGGGACAGGAGGCGTTCCTGTCGCGTGTGCGACAGTTGACGTTTGAGGGGCGGCGCAGCGGCGAGGGGTACTTCAGTGCTGACGGCTCGAGGCTGATTTTCCAGAGTGAACGTGAACCGGGCAACCCGTTTTACCAGATTTACACGATCGATTTTGAAACCGGCGACTCCGCCCGTGTGTCGCCCGGACACGGCAAGACGACCTGCGCATTTTTTCGCCCCGACGGCAAGCGCGTGCTCTTTGGCTCGACGCATCACGACCCGCAGAGCAAGGCCAAGCAGAAGGCGGAACTCGCCTTCCGCGCCTCCGGCAAGCAGCGCCGTTACTCGTGGGACTACGACGAGACNATGGACATCTTCACCGCGAACCNGGACGGCAGCGACCTCCGCCAACTCACGAACGCCCGGGGCTACGATGCCGAGGCCGGTTACTCGCCAGACGGCAAGAAAATTGTCTTCAGTTCNACGCGCAGCGCCTACGCGGACAACCTGATGAAGGAGGAAATAAAACTGCGAGAGATCGACTTGTCGTACTTTGGCGAAATTTACATCATGAACGCCGACGGCTCGGAGCAGACGCGACTGACCCGGGTGCCCGGCTACGATGGCGGCCCGTTTTTCTCGCCGGACGGCCAGCGCATTGTTTGGCGCCGCTTCAACAAGTCCGGCGCGGTTGCGGAGATTCACACGATGAANCNNGACGGNTCGGANNTNCGAAAAATCACCNNCTTCNANTCNATGTCNTGGGCGCCGTATTTTCATCCNTCNGGNGACTACATNATNTTNGCNAGCAACAAGCTNGGNTTCANCAACTTTGANNTGTACCTCGTCGANGCGCNTGGCCAACGNGAACCGGTTCGCGTCACCGAGCGCGCCGGNTTCGANGGNCTGCCNGTNTTCTCNCCNNACGGNNCNCNNNTNTGCTGGACNTCNAANGCNACNNNGGAAAAGCAGTCNCAGCTCTTCCTAGCAAAGTGGAATCATGACGGGGCGTTGGCCGCGCTTGGCCAAGCGTCGGAACGCGCCGACCGCCAAGCCGTCCTGTCGTCGGACCTCTCGATCGACGACCTGAAGGCGCACGTAACCTTTCTCGCGTCAGACGAACTGGAGGGCCGGCGCACGGGCAGCGAGGGCATCCGCAAGGCCGCCGATTACATCCGCCAACGCCTGTCCGAGGCCGGGCTTCAACCGATTGGCAACGAGCAGGATAGCTTCGACCACTCATTCGAGTTCACCGGCGGCGTCAAGCTGGTGGAACCGGAAAATAAAATGATCCTGCGGGGCCACACCGGCGACGATCACGCCTTCGAGCTGGGCACCGATTTTCGGCCTCTGGCCTTTTCGGCGAATGGCGAAATTGAAGGCGAAGTCATCTTCGCCGGCTACGGCCTGAGCAAGCCCGGCAAGCTGGGAGTCGGCTACGACTCGTACGCCGGCCTCAACGTGAAGGACAAGATCGTGATGGTGCTGCGCTACGTGCCGGAGGACATCTCGATCGATCGTCGGCAGCAGCTCAACCGTTACGCCGGCCTCCGCTACAAGGCACTCATTGCACGAAACAACGGGGCCAAGGCGCTGCTCGTTGTCACTGGCCCGAACTCCCCCAATCCCGGCGCATTGGCCAAGCTGAGCTTCGACGCCAGCATGGCCGGGACGGGCCTACCGGTGATTTCCATAAGCGGTGAGGTCGGCAACTCGCTCGTGCAGTTTTATGGCAAGTCATTAAAACAACTGCAGACTTCGCTCGACAAGGAAAACCCGCACGCCGTTCACGGCTTGTCACTGCCAGGCATCGTCCTGAAAATCAAAACCTCGCTCAAGCGCATTCGCCAACGGGGCAGCAACCTTGTCGGGCTGCTGCCGCCGGCCGGCCATGCCTCGGCAAATGCGTCGACCGAATATGTGATGCTCGGCGCGCACTACGATCACCTTGGCCGTGGCGAAATCGGCGGTTTCGGCGTCAAGGGCGAAGAGGGCATGGTGCACAACGGCGCGGACGACAACGCCTCCGGCGTGGCGGCGCTGCTCGAGATGGCGTCCAGCTTGACCAAACGGCGGGAGACGCATCCGGAGGCGTTTCACCGCGGCGTGATCTTCAGTTTCTGGTCCGGGGAGGAACTGGGCCTGATCGGCTCCGACCGTTATGCCGCCAAGCCGACAGTAAACCTCAGCAACGTGGTGGCTTACCTGAACTTCGACATGGTCGGCCGGCTCCGCAACAACAAGCTCACGCTGCAGGGCGTTGGTTCCTCGAGCGCCTGGAAACCAATGATCGAGCGCCGGAACATCGTCGCCGGATTCGACCTCACGCTGCAGCAGGATCCGTATCTGCCGACAGACACAACCTCGTTTTACCCGAAAGGCATCCCGGTGCTGGCCTGGTTCACCGGCAGCCACGAGGAGTATCACCGGCCGGCCGACGACACCGGCACGCTCAATTTCGAGGGGCTCGATCGTATTACGAAATTTGCCGTTAGCATGGTGCGAGATTTGGCCAAAGGGGGCGAGCGACCGGACTACGTGAAAGTCGAAAAATCCGACCAAGGCGGCAGCCGTGATGCGATCCGCGTCTATCTTGGCACCATACCCAACTACGCCTCGGAGGATATCGAGGGAGTTCTGCTCTCCGGGGTTCGTGGCGGCGCCCCGGCGGACAAGGCCGGATTGAAAGCAGGTGATATCATCGTCCAATTCGGTGGCAAGAAAATCACCAGCATTTACGACTACACCTACGCGCTCGATGCCGTGAAGGTCGGTAAGCAGGTCGAAATCGAAGTGCTGCGGAAAGGCGAACGTGTGAAACTTTTTGCCACACCCGAATCCAGAAAATAGTTCTCACTCCGCGCCCCAGTCGCGGGTCAGGGCGGCGATGTAGTCCGGCGGCAGGCCGAAGTGGGCCGCACCGCCGAGGATCGTTTGCAGATAGTCCGGCCTCGGTCGGCCCGGCGTGCGAACCGGATCGACGTACACCAGCGCCTCGACAGGCTCTCCGTCCTGTTGCACGATTAAACTGGCCTTGTCGTACATTCCCTGCGCCACCGCCTCGTAGTCGTCCAGCGCGGCGACGTGTCCCGGCGTGAGCGACCACAGCACGCCGTGAGTCGCTGCGCCCGGCTTGGCCTCGATGGTGGCGTAGGTGCGGGTGTTGATGAGGAACCGCCAATTTTGCAACACCGCCTGGCCAAGCGCCTGACCGCCGGGACAGCGCCGGGCCATCTGCTCCGGGCACAGGTTCGACCCGTAGGCAAAATAGATCGTGGTGGCACTCTCGCCGCTCATCCGGTCTTCCGCTTGGCCAAGCGCTCAAGCCTCGACGACGAGCAGGTCGCTGCCGCGGTGGCCGATGACCTTCACCTGCGCGCCGGCGGCGATCATCTCGCCCTGGGTGAGGACGTCGCACAGGGCGTCGCCCAGCATCACCTTGCCGCCGGGGTGTAGCGGCGTGATCGCTTCGCCGACTTGGCCCAGCCGAGAGTCGACCTCGGCGGAGACAGCGGCAACGGACTCGACCCCGCTGGCCGCCTCGGAGGCGAACTTGGCGAAAAAGGCCGTGTGCGGCAGGTACCTGGCCAAGGCCCAAATGACCGGGATGGAGAGCAGGAAGGCGACCGTCAGGTCGAAGATCGGCTTGGAGAAGTCCGGCAGCGCGAAGTCGATTCCCTCGACCGGCGGCGCGCCTTCGCCTCCCGCGCCATCGCCACTTGGGAACCACGGCATGTCGGGGTAGATGTCGGTCATGCCCATCACCAGCGCGATCAGCATGCAGACCACTCCCATCGCGCCGATGACAAGGGTGCCCGGCAGCCAGAGTAACTCCACCGCCACCAGCACCACGCCCAGCACGAAAACGGCCACCCACTCGATGCCAGCCAGCCCGGAGACGTAGCCGCCGAAGAAGTACACCACCAGCGACGTGATGCCGATCGCCCCGAACACGCCGAAGCCGGGAGTCTTGAACTCGATGTACAGGCCGATGATGCCGATCAGCAGCAGCAGCGGGCTGATGGCGTTGATCCATGTGCCGAGTTGCTCCGCGCCGAGCGGCTGGATATCGACCCGAACCGCCCCGGCGTAGCCCAGCTCGCTGATGAGCGCGTCGATGCTCTCGACCGTACCGGAGGAGAGCAGCCGGGTCTGGGCCTCGCCGTGTTTCGCCTCGGCCTCGAGGTTGGTCAGCGTGAGGATGTCGCCCTCCTCGCAGATGATCTTGCCGTCGCGCTCGAGCTTTTTGCTCTTGTCCACCATCGCCTCGATCACGTCGACGGCGTAGCCGTTTTTTTCGGCCTGCGTGCGGATCTTGGCCCGGATGGCGGAGTTCATTTTCACCTCCATCGTGGACGGCATCTCGGAGACACCGCCGGTCGGGCTCATCATGATCGGCGCGGCAG
Organism: Verrucomicrobiales bacterium; assembly: GCA_002686755.1. Classification (GTDB taxonomy): domain Bacteria; phylum Verrucomicrobiota; class Verrucomicrobiia; order Limisphaerales; family UBA1096; genus UBA1096. The sequence goes on from NYYJ01000098.1 coordinate 10,300, forward strand.
CACCGATGACGCTCTGCGGCGCCATGTAGATTTTCTGCGTGGCCACGGCGATGAACGCCCCGGCGGAGTAGGCGTCCTTGTTGACGTAGGTGACTGTCTCGCCCTTGAACTTACCGACGATGTCAAAAATCTCCTCGGTGATGTCCACCCGGCCGCCATTGGTCTCCATGTCGAGGATGAGGCAGTCGGCCTCGG
>NYYJ01000099.1 GCA_002686755.1 Verrucomicrobiales bacterium
GCCAAGGCCACCAATGCGTTTCTCGGCACCGGTGCCAGCCCGGAACCAAGCGGCTTGGCCAAGCCACGCGTGGCCGCCGCCGGCGTGCTCGCCAAAGCACTAATGAATTTTGACGAAACCGTGGTCAAACGATGACTTTAGATAAATGAAAACGCCTTTTTGCACTGGATTTGAATCCACCGTCGGGATGAGCCGGCGCGGTTTCCTGAACTCATTCGGCATGGGTCTGGGCGGCATCGCGCTGGGCAGCCTGCTCAAGCCGGACGCACTACTCGGCACGACCAACGGCCGAGGCGCGCTTGGTGCCGCGCACTTCGCGCCCAAGGCCAAGCGGGTGATTTACCTGTTCCAAAGCGGTGGCCCGTCGCAGCTCGACCTGTACGATCCCAAGCCGACGTTGATCGAAAAACACGGCACCGAGCTGCCGGACGAAATCCGGCAGGGCCAACGCCTGACCGCCATGTCAGGCAACCAAGCGTCGCTGCCGTTGGCCGGCTCACCGTTCAAGTTTGCGCCTCACGGTCAGAGCGGTCTGCAGATCAGTGATGCCCTGCCGCACATATCCGGCATTGCGGACGATCTCTGCCTGGTGCGCTCGATGCACACCGAGGCGATCAACCACGGCCCGGGCGTTACGCACATGCAGACCGGTTCGCAGTTCCCCGGCCGACCGAGCATCGGCGCGTGGCTCAACTACGGCCTCGGCCGCGCCAACGACAACCTCCCGTCGTTCGTCGTCATGGTCACCAAGGGCAAAGGCGGCCAGCCACTCGTATCGCGACTCTGGGGGAGCGGCTTTTTGCCTTCGGAAAACCAAGGTGTGCGTTTCCGCTCCGGGGCCAACCCGGTGTTGCACCTGCAAAACCCAAGCGGCATCGACCGCAAAAGCCGTCGCATGATGCTCGACCGCCTCCGCGAACTGCACGAACTGCAACTTGCCGGGAACCCGGACGCCGAAATCGAGTCGCGCATCGCCCAGTACGAAATGGCGTTTCGCATGCAGGCCTCCATCCCGGAGGTCACCGACATCTCCGGCGAATCGGAGCAGGTGCTCAAGATGTACGGCGACGACGTAAAAAAACCGGGCACATTCGCTGCCAACTGCCTGCAGGCGCGGCGACTGGCCGAGCGCGGCGTGCGATTCATCCAGCTATACCACCCCGGCTGGGATCAACACGGCGGACTGCCGGGCGGACTGCGCAACCAATGCCGCGAAACCGACCAAGCCTCCGCCGCACTCGTCAAGGATCTCAAGAATCGCGGCATGCTCGACGACACGCTTGTCATCTGGGGCGGTGAATTTGGCCGCACCAACTACTGCCAGGGTGCGCTGGGCAAGGACAACTTCGGGCGCGACCACCACGGCCGTTGCTTCTCGCTGTGGATGGCCGGCGGGGGCACGAAGGGTGGCACCGTCGTGGGCCGCACGGACGACTACGGCTACAACGTCGTCGAGGACAGCGTCCACGTGCACGACTTCCACGCCACGCTCCTCCACCTGTTGGGCATCGATCACGAACGGCTGACGTTCAAGTATCAGGGCCGTTACTTCCGTCTGACCGACGTGCACGGCAATTTGGTGAAAGGCGTGCTGGGATAACAGATGGAAAAGTGGACACCGGATGACGATCCCGAATTACATCTCGATTTTCCGGCTGATGCTGGTGCCGGTGTTCGTGATTTCGCTTCTCGACTATGCGGACACCGGCACAGTGCTGAGTTGGTGGACGGCGGTGGGGACGTTCCTCGTGGCGGCGGTCAGCGACGGGATCGACGGCTACATCGCGCGGCGCTTTCGGCAGCGCAGCGAGTTGGGGGCGTTCCTCGACCCGATGGCGGACAAGCTGCTGCTCGTGTCCGGGCTGGTGGTGCTGAGTTTTTCGAGCGACCACCTCCCGCAACTACCGATCTGGATGATTGGAATGGTGTTCGGGCGTGACCTGTTTTTGCTGCTCGGTTTTTTTGTGGTCACGCATTGGTGTGGCAAGATGAAGATCCAGCCGCATTTTGTCAGCAAGTGCGCCACGGTGCTGCAAATGTTTGTGGTGGCTTGGGGTGTGCTGGGCGGGCGGAACCAGTTCGGTCTGGAGTACGACTGGCTGTTTTGGTGGTGTCTCGCGGCGACGCTGTGTACCGGCTCGACGTTCCTGATCTATTTCCCGGCTGGGATGAAGCAACTCAAGGCGGTGCCGGCCAGCGCCCCGAGCGAGGACCAGTCGCGGCGGCTGGTGCGGATGGATTTCGAGGTTGATCCGTCCACACTCGCCGTGGGCAAAAAAAAATCGCACGAGGAAAAGAACGAGGGCAAGTAACCTTGTCCCGATATCGGGTGTGCCGTTTTTCGGTTTGATGATTAAGCGATTGATTGGCTTGTTGGGTCTGGTTTGCGGTGCGGGATTGGCCGTGGCCGGGCCGGGGCATGACGGGGGTGATGGGCACGAGGATGGGCACGACTCCGGCGGGCTGGAATTTGCGCTGAAGCCAAAGGGGCTTGGCCAAGCGGGGCAGTTCCAGTTTCGCGTCGACGGCCCGGCGGTGAACTATTTTACCCAATTTCTCGGTGATGGCTTTCATGTGGAAAGCTCGGCCGATTTGAAGCAGTGGCGTGACGTCGATCTGCTGCAGTCGACCGAAGGAGAAACGGTGTTCGAGGACACGGGCGACGCCACGCAAAGCCGATTTTATCGAGTGCGCTACGAGGGCGGCATGTCGACGTGGGGAATCATCCGCGACCGCATCCTCGGGCCGAACTGCGCCGGCTGCCACAGCGATGGCACGGCGTTTGCCCGGCAGTCGAAGCTGATCCTGACGCCGGAAATCGCCTACGAACAACTTGTCAACCGCAAGCCGGCCAACACCTACGCGCTCGAGGACAGGCTGGAACTTGTCGGCACCGAGGGTTTAGCCAGTGTGGGCAAAAGTTTTCTTTGGGAGAAAATCAACGCTGCCGAGCAACAACATTTTTACGATGACCACCCTGGCTATGGCTCGTTGATGCCGCTCGGCATGGAGCCGCTGACAAATGGCGAGTTGAAATTCATCCTGCAATGGATTCTCGAGGGCGCGCCGGAGCACGGCACCGTGGCCAAGGTGGCAGACTTGGCGAATCTCGAGCGGTACGCGCCGCCGCCGTTCACGCCGTTGGCCAAGCCGGACAATGGCATCCAGTTGCATGTTGGGCCGTTCGATGTACCAGCTAATTTTGAGCGCGAATTCTTCATGTACAAGAATTTGAACAATCCGAGTCCGATGTATGTGAATCGCGTCCAGATCGAGATGCGCGCTGGCAGCCATCATTTCATCGGCTACCTGCTGGACTCGTCCAGCCCGTTTTTCTCGCTGGCCAAGCGACTGTTCGTTCCGAACGAAATTCGCGATTTGCACTTGCCTGATGGTTCTGACGATCCGCTCGTACTGGCGTCAATGGCGTTTCATGACTTTTTTGCCGGCACACAGACTCCGCGCCTGGATTACAAGTTTCCTGAGGGAGTGGCTCTTAAACTACCGGCGCGGACCGGCCTTGACCTGAACACGCATTACGTTAATCGCACCGGGGAGCCATCCACCGGCGAGGTGTATATGAATCTTCACGCCATCGACAAGTCGGCAGTGAAACACGAGGCCAAGATCATCAACATGAACAACACTGATATTGAGCTGCCACCCAACCAGGAAACCACGGTGACTGCCGACTTTCGCGCAAACGAGACGATGAATATTTTCCAGCTCTTCTCCCATTCACATGAGAAGACGATCGAGTTTCGTGTCGAGATCGCCGGTGGTAAACGGGATGGCGAGTTGCTCTACATCTCCTACGATTGGGAACATCCGCCGGTGATGAAGTTCGACCCGCCGTTGGTGGTGAGGCCCGGCGAGAAAATCCGGCTCAAGACCACCTACAACAACTGGACCGACGAGACCGTCACCTTTGGCCTGCGCAGCACCGACGAGATGATGATCCTCTTCGGCGCCTACTATTGAGTCTGCCCCGGCCAAGCGCTTGGCTAAGCGGGGCGCTTTTCCCTCCAAAAAGCTTTTGTCGCGCCGGGGCTGCCGTTAGTTTTTCGCGCGTGAAGCTTTCCTGTATAGTTGCGGCAATGTCGGCGCTTGTCCTGGCCTCGCTTGGCCAAGCTGCGGCGGGTGAGTTCGACGAGGCAGTGGCGTCGTTGCACGCCGTCGGCGCGGAGGGGCACGGCAACGCAGCCGCGGGCCAGGCGCTGCAACGCCTGGCCAAGGGACGGGCCGATACGCTCCCGGCGCTGCTCGCCGCGATGGATGGGGCGAACCCGTTCGCGGCGAACTACCTGCGCGGTGCGGTAGAGGTGATCGCTGGCAACGCCTTGGCCAACGGCGGCCAGTTGCCGGTGGTGGCGCTGGGGGAATTTATGCTCAACAAACGCCACGAAGCTCGGCCGCGTGCGCTGGCATTCGAGTTGATCCGGCGCGTGGACGCCGGGGCGGCCGAGCAACTCGTGCCTGGGCTGCTGGGGGATCCCAGCGTGGATCTTCGCCGCGAGGCGGTCGAGCGGCTGCTGGGCCAGGCGGACGGCTTGGCCAAGGACGGCAACAAACCAGCCGCCGTTCTGCTTTACCGGCAGGCACTGGATGCCGCCCGGGATCTCGACCAAATCAACTCTATCTCCGGTGCGCTGCGGGAGCTTGGGCGCAAGGTGAACCTGACGCGGCACTTCGGGTTCCTCGTCGATTGGCAGTTGGCCGGGCCGTTTCACAACAAGGATCGCGCCGGGTTCGCTGCGGAGTTTGGTCCGGAGAAAAACGCGGCCCTTTCCGTCTCGTACGACGGACTCAACGGCAGGATAATGTGGCGGCCGTACTCGACGGATGACGAATACGGCATGGTCGATTTCAACGAGCCATACGGCGATCTCAAGGAAGTCACCGGCTACGCGCAGACTGAATTTGTCTCCGCCACCGACCGTCCGGCGCAACTGCGGCTCGGCTGTAAGAATGCGTGGAAAATTTGGCTTAACGGCGAGCTGGTTTTTGGGCGCGACGAATACCATCGCGGGATGCGGATCGACCAGTACCAGTTGCCGGTGCAGTTGCGGAAGGGCCGCAACGCGATCCTCGTCAAGGCGTGCCAGAACGAGCAGGTGGAGGATTGGACGGTGCAGTGGCAGTTCCAGTTGCGCGTGTGCGACGCCACCGGCACGGCCATTCATTCCGCCAACAAGAAGAAAAAGTAGCAGCGAAGTAAATAGTCTATGATGATAAAACATTTATTCACATTCACTTTTGCAGTTTTGAGCCACGGCTTGATTGCAGGGGATTGGCCTAGTTTTCGCGGGCCGCTGGGTAACGGGATCTCGGATGAAGTTGGTCTGCCGGTCGCGCTCGATGTGAAGAAACACATCGCTTGGCGGATTGATCTTCCTGGCCGTGGGTTATCGAGCCCATTGGTCGTGGGCGACCGCGTTTTTATCACTGCAAGTGGTGGTACACGAGAGGACAGGTTGCACATACTCTGCCTAAACGCCGCAGACGGCTCGGTGATTTGGCAACGCCGGTTCTGGGCAATGGGGAGCACGATGTGCCACAAGAAAACTAGCATTGCTGCGCCCACACCCGTGACGGATGGTCGCCTTTTGTTTGCGCTGTTTTCCTCCAACGATCTGTTTTGCCTCGACCTCGACGGTAACCTCCGGTGGCTGCGCGGCTTGACGGTGGATTACCCGAACGCCCGCAACAGCCTTGGCATGGCCTCGTCGCTCGTGCTGGCCGGCGGGGTGCTGGTGGCGCAGATTGAGAACGACAGCGAGTCGTTCACCGCCGGGCTGAGCCAAGCGGACGGCACCAACCGGTGGCGAATCCAGCGACCCAAGTCGGCCAACTGGACGACGCCGATGGTGCACCGGGCCGAGTCCGGCCGGGACTGGGTGCTGCTGCAGTCCGCCAAGGGCATCCATGCCGTGAACCCGGCGAACGGCGAGGTCGCGTGGCATTATGATGACGGCGCATCGACGATCCCGTCGAGCGTGCTGGCTAATGGCGTGTTATATGTGCCCTCCCACGGAGTTACAGCGCTCGAATTGGCTTCCGATGGAGCTTCGTTCAAGCAGAAGTGGCGCTCGTCTCGGCTGCGTCCAGGAACGGCGACTCCACTCGTGCATCGTGACCGGGTTTATAGCCTCAACAACGCCGGCGTGCTGACTTGCGGCGACACTGACAGCGGCAAACGCCTTTGGCAACTGCGCCTCGACGGGCCGTTCGGCGGCTCGCCCGTCGTTGCCGACAACCACCTGTACGCCTTCAACGAGGAGGGCAGGGCGCAGGTGGTCGACCTGTCCGCGCCGGAGGGGCGCATCGCCGGCGAGATGGATCTGGGCGAGATGATCCAATGCTCGCCGGCGGTCTCGAACGGCGCGCTTTACGTCCGGAGCGACCGCCGCATTTGGAAGATCGCCCGCAAGACTCAGCTTTGAGCGTGAGCGATGGGGGTGAAAATTCCGGGTCGTTGGCGAGTCTCCGACGCCGGGTCGACGAAGCCCCCGACGACGCCGATGCCCGCCTACAACTCGGCACCGCGCTTACCGAGGCCGGGCAACCGGCGGAGGCGCTTGGCCAATTGCAGCGCTCGGTGGAATTGGATCCGTCGCTCGTGCGCGGCCACATACGGCTGGGCAACCTGCTGCGCGACCTGAGTCGGACCGGCGAGGCGGTCGAGGCGTACGGGCGCGCGCTGGAGCTGCGACCGGCCGATCCGTTCATTCTCTCCAACCTCGGCAACGCCTGGCTCGACCTGAGCGAGGCCGGCCGGGCGATCGATTGTTACCGGCAGTCACTTGAGATTCATCAAGACGCCCCGGCCACCTTCAGCAATCTGATCTTTGCGATGCAGTACGACTCCGGCATTCGCCGGGAGGAGATCGCTTCCGCACACCGCGAATGGGGCGGGCGCTTTGGCCAGGCGCTTGGCCAAGCGGAGTCGCCAGAGCGGCCGGCGTACGATGGTCGCCGGCCAATGCGGGTTGGTTTTTTGTCGGCCGACTTCCGGTATCACCCGGTTGGCCGGATGGCCTCGGCGCTGTGGCGCCAGCTCGACCGTGACCGGGTGACGCCGATCGTGTACGACAACTCTGCTGCCGACTCGCCGGCCAAACGCCGTTACCGCGAACAGGTGGCGCAGTGGAACGACATCGCCGCGTTGCCGGATGACGCCTTGGCGGAGCGGATCCGAGCCGACCGGCTCGATGCCCTCATCGATCTCTCCGGGCACACCTCCGGGAACAGGCTGGGGGTGCTGGCTCGCAAGCCTGCCCAGATCCAGGCCGCTCTGTTTGCCTACCCGAACACGACCGGGTTGTCGGCGGTGGATTGGCGGATCACCGACGCACAAGCCGACCCGCCCGGCGCCGAGCCGCTNTACGTTGAGCAACTGCTGCGGTTGNCGTCGGTGGCGTGGGTTTACGGCGCGCCGGACGACAGCCCCGAGCCGGATGGCCTGCCGTGTCTCGGCGGCGCGCCGTTCACGTTCGGCTGCCTCAATAATCCGGCCAAGATCAGCGCGGCGGCGGTGGAGACATGGAGCGCGATCCTACGGGCCTGCCCCGGCGCTCGGTTGATGCTGCTGGTGCGCGATGACCCGGCGCACGAGGNTTTGCTTTTGGCCAAGTTCGAGCGGCACGGCATCAGCGCCGGGCAGTTGCTATTCGTCGCAAAGGGGCCGGAGCGCGGCTACCTCGAGGCGCACAACCGGATCGACCTGATGCTGGATCCGTTCCCGTACAACGGCGGGGTCACGACCGGGGACTGCCTCTGGATGGGCACGCCGATTCTGGCGCTGGAGGGCGACAGCTACGTGTCGCGGCAGGGGGTGAGCCTGTTGACGGCCGTGGGTCTGCCGGAATGGATCGCCGCCGACCGGGAGGCGTTGGTGGCCAAGGCGGTCGACTGGCGTCAGGCCCCGGAGCGCTTGGCAAAGCGGTCGGAAGGGTTGAGGGAGAGGTTGCGGCGTTCGCCGCTGATGGATCACGCCGGGTACGCGCGGGAGTGGACCGGCGCACTCGAGCGGTTGGTCACGGCTTGACGGTGACCCAGTCGATGTTTTGCCTCTCGGCGTATTCGGAAAGCACGCGTTCGTTCTCGATTAGGATGGCCCGGACNATNGANGACTNGTCGGCGTGNCCGATGTGCGGCAGNTGATTCGGNATGAGGCCAAGCTGATTNTGNGCGTAGACCAGCGCGTACGCCGCCTCGGCNACGGCGACCAGCGGCAGGGCGTCGTCGGCNCCCTCGACATGATCCTCNACCANGCCNGCCAAAAANCCCAGTTGCTCNACNAGNTGGGGATACTCNGGCGCGTCGATCTCGGCGATCTCCAACTTGAGCGCGGGGAGTTTTTTGTGGATTCCCTCGAGGATTTTCGGTGTGATCTGTTCCGCGCCGTGATGGAGGAACTCTGCTATCTCCGACATGCCGCGAGAATGCGCCTGGCTAACCTGAAACTCAAGATTGGATTGACGAATGGAAGCTGAATCAAAACCGGACGAACGCCACCCACGCCGGGGCCGCTGGCGNCGGTGGGGCGGTCGCCTGGCCAAGGGGCTGGGTGTTGGCGTGTTGTTGCTGCTCCTGTTGCGGGAGCTGTTTTTCTCCGGGCCGTACCTGCCGTTGGCCAAGCGGCACGACGCGCAGATTCTCGACATGCATTGCCATGTGGCCGGCGTCGGTGCCGGCGGCAGCGGCTGCTTTGTCTCGCGTGAACTGCGGAATAATTTCCGGTTTGGCATTTACCTGAAGGCGTTCGGCGTGACCCTGGCCGAGGCGGAGGAGCAGGGGGATCAACTGCTGTTCGAGCGCTTGGCCAAGGGGATCGAGGAGAGCCAGCGGGTGGGNGCCGCGATCGTCCTCGCGATGGACGGCGTGATCGACGCCGATGGCCGGCTCGACCGCGAGCGGACGGAATTTTACATCCCGAACGAGTTTGTCGCCGCCGAGACGGCGAAGCACTCGAATCTTCATTTTGGGGCGAGCATAAATCCCCACCGGCCCGACGCGATAGAACGCCTTCAATGGGCCAGCGACAACGGTGCGCGGCTGCTNAAGTGGCTGCCGTCCATTCAGTTCATTGATCCGGCCGACCCGGCGCACGAGTCGTTTTACCGGAAACTGGTCGAGTTGAAGCTGCCGCTGCTGACGCACGCCGGGCAGGAGCGCTCGTTCACCCACGCGCAGGATGAGCTCGCCGACCCGGTTCGGCTTCGNCTGCCACTGTCGCTGGGGGTGACGGTGATCGTCGCTCATGTGGCATCCACCGGCAAGAATGACGGGCAGGAGGACATCGACAGGTTGATCAGCATGCTGGGCGATTACCCGAACCTGTACGCCGACATCTCAAGCATGACACAGGTCAACAAGCTGGGCTACCTGCGGCAGGCGATCACCGAGAACCGGCTTGAGGGGCGGCTGCTGTACGGNTCGGATTTTCCGCTCACCAACACTGCGGCGGTGACGGCCTGGGCGTTCCCGCTGAACCTGACCCGNAAACAGATGCAGTCGATCGATGCGATCGAGAATCCGTGGGATCGTGACGTGGCGTTGAAGGAGGCACTGGGCGTCCCGGCGGCGGTCATGGCCCGCCCGGCAAAATTCTTCGGCCTGCCGCTTGGCCAAGCGGGCGCGGATTAACGGCCTATCTGGCCCTCGAGATAGCGCACCGCCTGGCGCACATCCGTCTGCTGCTCCATCCGGTCGCGCACCAACCGGCAGGCGTGCAGCACGGTGCCGTGGTCGCGCCCGCCAAACGCCTCGCCGATGGAGTTGAGCGACTTGCCGGTCATCTCCCGGGCCAGATACATGGCGATCTGACGCGGGAAGGCGATGTTTTCCGGTCGCCGCCGGCTGGTCATGTCGGCGAGCCGGATGTCGTAATGCTCCGCCACGCGTTTCTGGATGTTCTCGATCGAGACCACCGTTCGCCCCTCCTCATGCAGGACATCCTTAAGCAGGCCTTCTACGGCGCTGGGGGTGACCGGCTTGCCGGTCAGCGACTGGTAGGAGGAGACACGGATCAGCGCCCCCTCGAGGCGGCGGATGTTGGTGCGAATCCGCTTGGCCAGAAAATCGACCACCTCGTCCGGCACTTCCACGCCGAGGGAGACCCCTTTTTTGCGAAGGATGGCCAGGCGCGTCTCGAAATCGGGTGGCTGCATGTCGGTCACCAAGCCCCACTCGAACCGCGAGACCAGGCGGTGCTCGAGGTTTTTGATTTCGTTGGCCGGCCGGTCGCAGGTCATCACGATCTGTTTGTGGGCCTCGTGAAGCGCGTTGAAGGTGTGGAAAAACTCCTCCTGGATGCGCTCTTTGCCGGAGAGAAACTGGATGTCGTCGATCAGCAGGACATCGGTTTTGCGGTAGGTGCGCCGGAACTTGGTCAACTCGTTGTTCTGGATCGCGTCGATGTACTTGTTGGTGAATTTTTCCGACGAAAGATAGGAGACCTTCAACTTCGGGTTTTCCTTCAGCACATTGTGGCCGATCGCGTGAAGCAAATGGGTCTTGCCCAGACCGACTCCACCGTAAAGGAACAACGGGTTGTACGAGCGGCCCGGTGACTGGGCCACGGCCATTGCCGCCGCGTGCGCGAAGTTGTTGTTGTCGCCGACGACGAACGTGGAAAAAGTGTTCTTCGGGTTGAACGGTTTTTCGGAGGAACCGTGTTGTCTGGTCGATGCCACCCGCTTGACGGGTTGTGTCTCCGCCACATCTTTGGAGGTGTCCGTTGCCTGGACGTGGACCTCGTCCGCGATCGTCTCGTTAATCTCCAGTTGGATGTTCAGTTTTTTTCCGGTGATATGGGCCAGGACATCCTGCAGCAGTTCGAGGTAATTGTCCTTGAGCCAGACTGCACAAAAATCGTTCGGAACGATGAGGACGGCTGTATCCTCATTGATCGAACCGGGTCGGATGGGGTCAAACCACAGGTTGAAAAGATCGGCGTTCACCATGGTGCGCAAGGTTTCGCTTGCCTGCAGCCATGTTTTTTCGAAGTTGTTGGTCATCGGGCGCTTGGTGGCAGGGTTTTTTTCAGTTTTTATTCACTCGCTACCATCGCGCCCTTGAAATCGTGTCCATGTGTCTGGCATTCGTTTGCCTAAAAGGGGGAAAACGTGCCAACGAGGATTGCCCCGCTTGGGTTCAAAAGATGGTGGATAATAAATCATAAACTCAAGGTTGCCAGTTGGTTAGGTCATGCCAACCGGCGGGTTGCTTGTCTTGGTCGAGTTCTGCCTTGTGACGCGGGTTNATCGTCCAAGCCGGCGGACAAGGTATTCGCATCCCCGCATCGAATCCAGCGGAAGCTATTAACTCTTGTCCACAACTTGTTCACAGCCTGGTTTCACTTAAATGTCACGCACACAACCGGTTATTGCCTCAAGGGCTGCTGCGTCGCCATCCCGCATTCCGATCATCACTTTTTACGCTGTGGATAAGGAAACGCGCGCGGACGGCACTTGAACGCCCCTAAATCGCCTCGGATCCCGTCTCTCCGGTTCGAATTCGGGTCACTTCCTCGACCGAACTGACAAAGACTTTGCCATCGCCTATCTTGTCCGTCTTGGCGCTCTTGACGATTGCGTCGATCGCGTCCTGCACGCGGTCGTCTTCCAAAACGATTTCGAGTTTTATCTTGGGGAGAAAGTCGACGGTGTATTCGCTGCCCCGGTAAATTTCGGTGTGTCCCTTCTGGCGCCCAAATCCCTTCACCTCGGTCACGGTCATCCCTTCAACGCCAACGGCGGCGAGTGCCTCCTTGACGTCCTCAAGCTTGAAGGGCTTGATGATTGCGTCGATTTTTTTCATGGGCTAACGATTCGGTTATTGGTTGCAGGGCAGATACCGTAAACACCGCCACAATTCCTGACAACCGCAATTTTGTTTTTTTTTTAAAAAAAGTTTTTGCTGTCATCGATGAAACAGGCTTGACAGGAAAATGAAACCGTCTCCGGCGGGGCCGCCTGGTCACTCCCCAAACAACTGGTCGAACGTGTTTTTAGCCTCCTCGGCCGGCTTGTTCACGCCGCCGCTTCCGCTCCAGTCGCGCAGCGCGAAGTCGAAGTATTCGCAGAAGTTGGACCGGTTTTTTTCTGTCACCGGCTCGGCCCGGCGCTCGCGGCACTGGTACGCGACACTGCGGTCGTGGAACACGCAGTTGAGGCAGGCACGCAAATCCTCGTTGCAGCCGTGGCAGCTCTCGCTGCGACCGGGTTGGCCGTCAAGTTCCCACTCCCTGCCGCAGTTGTGGCAATGCCGTTTCATCACGTCGGTCACTTGCCGGCCGCTTGGCCAAGCGCTTGGTTGGGAACTGTGTCAGCATCCGCCGCTTGGCCAAGCGCCTTGCGAACAAGTTCGGCGGTGTTGGCCCCGGTGAGGCCGTGTTTCTCCCGCAAATAAGCGACTGACGAGGCGTGCTCGATGAATTCGTCCGGCCAGCCAATGCGTACGACTGGCGTCGAGATGCCGGTATCGGCGAGATGGTCACGCACGATACTACCGTAGCCGCCTCGGAGCACGTGATCCTCGATCGTGACGACCACTTCGGAGGCTTGTGCGAAAAACTCGGTGGTGCCGGCGTCGATCGGCTTGGTGAAGCGGGGGTTGATGATCGCGGCGTCGATGTTGTCGGCGCCCAGTTGCGCGATGGCCTCGTCGGCGATGCCGCGCATCGGGCCCAGCACAAGGAAGGCGACCTTCGGTTGGCCGTTGCTGGAAAAGTTTTGCAGCACCTCCGCCTTCCCGACCTCGATCAATGCCGGCTGTTCCTTCACGGCGATGCCCTCGCCGTTGCCGCGCGGGTAGCGGATGAAGGCCGGCCGATCCTGGTGCGTGGCGGTGAACATCATGTCGGCCAGTTCATCCTCGTGGGCGGGTGCCATCACCACGATGTCGGGCACGCAATTGAGGTAGGCGATGTCGAACAACCCGTGGTGCGTCGGCCCGTCGTTGACCGAGAGCCCGGCGCGATCCATGCAGAAGGTCACCGGCAGGTTTTGCAGCGCGACATCGTGGATGATCATGTCGTATGCGCGCTGCAGGAAGGTGGAGTAAATGGCGCACACCGGCCGGTAGCCCATCGTGGCCATGCCGGCGGCGAACAGTACCGCGTGTTCCTCCGCGATACCGACGTCGTAGTAGCGATCCGGCATCGCCTTTTCCAGCGCGCCGAGGCCGGTGCCGCTGGGCATCGCGGCAGTGATACCGATCACCGACGAGTCTTTCTGGCACAGCTTGACCATCGTTTGCCCAAAGACGTCCTGATATTTTGGGGGAGTACCGGACTTGGTGGGCAGGCTCTCGCCGGTTTCCGGGTTGAACGGGCCGGTGCCGTGGAATTTCTCGGGATGCTCCAGCGCAGCGCTGAAGCCCTTGCCCTTCTTGGTGATGACGTGGATGACGATCGGCTGGTCGCAGCTTTTGGCGAACTCCAGCGTCTCGACCAGCAGCGGCAGGTCGTGCCCGTCGATCGGCCCAAGGTAGCGGATGCCGAACTCCTCGAACNCCAGGCTGCTGCCGAAGCCGCCGCGGCCGTCGGCGTCGAGCGTCTCGTCGTTGTGTTTCAACGCCGCCTGAGTGACGGTGCCCTTGAGCGCTTCCTGCCCCTTCAGGCCAAGCCGCAGCGCCAGCTTGCCGGTGGGCACCTTGGCCAAAAACGCCTGCAAATCGCGTGTAATCCGGTTGTAACCCGGGTTGGTGATCAGCTTGTTCAGGTAGCTCGAGATCGCGCCGACGTTCTTGGCGATCGACCATTCGTTGTCGTTCAGGATGCCGATGAATTTTTTTGTCGTGTGGGCGATGTTGTTGAGCGCCTCGAACGAGATGCCGTTGGTCAGCGCCGCGTCGCCGAACACGCAGACTACATCCTCGTCGCTGCCGCGCTGGTCTCGCGCGGCGGCCATGCCCAGCGCCGCCGACAACGCCGTGCCGGCGTGGCCGGCGCCGTAGCAGTCGTGCTCGCTCTCGGTGCGCAGCGCAAAGCCGTTCAACCCGTCGGTGGTGCGTATCGTCCGGAACCGTTCCTTCCGCCCGGTGAGCAGCTTGTGCACGTACGACTGGTGGCTGACGTCCCAGACGAACTTGTCCTTCGGCGTCTCGAACACCCGATGCATCGCCAGAGTCAGTTCCACCACGCCGAGATTCGGCCCAAGGTGGCCGCCGTGCTTGGCCAAGCCGTGGATCAATTCCTCGCGCAACTCATCCGCCAGTTTCTCGAGTTGCTCCAGTGTCAGTTTCTTGACATGGGCCGGGTGGTCGACCATGTCGAGGTATCGGTTGGGGGTCTCGACGTTTGGCATTTTAGAATTCAACGGAGTCGTCATCGACGAGTTTATCCTCACCTTCGGCGTTGGGTTGCAGTTTTTGAATTTTCAACTCGGCGTCCTCGAGCTTTGCCTGGCAGCCCTTGGCCAGGCGGGTGCCCTCCTCGTAACGCTCGAGCAGTTTTTCCAGCGGCAGATCGTCGCCCTCCATCTCCTCGACGATGGCCTCGAGTTTTTTCAACCCCTCCTCGAACGGCACCTCACCGGTTGTCTTGTCTGTCTTTTTCGCAGCCACGCAGGCGGCAGGCTAATGCAGCTTGGCCAAGCGAACAAGCGCTCAGGCGAGGACGGGTCGCACCACTTGGCCGTGGACATCGGTCAGCCGATGATGGCGGCCCTGGAACTTGAAGGTCAACTGCTCGTGGTCGATACCGAGCAGGTGCAGGATTGTGGCCTGAAAATCGTGCACATGCACCGGGTCGCGGGTGACGTTGTAGGCGAAGTCGTCCGTTTCGCCGTGGATGTAGCCTGGCTTCACGCCGGCCCCGGCCATCCAGACCGTGAAGGCGCGCCCGTGGTGGTCGCGGCCGTACTTGGGGGAGTCGACCTTGCCCTGCACGTACGGCGTGCGGCCAAATTCCCCGGCCCAGACCACCAGCGTGTCCTCCAGCAGCCCGCGCTCGCGCAAGTCCTGCACGAGCGCCCCGGAGGCCAGATCGGTGTCGTCGCACTGCATGCGTAATTGCTGCGACAGACTCCCGTGCGTGTCCCAGCCAACGTGGAACAACTGGATGAATCGCACGCCGCGCTCGGCCAGACGTCGCGCGAGGATGCAGTTGGCCGCGTACGTACCGGGCGTGCGCGAATGTTTGCCGTACAGGT
>NYYJ01000100.1 GCA_002686755.1 Verrucomicrobiales bacterium
ACATTGGTTGTTGAAGGAGTCAAGGTCGCTGATGCGGGCGTCTATTCCGTGCTTGTCGAAAACAACGCCGGTTCCATCACCAGTGACAGCGTCACTGTTACGATTAGGTCTGCGGTTAAAATTACGGCACAGCCACAAGGCCGGTTGGCCCCGACCGGAACCAGTGTCACCTTTGCGGTCACAGCAGATGGCACCTCCCCGATTACCTACCAATGGCTCAAGAACGGTGAAAAGATTACCGGGGCGACTTCAGCGAATTACACGGTCAGTAGCGTGAGCGCTGCCGATACGGGGGGTTATCAGGTTTTGGTGAGCAACGCTGCAGGTGATCAAATCAGCCAAACGGCATCACTTCGTGTGGCTCAACCGGTGTCGATCGTAACCCAACCTGTGTCTGGACAGGTTCGGCAGGGTCAACCTTATGGATTGGCTGTCGTAGCGAGTGGTAGTAAACCGTTGACCTATCAATGGCAGAAGGATGGCAGCCCAATTGACGGTGCTGATTCATCCGAGTTTCTAATCTCTGATGCCGAAGAGGTTAACGCCGGTGTATACAGCGTCGTGGTTGGCAATGAAGTTGGCGACGTGACCAGTTCTACAGCGACCGTCGAGGTCTTGTTGCCGCCAACCGTGGGTGCATTGGATCCATTGAAGGAGGTTGATCCGGGATCTACTGTTACCCTGACGGCAGAGGTTTCAGGGTTTGGAACCTTCAACTTTCAGTGGCTGAAGAACGGAGTGAATATCGAAGGGGCAACGGCTCAGACGTTGGTGTTGAGTAATGTCACGTTGGCCGATTCGGGCAGCTATAGCCTCAACGTGGGCACCGAGGGCGGTGCCTTGCCCAGCAGCACGATGAATCTCCGTGTGAAGGCTGATCCCATTGTGTTGGGGGATGCATTCGCCGATGCTGTGGCTTCAAGCGGAAGCACAGGCAATTACCGGGGCAGTAATGTCGGTGCCACTGCTGAGAATGGAGAGCCTAGGCACGGTGACCGCGCTGCAGGTGTATCGGTCTGGACGAGTTGGACCGCTCCGGCAAACGGCATTGTGACCTTCTCCACGCAGGGCAGCACATTTGACACTACGCTTGCGGCTTACACCGGCGATGCGCTTGGGAACTTGGTTTCACGCGCTTCAGATGCTGATTCTGGGGGGTACCTCACAAGCGTGATCCGGTTTAACGCGGTGCAGGGCGGCGTTTACCACATTGCGATTGACGGATTCAATGGTGCCACGGGTGATGTCGCGTTGAGTTGGTCGCTGGAGGAGACTGATTCGGCGTTGCCGGTAATCACAGCGCATCCGCTCTCACAGACCGGGTTGGTCGGCGGCCAGATCAAGTTTGATGTGTCGTTGGAAGTGGAAACCGGGCAGATAGGCTACGCTTGGCTTAAGGAGGGCAAGTGGATCGTGGGTGAAGTGTCGAAGAGTCTGGTTCTGGAGCATTTGCAGGTCGTCGATGCTGGTGCCTATTCCGTTCGGGTTACTTCCGGCGGTGAGTCCGTGGTCAGTGAGGTTGCCCAACTCACGATAAACCTGATCAAGGATGCGCCTGAGGTCGAGGTCAACACTAAGCTGGATCTGAGTGCTTTTGTCACAGGTGGCGGAGATACCGGAAATGATACAGGCGATAAATTGAATGAGCCAATTCTTGGCGGTCCGGATCTGCTCCCGAGATTGATCACCAAGTTGCGGCAGCTTAAGAAGATGCCAGGAGAATTTTCATTCACTGGTTCCACGGTTTACAACACCACAGGGGCGGCGAAAGATCCGGGTGAACCGAATCATGCCGGCACCACGGGTGGTGCCTCTGCGTGGACAACCTTCACACCGGACGAGAGTGGTACTGCCAAGATCAACACCGATAACAGTGACTTCAACACCGTTTTGGCAATCTACAAGGTGGGTTCCGGGACGGGTTGGGATGCCATTGATGAGGTTGCCAGCAACAATGACGGGGGAGATGACGGTCAGGATAGCGAGGTGGTGTTCGCTGCTGAGGAGGGGGTCACCTATCTGGTTGCCGTCGACGGTGTCGGCGGTGAAACCGGTACGGTGCAGTTGAACCACGAATTGGCCAAGGTGCCGACTTTGGATTCCGTGACGGAAAGCGCCGATGGCCTGCTGGCCGGGGCGATTGTTCTGGAAGTCGTTGCCAGCAACCCACTGGCGGACACCGTCTTGACATATCAATGGCGTCGTGATGGTAACCTCATTGATGGAGCGACCACATCCAAGTTGAGCTTGGCTAATCTGCAATACGCCGATGCAGGGGATTACACGGTTGAAGTCAGCAACTTTGCCGGCGTCACGACGAGCGACGCGATTCCGGTTCGCGTGGTGCAACCGGTCACCATCGAGGCGCAGCCGGGAGACATGCGGGGTGTGCTTGGCGGAAGCGTTTCACTGGCGGTGTCTGCGATTGGTTCCGACCCGATCACGTATCAGTGGACACATAATGGCGAGGCGATCGCCGGAGCAACTTCAGCATCATTGAGCCTGGCCAACCTGGACGAAGCGGCAGCTGGCGAATATCAGGTCGTTGTCACGAACCCAACGGGAAGTGTCTTGAGTGACACGGCTACTCTGGCGGTGGATGCGCCCCCGGTGATTTCTTCGTTGAGCGGGTCAATGTCAGTCATCGCCGGAGCTGACGCCGAGTTGTCTGTTACGGCCGCCAGCAACCTGGCGGTGACTTACCAGTGGAAGAGGGATGGCGTTTCGATCAGCGGGGCGGTGAACAGTTCCCTGCAATTAAGCAGCCTCACGGTAGTTGATGCCGGGGATTACACGGTTGAAGTGACCAACACGGTGGGAACGACCGTGAGTGCCGTCGTTCAAATCAGTGTCATTGAGCCCCCAAGTATTGTGGCTTCGCCCAGCGCGAAAACCATTGGCCAACATGCCCGGTTATTGCTGTCTGTCTCAGCAACTGGGAAGGATCTCGTTTATCAGTGGTACAAGGATGACCAGTCTATCACTGGAGCTAGCGAGTCGAATTATTCCGTCTCCGCTGCGACATCGAGTGATGCAGGTAGTTATCACGTGACCGTGACCAACACGGCGGGAACGGTCACGAGTGCGACTGCGAGCGTGACGGTTGTCGCCCCACCGGAGATTCAAACACAACCGACAGGCGGCGCGGTGGCGGTCGGTGGCGACCTTTCGTTGAGCGTCGAGGCGGTTGGATCCGGCACGGTTACCTATCAGTGGCGGCAAAACGGTGTCGTCTTGGAGGGACAGACCGAGACGGCACTGAACCTCACCGGCTTGAAATTGTCGGATGAAGGCAGCTACTCCGTTGAGGTGTCCAATGAGGCGGGCATCACGAACAGCGAGGCCGTCGATGTTCTCGTCCTGACACCGCTGACTTTGACTCAACAGCCACAGGCGCAGTCGGTGGTCGCTGGTGCAGTGGTTGTTTTTGATGTGCTCGCCAACGGCTCCAACCCGGTCACTTATCAATGGTATCACGATGGAACCGTCGTGGACGGTGCCACCCAGTCTTCGTTGCAGATAAGCAGTGTCGGCGCAGGCGATCAAGGTGACTATCATGCAGTCCTGGGCAACCCGGTCAGCACGGTCACGAGTGATGCCGCGACGCTGGTGGTCAACCTTCCCCCGGGGATCGTGACCCAGCCGCTTGGGCAAACCGTGGAGAAGGGAAGGAGTGCGGTGTTCACGGTTGAGGCGAGCGGCACAGCTCCCTTTACATATCAGTGGCAGCATGATGGTGTGGATATCGATGGTGCTACTGCGGATACGTTGACCATCGAGTCTGTCGGAGCGGCGGATGACGGGGACTACACGGTGATCGTTCAAAGTCCCCATGGCGCGGTTGTCAGTGATGCTGCCACGTTGAATGTCCTGCTTCCGCTGGAGATTACAGTTCAGCCCAACGACACGCATGTTGCAATTGCTGGGACGTTAAACTTGAGTGTGGTCGTGAGCGGAAGCGGCCCGTACGCCTACCAATGGTATTATGGGTCGAGGAAGATCGATGGGGCGACCGGATCCGGGTTGGAATTGCCCGGCATAACACTTGCCGACAGCGGCAGTTATCACGTCAAGGTCAGCAACTCGATCGAGGCTGTCGTAAGCCGTGACGCAGAGGTGATTGTTGACGAGCCTATCTCGATCAACTTTCAGCCGGTTGGTGCGGAGATTCTCGCTGGCGAGTCTGCGACGATGTTTGCGCTGGCCACCGGTAGTGGGCCGAAGACGTTCCAGTGGCAGAAGGACGGCGTAGCAATCGATGGCGCAACCAGCAACACGCTTGTTATCGAAAATGCTGCGAAGGCCGACGAAGGGTTCTACACCGTTATCATTGCAAACACGGTCGGATTCCAGGTCAGTGACGAGGCTCTTCTGCTGGTCAATGCTCCACCGACGATCGAGGCGATCGATCCTGTCATCGTATCCACCGGTGAAGCATTTGAGGTGCAGGTGGTTGCCGATGACGAGGGAGACCTGTCAAAGCTCAGGTATGGAATCCAAAACGGGCCTGAATCGATGACCATCTCCAAGGCCGGCCTGATTCAATGGAGCGTGGGCAGTGGACTCGAGGGCAATTCATACAAGATCAGGATACTCGTGATTGACCAGGACGGCTTGGCTGCCGGGCGGAATTTCTCTGTCACCGTGAACCACACTCCCCAATGGGAGGAGATCGGGTCGCAGTCGGGCAAGGAGCAGCATCTTCTGGCGTTCAAGCCGGTTGTCACGGATGCGGATGACACGGACTTGGTCGTGACCGCGAGCGGCTTGCCGACCGGGTCAACTTACGAATCCGAGTCAGGCTTTAGTTGGATTCCGTCGGCCAGCCAAGTCGGGGAATACGAGGTTCGTTTCACTGCATCTGACCCGCACGGGGTAAAGAGCGAGTTGGCCGTCGCGGTCAACGTCTTGGCCAACGTCGCCCCGACTTTGGCAGCGCTTGGCCAAGCGGACATCCTGGCGGGCGAAAGCGTGAATGTGCAGTTGGAGGCGGCAGACGCCGACGACGACAAGTCGGCCTTGGCCTATAGTCTCAACAACGCCCCGGACGGGATGCAGGTTTCNGAAACCGGCTTNNTCACNTGGGCAACCCAGNCNGGAGTCCACAGCGGTGAGTACACGGCGGAAGCTGTCGTGACGGATCCGCTTGGCGCGAGCGCGAGCCAGCAACTCAAGGTGGTCGTGAACGGGGCACCTATGGTTGAGGCGATCGAGGCATTGACCCTGAAGGTTGGCGAAAAGGTGGCGTTCACGGTCACCGCATCGGATCCGGAAGGTGGCAACCTGACCTTTAAGGCATTGAACAACCCCGACGGATTCAAGGGTAGCAGCCGGAATGGTTTCAGGGGCAAGTTCAGTTGGACAACCAAGAGTGCAGTGGCGGGCGACTACAAGTTGGACATTGAAGTGACCGATGTTGCCGGACTCAAGTCGGTGGTGTCCGTGCAGGCCNCCCTCAAGGCAAATCTCGCGCCCACTGTTGGGTCGCTGGCTCCGGTGGCCGTCAACGCCGGTGGTACCGTGCAGGTTCAGGTCGTTGCGAATGATGTCGACGACGACAATTCAACATTGAGATACGTGCTGGAGAACGAACCGAAGGGCATGCAGGTGTCGGGAGACGGGTTGATCCAATGGTCGGTTGACAACCAGGCGGAAACCGAGGTGTACAACGTGACCGTGATTGTGCTGGACGATGAAAATGCCATGGGCAAACAGACTCTCGAGGTCAGCGTCACCGCGAAGCCGGTAACAACCCTCGCATTGCATTCGGCACCCGCCGTGACCGGGCCGTACGCAGCCGAGGCGGCAGCTGTCATCGATGATACTGCGAAAACCATCACGGTGGCCAAGTCGGGCGGCATGCGCTTCTATAAGCTGCAGTCCGGGGATGACACGAAGATGAAAATCACGTCGATTGCCATCCAGGGAGACAATGTGGTCATGAGCTACAAGCCGGCCGGGGAGTAGCTCGCGACCCAATTTGAGAATTCACCCCGTTGGCTTTGTAGCCAGCGGGGTTTTTTGTTTGGGCGAATAATACCCTTGAAAACCGGANGNANCTAAGGCACACAAACCCCGCGCTGGNTGCGCCCGTAGTTCAATTGGATAGAGCGTCAGTTTCCGAAACTGGATGTTACAGGTTCGAGTCCTGTCGGGCGTACCACTTTTCTTCCTCCTCTTCCAAATAAAATCATGCTTTAGGCATGCCCCCTTGTCTGGTGGATAAAAACCCATCATTGAGAGTCAAAAAAATGTTTTATTCATTAAATTTTTCTTTTTCGGATAAGTTTTAAGTTTATGAAAAAGAGTTAGATATAACGGCAAGAAATTGCTTCAGAATAAATTCAGTTAATTCCGAAACTGGATGCTACAGGNNCGAGTCCTGNCGGGCGTACCATTCTCTTAACAGGTTTACTTCAGCCCGCAACTGCTCCAGCGCTGACCGGCTTGGAGGGTGTGGTGCGCTTGGCCNAGNGCTTGGCAGGTGGTCTCGAATTCACCCGGGGTNTCNGTGTTGAACTCAAACATATCGTANTGGCACGGGATGGCGGTTCGCGCGCCGATGGNCTTGGCCAAGCGGGCGGCCTCGCGNCCCCACAGGTTGCCGGCGACCCGGCGTTCGGGGCGACGGCCGTTGATAGGCAGCAGCGCAACATCGATTTNCCACTGCCGTAAAACTGCCTCCANGCCGTCGTACGGGATGGTGTCACCGCTGTGATAAATCGTCCACGGGCCAAGCTGGGCCACGTAGCCGACGAATTGATGACGCCCGAGTTCGTCCCGGGCCAGTTCCTCGTGGGCGGCCGGGACGGCGTGCATTTGCACTGGNCCAAGCGTGATGGATTGCCCGGCATCGACGGACTCGAGTTNGTCGGGGTCAANGCCCAGNCGCNCGGCGGCGAACGCGCGGTTGGCCGNCGGNACGAGCAGTTGCATCTCCGGGTTGGCNTGCATCANGGGCGNCAGCGTNTCNCCGTCNAGATGGTCGGTGTGGTTGTGACTCGAGGTGGCGATGTCGATNAAGTCCAGTTCGTCCGGCGAAACGACCCGCTCAGTCATGCGCGTGTGCGGCTTGTCGGTGTCGGCGTATTTGCGCGTGAGCGAGTCGGAAAGGTACGGATCGAATAGCAGATGGCTGCCCCGCCATTGAACGAGAAAACCGCTTTGGCCAAGCCACCAAAGATGCAGGTCATCCCGCAGGTTGGCGGCCTCGCGGACGTCCGCGAGGAATGCCTCGCCTTGCAGGGCCGGCTTGATCATGCAGTGCCGAGTTCGTTGCGGACGAGCGCGACGCCCTCAACCATGTTGTGCAGTTTTTGCTTCGCGGCCCAGCGCGCGGTTTGGCTGAGGCCGCAGTCCGGCGCGAAGGCTAGCCGGTCGGCCGGGGCAAGCTCGAGGCAGCGGCGCACCCGTCCGGCGATGTCCTCGACGGTCTCGATGTAGTAGCTCTTCACGTCGATGATGCCGACGGCGATGTCCTTGTGCTTCGCGATTTCGCCGATCAGTTCCAGTTCCGCGAACTCACGGCTTGCCATCTCTAGGTGCAGTTCGTCCACGTTGAACTCGAGGAAATCGGGGAACATCGGCGCATACTGGCGCAGGCCGACTGCGCGGCCCTTGTAGTTACCGAAGCAGAGGTGCGTGGACAGGCGGCAGTTGCCGGCGACCGGCTCGACGGTGCGGTTGAAAATATCGACGAACTGCTTGGTGTCCTCCCGGTGCGCGTAGCAGCTCATCGACGGCTCATCGACGGTGATCTCCGTGCAGCCGGCGGCGACGAGATTCTCAAGTTCACGCGCGACGATCGGGATCAGTTCCTCGGTGATGGCCCAGCGGTCGGGGTAGCGGCGGTTGGGCAGCAGCCGCCCGGCGAGCGTGTACGGGCCGGGGACACTGGCCTTGAGCGTNGCNTTGCNCGTNNCCAGNCGCTGGAGGCGCNTGAAATCGTCCACCGTGCCNAGCCCNTTNGGTGCCTCNAANGGCCAGCTGATCTTGTGTTTGCCACGCTGGTCGTGGGCCGGCGGGCCGAAGCGCCTCGTCGGCGCGCTCTCAAGTTCGATGCCCTCGAGGAAGCCGTAAAACGACAGGTTAAAATCGAGCCTCGTCTGTTCGCCATCGGTGACCACGTCCAGCCCGGCGGCGTATTGGTCGTGCAACGCGGTGGTCACGGCATCGTCGATCATCTCCTCCCGGTCGGCGTCGCCAAACTCGTCGAGGTTTTGGCAGGCGAACTCGAGCCAGCCGGGGAACGGGTAGCTGCCGATGACCGTCGTGCGCAGCGGTTGCTCTTTCATGNGAAGCGATTCAACCAGCGCTTGGCCTTCTATTCAAGCACCGCGCTTGGCCAAGCGATCAATCGGTGCCGAGGTTTTCGTACAGCTTGGCCAAGCGGCGGGCGTGTTCGTCGTATGCGGCCTCGAATAGTTCGGTGGCGCGCTTGGCACCGACAAGCGCCCCGGCGGTCAGCACCGTGGGCGCTTGGCCGGCCTTGGCCAGGCGGTCGGCGACCTCGGCCTTGAGGGCGTTGACGATCATGCAGCCGCCGACGGTTGAGCCGGGCGACACGGGTGCATCCATGCCGTCGATTGTGGTCATCGCGTCTCCGACCGGTGCGCCGGTGTCGAGGACCAGGTCGGCGAAGTCGTGCAGTTTCTTTCCGGATTCATGCCGGCTGTCGCTGGCCTCGGAATGCCGCCGGCTGATCAACGCGACGACCCTGACGCCGCGCTGCTGAAATTCCTGCGCGATCTCGATCGGGACGACGTTACAGCCGCTGGACGAGGCGACGAGTGCCGAGTCGTCCGGCGACAGGTCGTAGTTCCGCAAAATGCGTCTGGCCAGGCCGGGCGTGTTCTCGAGGAACATTGCCTGCCGCTGGCCGTTCGCGCCGACAACCGGGTTGTGAAACGTCAGCGACAGCTCGACGATCGGGTTGAACCCAGGGAAGGAGCCGTAGCGCGGCCACATTTCCTCGACCATGATCCGGCTGTGGCCGGAACCGAACAGGTGCACCATTCGCCCTGCTAGGATGGTCTTTGCAAACCAGTCGGCCGTCTGATTGATGGCTTCGGCTTGGCCAAGCGCGTTGTCCGCCAACTCGCGGCATTTCTCGAGGTAGTCGGCGCTTGGTGNCATCGGTCAGCCGGTGTAGCCGTTNGGGTGNGCNGAGTGCCAGCGCCACGCCGAGTCCACGATCTGCTCGAGGGTGGCGTAGCGCGGTTTCCAGCCGAGTTCGTCGATGGCCTTTTGCGAGCCGGCGATGAGGCGGGCGGGGTCGCCGGGACGGCGCGGTTCCTCGATGGCGGGGATTTCCTTGCCGCTGACTTGGCGGCAGGTCTCGATCACTTCGCGGACGGAGTAGCCTTCACCGTTGCCAAGGTTGTAAAACCCGCACTTACCCGGCTCGAGCGCGAGCATGTGAGCCTGTGCGAGGTCGACGATGTGAATGTAGTCGCGGATGCAAGTGCCGTCCGGGGTGGGGTAGTCGGTGCCGAAGATGCGGCATTCCTCTTTCTGGCCCAGCGCGACACGCAGAACATTAGGGATGAGGTGAGTCTCGACCCGGCGTTGTTCGCCCAACCGCTCGCTGCAACCGGCGGCATTGAAATAGCGGAACGCCACGAACTCCAGCCGGTGCAGTTCCTGATACCACTTGAGGATCGTCTCGAACATCAGCTTGCTTTCGCCGTACGGGTTGATTGGGTTCTGCGATTCCTGCTCGGTGATCGGCACGGCGTCCGGCATGCCGTAGGTGGCGGCGGTGGAACTGAAGACGAACTTTTTCACACCCGCCTCGACCGCGGCGTCGAGCAGGTTGATGCCGTTGGAGACGTTGTTTCGGAAATATTTCGACGGGTCGGTCATCGACTCACCGACTTGCGCGAAGGCGGCAAAGTGCAATACCGCCTCGGCTCCGCTGGAGGCGACGGCATCAAGGGTGGCTTGGCGGTCGCCCAGGCAGGCCTCAATGAACTGTGCCCGCTCGTCCACCGCCACGCGATGCCCCTCCGACAGGTTGTCGAGCACCGTGACCTCATGGCCGGCATTCAACAGTTCCTCCACGCAAATCGAGCCGATATACCCGGCGCCTCCCGCAACAAACACCTTCATAACGCGGCGACAACCTACCCGCCATGCCCGCTTGGCCCAAGCAAAACCAACCGCTTGGCCAAGCGGCGGTGTAACGCTGGCTTGCCAGTCGGCGGCGGATTGCGTTTCATCGGGCCTTTCGCATGAGAAAATATTTTTTTCTGCAGACCGTATTACTGTCGATGGTTGCCGCCGGTGCAGGCCAAGCGCTTGGCCAAGCGCCGAAGACGCCGGAGCCGAAACGTAAGCCGGTTGCTTCCAAGCCGGTACGGCTGACTCCGCCGCCCGCCAAGCCCGTGCCCTCGTCCGGCGCGGTCAAAAAACCGAAAGCCCCGCGTAAGCCGGCGCTCAAGCTGTTCCAGCGCAAGAGGGAAAAACTCAACTTCATCGGCGGAGACCGGGTGATGATCGTGGGCGACGGGTTGATCGAACAGGCCCAAAAGCACGGTTATCTGGAGTACCGGATCACGGTGCAAAACAGCGGCAAGAAACTGTACTTTCACAACATCGGCTGGAGCGGGGACACGCCGGCCGGCATCGCGCGCGACGGGCTGGGAACAAGGCAGGCCGGTCACGAGCCGGCCAACGAGGGTTGGTTGCAGTTAAGCAAACAGATCGCCGAGATCAAGCCGACGGTGGCCATCATCGGCTATGGCATGGCCAGTTCGCTGGACGGCAGCTCGCTCGAACAATTCAAGTCGGACTACCAGCGGCTGGTTGCTCATATCAAGGCCAGTGCCGGCAACAAGAACAAACTGCGCCTCGTGTTCATGACCCCGATCGCGCATGAGAATCTGGGCGGCAAGCTGCCAAGCGGAGAGGCGCACAATGCAATCCTGGAAAAATACCGGGAGGCGATCGGCGACTTGGCCAAGGAACACGACGCTTGGTTTGTGGATCTGTACCGGTATTTGAGGCGCAGTCAGGCATCGTCGGCGCCATCGATGACCGTGGATGGGATTCACCTGAGCGACTACGGTTACTGGGTGATGGCGGGGGCCGCCGAGTATTCATTCAGTTGGTCGCCGACCAATTTCCGGTTTGGTATTTTGCCCGATGGAATTGAGCGGGGTGGCGGCTACGGCGTGAAGTTGGGGAACATCTCAAAAACCGAAAACAAGGTGACCATGGATGGGAAGTTCGAGGGGCTACCGCCCTATTTCGGACGTGAAAACAAGGGGAAGTTGTTTACCCAGCAGACTGCCATTGGGCGAATTCAGTTCCTTGGCCTTCCGGAAGGAGGCTACACCCTGACAGCGGATGGGGTGGAAATCCACACGGCAGACACAACCACATGGAGCCAGGGAGCATTCATCGATGCCGGCCCGGACGTTGACCAGGCGGAGAAACTCCGCAGATTGATCCGGGAAAAGAACGAGTTGGTTTTTCACCGGACTCGCCCGCAAAATCAGGCGTATCTCTGGGGCTTTCGCAAGCATGAGCAGGGGAATAATTTCAAGGAAGTACCGATGTTCGACCCGCTTATCCGCCAAAAAGAGNANGANATTTTTGNGNTNAACAAGACNGTTCANCGCAANTACAGNNTNATGCCCGCCNNNGAGTGGGAGANNANCAANCCANGCGAANNGNCAGCCAANGNNGAGGNCNAANCNGAGGCCAANCCGTTNAAGCCNCAACCNNTNCCGNAGTTCGANCTGGGCGACGGGCTGGAGATCANNCTCTTCGCGCAGAACCCGCTCTTGGCCAAGCCGATCCAGATGAACTTCGATGCCAAGGGCCGGTTGTGGGTGGCCAGCTCGGAGGTCTATCCGCAAATCGTTCCCGGTCAAATGGCTACGGACAAGGTGATCATTCTTGAGGATACTGACGCCGACGGCCAAGCGGACAAGTCGACCGTGTTCGCCGACAACCTGCTGATCCCCACCGGGATCGAGCCGGGCGACGGCGGCGTGTACGTTGGTCAAAGCACCGAGTTGCTTCACTTGAAGGACACGGATGGAGACGGCAAAGCCGACGACCGGCGTGTCGTGATGTCCGGCTTTGGCACGGAGGACACCCACCACATCCTGCACACGCTGCGGTGGGGTTTCGACGGTCGGCTGTACTTCAACCAGTCGATCTACATCCGCACGCACATGGAGACACCGCACGAGGTGTTGCGGCTTGAGAGCGGCGGTGTGTGGCGGCTGCGGCCGGAGACGCTCAAGGCCGAGATTTTCCTGCGCGGCTTCTGTAACCCGTGGGGGCATCATTACGACCAGTTCGGCCAGTCGTTTGTCACGGACGGCGCCGGGGGTCAGGGGCTCAGTTACGGCGTGCCCGGGGCGATGTATTTCACCTACGCCCGAGCGCCAAAGCTGCTCGACAGCGTGAGCCCGGGGCGTTACCCGAAATTCTGCGGACTCGAGCTCGTTCGCAGTCCGCATTTTCCGGACGACTGGCAGGGCGACGCCATTGCCTGCGATTTTCGTGCGCACCGCATCGTCCGGTTCAAGATCAGCGACAAGGGCTCGAGCTACGTCACGCAGGAGATGCCGGACGTGCTCCGTTCCGGGAGTGTCAATTTCCGGCCGATCGACATCAAGTTTGGCCCCGATGGCGCCCTCTACATTGCCGACTGGTCGAACCCGATCATCCAGCACGGCGAGGTCGATTTTCGGGACGAACGCCGCGATCATGTTCACGGGCGCATTTGGCGCGTCACAGTCAAGGATCGGCCGCTCGTCGAGAAAGCCGACTTGACGCGACTGGCCAGCAGCGACCTCCTGGACCGGCTGAAATCCCCCAACGGATTTGACCGTGAAAAAGCACGGCGGGTGCTCAAGGAGCGGGGCGAGAAAAGCGTGTTGCCCGCCCTAAAAAAATGGGCTGCCGAACAGGCCGACGAGCAGGCGCAACTCGAGGCGCTTTGGATTTACCAGGGGCTCGATGTCGTGAACGAGCCACTACTCGCCAAGCTGCTCGAGGCGAAGGACGGGCGTGTTCGCACCGCCGCCGTGCAGGTGCTGGACGAGTGGGCGGATCGTATCGCCGATGCCGAGGCGCGCTTGGCCAAGCGCATCGCTGATGAGCATCCGCGTCCGCGCTTGGCCGCCCTGCGTGCCATCACTCGCAGGCCGACGGAACAGTCGGTCAACGCCGCGCTCAACGTGCTCGACAAGCCGACCGACAACTATCTCGACTACGCCGCCTGGCTCAGCTTCAGGGAGATCGAGAAACCTTGGCTGGCGATGGTGCGCTCGGGTCGCTGGAAGCCGGACGGGCGTGAGCATCAGCTTGAGTTTGCGCTCAAGTCGATGTCCAGCGGCGAAGCCAGCGACGTGCTTAGCCTGTTCCTCAACGGCAAGAGGATCCCCGAGGACGGGTCGTGGATCGAGATTATCGGCCGTGCCGGCAAGGAGACGGATTTGGCGCAACTTCACGCCGAGTTGATAGGCGGTTCGTTGTCCAGCAATGGACGGGCGCGCGCCCTCAAGGCGCTCAGTCACGCTTCGCGTCATCGAAACCTCAAGCCGGGTGTGCCAGGGGACAGCATCGCCCAGTTTTTCACAAACGAGAATCAGTCAGTACAGGTGGCGTCGCTTGGCTTGGCCGGCACTTGGAAGGGGCTAGGGGGCAAGTTTGACGGCTTGGTCGATCTCGCCGGAGGCAAAAGAACCGCGACGCCCGTTCGCCAAGCCGCGATCAATGCCATCCGCGAAATCGGTGGAGCCAAGGCCGTCCAGGTGCTCAAGCCGCTTGGTCAAGCGAAGCGAAACTCCGAGTCGCGCCATATGGCGGTCACCTCGTTGGCTGCCTTGAACCTGAACGAGGCCGCGCCGCTGGCCGTCGAGGCGCTCGACGACTGCAAATCCGAGGCGGAGGCGCTCAACCTCTGGCGCGCGCTGCTGGGCGTGAAAAATGTCGGGAGCGCCTTGGCCAAGGCGCTACCCCAAAAACGGTTTTCCAAGTTGGCCGCCAAGGCGGGCCTGCGGGCAATCCGAGAGGGGGGACGACCGTTGCAGACGTTGGCGTTGGCGCTGCCTCGGAGCGCCGGGCTGAAGGACGAGGAAATCACGCTTTCGCGAAGTGAGATCCGCGCGCTGACCAAGGCGGTGGCCCGAACCGGAGACCCGGCCCGTGGCGAACAGGTCTACCGCCGGGCCGAACTGGGCTGCGTGGGTTGCCACGCCATCGGCGGCGCGGGGGGCAGGGTCGGCCCCGACTTGACATCGATCGGCGCGAGCGCCCCGCTCGATTATCTCGTTGAGTCGCTGTATTACCCGAACCGGAAAATCAAGGAGGGCTATCATTCGCTCCTGGTCGAGACACGGGACAACCAGGTCTTGTTCGGCATGCTCGAGCGCGAGGATGACAACAAACTGTTCCTTCGCGATGTAGCCAACCAGCCCGTGACCGTGGCCAAGGCGGATGTCCGCAAGCGCACGCAAGCCAACTCGCTGATGCCGGCTGGGCTAATCGACCAACTGGAGCGACAGGACCAAATTGACCTGTTCAGTTTCATGAGCCGCCTGGGCAAAGCGGGCGCGTTCGACGCCTCAAAGGGCAATGTCGCCCGCGTGTGGCGGTTGCGAGCGGCGAACCACCGCGACCAGCAATTCGGGGACGACCGCATCGCGGACGGCGGCATCAACCGCAGGCGGTGGCTGGCGGTCAACTCGCTCGTCGACGGTCGCCTGACGGATGCCATGCTCAAAAAGGGAACCAACGCCGGCCAATGGGTCGGGGTGATCGGCGTGTACGCCGGGACGGAGTTTGAGGTCGCGCAGGCCGGCGAGGTGACGCTGCAACTGGAGGGGATTGACGGTGCCAAGGTTTGGATCGACGGCGAGGTGGTCGACACCGCAAGCGAAATCAAGACCCGCTTGGCCGCCGGCAAACATTCTTTGGTATTGCGCTTCGACCCGAAGGCTTTGCCCAAGGCAGTCAAGGCTTCCACTTCGCAGGGCACCTTTCTCGTGGATTAAACTCATGCTGAAAAAAGCATCACAGGCAAAAGCCAAGCGAGTAGCCGGAAGACGGGTGGCTATCGTCGCCTCTCGCTATAACCCGCGCTACGTCAACTCGATGCTACGCGCCGCCAAGGCCGAGTTGGCCAAGGCCAGGGTCGCGGTGGAGGTTGTGCGCGTACCGGGCGCGTTCGAAATACCGGCGGTGGCGTCGGCCTTGGCCAAGCGCTTGGCCAAGCCGGTCGATGCGATCCTTTGCCTCGGCATCATTCTCCGGGGTGAGACGACCCACGCGGAGCATATCGGCCAAGCGGTTACTGCCGCTTTGGCGCGGCTGCAGATTGAACATTCCTTGCCGGTGATCCACGAGGTTTTGCTGCTCGAAAACCGGGAACAGGCGGCCAGGCGCTGTCTCGACGCACAACACAACCGTGGCATCGAGGCCGCCCGGACAGCCGTCGAGATGACGCGCGTCATGCGTCGACTCGGGGCGTAAGAATCTTGCCGCTGGGCCTGTTGCTCCTTAGGTTGTGCCGCGCATGGTCATTGCACCTTCCATTCTCGCCGGGGATTTCAGCAAGTTCGCGCGCGAACTCAAGCGGGTCGAGAAGAGCGGAACGAAATGGGTGCATCTGGACGTCATGGACGGGCACTTCGTCCCGAACCTGACATTCGGCCCGCAGGTCGTTGCCAACGCCCGACCTCACTCCGATCTGTTCTTTGACACGCACCTCATGTGTTCGAAGCCGGAGATCCTGCTGGAGCCGTTCGCCAGCGCCGGCTCGGATCTGCTCACAGTGCATGTCGAGCTTGAAGACCGTGTGTCGTCGTTGCTCTGGGGGATTCGTTCGCTCAACAAGCAGGTCGGCCTCGCGGTCAACCCGCCGACTGCGATCGAGAAGGTGAAGCCGTTCCTCGACAAGGTCGACCTGGTGCTGGTGATGACCGTCAATCCCGGGTTCGGCGGCCAATCATTCATCGAGGAATGCGTGCCAAAAATTCAGCAAGTTTACGAGTGGCGTAGGGAGATGGGGCTCAACTTCCGCATCGAGGTCGATGGCGGCGTGAACATGGCGACTGCCGCAGAGTGTGCACGGGTGGGGGCTGACACATTCGTGGCCGGCTCGGCCCTGTTCGGCGAACGCAGCCTGACCCGGGCCGTCAAGAAAATGCACAAGGTGGTGTCGAGGGTGAACAACGGTTTCAACAAGTGAGCCACCCAAAAATCAAGTTTGGCACCGACGGATGGCGGGCGGTGATCGCGGAGGATTTCACCTTCGCCAATCTCGAAAGGGTGGCACAGGCCACGGCGGAATATTGGAAAAAGCATCGCCCAAGGGGCACGCGGAAAAGGGTCGTGATCGGATGCGACCGGCGCTTTCTGGCTGACCAATTTGCCGAGCGAGCAGCCGAGGTGTTCGCCGGGAACGGCTTCGAAGTGACCCTGGGCGATTCGCCGACACCGACGCCGGCGATCTCCTATGCCGTCAAGGCGGAGAAGGCCGTCGGCGGCATCGTTATCACCGCAAGTCACAATCCCGCTGCATTTTGCGGCTTCAAACTCAAGGGTCACTTTGGCGGCTCGGCCGCGTCCGAGACCTGCCAGGCGGTTGAGGCGCTGCTCGACGTCAAGCCGGTGAAGTCGCTCGACCTTCACTTGGCCAAGCTCAGGCGACTGATTCGCGTCCGGGATTTGCACGCGCCTCATGCCCGGGCGATTCGGAAACTCGTGGACTTCGATTTGATCGCCCACTCCGGGCTGCGCTTTGCGCACGATGCACTGTTCGGCGTGGGCGCCGGGTCGTTCGAGAAAATTCTAGACGGCACCCAGTGCAAAGTCACCACGTTGAACGCCGAGCACGACCCGTTTTTTGGCGGCATCCACCCGGAGCCGATCGTCCACAACTACGGCCCAAGCGCGGCGTTTCTGAAAAAGAACCCGCACGATCTGTGCCTCGTCACCGACGGCGACGCCGATCGCGTCGGTGGCATGGACGGCCGTGGCAATGCCCTCACGACGCATCAGGTGATTTGCCTGTTACTGCACCACTACATCGTCAACAGGGGACAACGGGGTCGCGTCGTCAAGGCGCTGACGACCACTTCGATGGTGGATCGCATATGCGAGGCGCACGGGCTGGAACTGCTCGAGACCGGTGTTGGCTTCAAGTACATCTGCACCGAGATGCAAAAGGGCGACGTGCTGCTTGGCTTCGAGGAGAGTGGCGGAATTGGGTTTCCGGGGCATATCCCGGAGCGCGACGGCATCCTCGCCGGCTTGGCATTACTTGAACTGTTGGCCACGGAAAAAACCTCGGTCAACCGCTTGCTTGCCAAGCTCGAAAAACAGTTCGGCCCGCATCGGTACGACCGCCTCGACACGCATTTTCCACTTGAGAATAGAGCCAAGCTGATGCGCCATTGCGCCGCCAACCCGCCCGCCAAACTTGCCGGTTCACCCGTGGCGGAGGTGAAGACGTTCGACGGTGTCAAGTACATCGCCGAGAACGGCGCCTGGCTGATGCTGCGCGGCTCAGGCACAGAGCCGATCCTGCGCATCTACGCCGAGGCCAAATCCGATGCTGATGCGAAAAAGCTCATTCGTCTCGGAGTCAAGTTTACTGGGCAAGTTTAAGCGCGGGCTAGCGGTTCGCGCCGCATTGAGGTAATATTCCCGTTCGGAACTTACGTGAAGATGTTGCTTGAGTGCATACCATCCAGATTATTGCGCTGCGTTTATTTCGTGGCGTGTTCAATTCTCGCGAGTTCGGGTGTTGCGGATGGGATCGACTTGGCCAAGGGGCGGGAGTTTTGGTCGTTTCGACCGGTGGCCGCACGCCCCGTGCCGCCGCTTGGCCAAGCGGGGCGGTTGGGCGAGATCGATCGGTTCATTTTATCCCGCTTAAACAGGGAGGGGATTGAAGCGGTTGGCTTGGCCAAGCCGGAGACGCTACTGCGGCGGTTGTACTTCGACCTTACCGGGCTGCCTCCCTCGCCGGAAGAAATCGACGCCTTCCTCGCCGACTCGTCGCCGGAAGCCTACGCGCGGTTGGTGGACCGGCTGTTGGCGACACCGCAATTCGGCGAGACTTGGGGGCGCCATTGGCTGGACGTGGCCCGGTTTGCGGAGAGCAGCGGTGGCGGTCGTAGCCTGATGTTCAAGGACGCCTGGCGGTTTCGTGACTACGTGATCGACGCATTCAACCGTGACAAGCCATTTGATCAATTCATTCGCGAGCAGATCGCCGGGGATCTGTTATCGGCGGCGAGCCGCGAGCAGCGCAACGAGCAGATCATCGCCGCCGGTTTTTTGGCGCTTGGCCCGCATAACTACGAATTGCAGGATAAGGAACTGCTGCGGATGGAGGTGGTCGACGAGCAGATCGAGACCGTTGGCCGCGCCTTCCTCGGGATGACCCTCGGCTGCGCGCGTTGTCACGATCATAAGTTCGATCCGGTTCCGATTGACGATTATTACGCCTTGGCGGGGATCTTCCGCAGCACGCAGTCGCTCGTGCCGGGGAATGTCTCCGGCTGGGTCAGCCACGAGATCGAGCCTGATCCGGAACTGCGTGAGGTGATCGAGCAACACGCGGCGGATACAAAGAAGGCCAACGCCGCGCTGAAAGTCGCAAAAAGAAAACTGAGCGAACTTGACGCCGCCTCCGGCAAGGCGGGGTATTTCATCGATAACTCGCAGGCAAAAAAAGTAGGCGACTGGATGAAGTCGACGAGCAAGAAGCCGTTTTTTGGCGACAACTACATTCACGACAAGGGCGAGGACAAGGGGCGGAAGGAGGTCGTTTTCACCGCCGAGCTGCCGGAAGGCGGCGAGTACGAGGTGCGGTTTGGTTACACGCCGGGAACCAATCGTGCCCGGAAAGTCCCGGTGACCATCGAGCATCTCGAAGGCCCGACAACCATCCAAGTCAACCAGCGAAAAAAGCCGCCAATCAACGATAATTTCCTGATTTTGGGCCGGTTTCAGTTTGGCGCTGGGAAGGCGGTTGTCACGATTTCGAACGCCGGCACCAGTGATGTGGTGATCGCGGACGCGGTGGGGTTCGTGCCGGTGTCGGTGTTGGAAAACGACACGGCGGCCGGTGAGCGCTTGGCCAAGCTGCGGGGTGAGGTTGAACGCTTGGCCAAGCGTGTCGAGTCGCTGAAGAAAACCAAACCGGCCGACTTGCCGTTGGCCATGTCGGTGCGCGAGCAGAAGGAACCGGGCGATTGGCACATACACATTCGGGGCGGGATTCGCAGCACGGGGCCGGTGGTGCCGCGCGGGTTTTTGCAGGTTGCCAGCAGTCGCGCCCCGTCGATCCCGGCCGGCCAAAGCGGAAGGTTGCAGTTGGCCGACTGGATCGCCAGCCGTGACAATCCGCTGACCAGTCGGGTGATAGTCAACCGGATCTGGCATTACCTGCTGGGTCGCGGCTTGGTCGGCACGCCGGACAACTTTGGCACGACAGGCGAATTGCCCACTCATCCGGAATTGCTCGACTGGTTGGCGCTGCGGTTCGTCGAGGATGGTTGGTCCGTGAAGGAGATGATCCGCCGGGTGGTTCACTCGCGCGCTTACCGCCGCGCTTCAACCGGAGTAAGCGCCGGGCAGGCGGCGGATCCGGAGAATCGGATGCTGTGGAGGGGCAACCGAAGGCGTCTCCCGGCCGAGGCGATCCGCGACACGATCCTGTCCGTCAGTGGCCAACTGGACACGAGGCAGGGCGGCTACACTATCCGCAAATTCTCGCAGTATGACTGGGGGTACGAGTTTGACACCGTGCGCCGGAGTGTTTATGTGCCGGTGTTTCGCAACACGGCGTTGGAGCTTTTCGAGGTGTTTGACGCGGCCAACCCCAACGTGACGACCGGCCGCCGGACGGAAACCACGTTGCCGACTCAGGCGCTGTTCATGATGAACAGCCCGTTCGTGATCGCCCAGGCCAAACGGGCCGGCGAGCGGATTACGGGGATGGCCGCGTCGGATGCCGGGCGGGTGCGCTTGGCTTACCGCCTTGCCCTTGGTCGGGAACCCCGGCCGGACGAGGCGGCCTTGGCGGTGGAGTTTGCCGGGCAAGCGGGCGTTTGGCCGGCGCTGGCGCAGTCGCTGTTTGCCAGCGTAGACTTCAGAACGTTGGATTGACGGGATCGGATGATGGACTACCTTTCCCAAGTGCAAGTGCAAAGTCGCAGGGAACTCCTGAAAACCGCCGCGTGCGGCTTCGGTTCGCTGGCGTTGGCGGGTCTGTATGGCCAGGCCAACGCTGCGGCTGCGTTTTCGACCCTGGCTCAGAGGCGGCCGATGTTCGCGCCCCGGGCCAAGCGGGTGATTTTCATCTTCATGGCTGGCGGGCCAAGCCATGTCGACACCTACGACTACAAGCCGGAGTTGATCCGGAATCACGACAAGGACATTGACTTCACCGGGGTTCGGTTCGGCACATTCGGCAAGCAAAGCAAGCGCCGGTTGATGAAGCCGCTTTGGGACTTCAAACGCCACGGGCAATGCGGCCAGCCCGTTTCCGAGTTGTTCCCGCACACGGCGCAGTGCGTCGATGACCTTTGCTTCATCAAGTCGATGCAGACCGAGGGCGTGGCGCACGGACCGTCGACGCTGTTCATGCACACCGGGGCGACGAACCTGGTACGCCCATCAGTCGGTAGTTGGGTGACCTACGGTCTCGGCACAGAGAATCAAAACCTGCCCGGGTTCGTGACACTGCAACCGTCGGCATCAAAGGGTGGCCCGCGCAACTACTCGAACGCATTCCTGCCGGCGATTCACCAGGGCACCGCCATCGGCAAGGCCGGCCAACCGGCGGATGAGGCGACGCTGCGCAACGCGGTGAACTCCGCCATCCCGCACAGGGAGCAGGAGCGAAACTTCCGGTTCCTGCAACAACTCAACCGCGCGCAATTGGCCAGCCGTCCGCAGGATGACGGGCTTGATGCGGTCGTCGAGTCGTACGAGTTGGCGTGGCGCATGCAGATGAATGCGCCGGAGATTTTTGACATCTCGGGCGAGCCGAAGTCGGTCCGTGAGCGATACGGTATCGGCTCGAAGGCGACGGATGATTTCGGCAGGCAATGCCTAACGGGCCGGCGGCTCGCCGAGGCCGGCGTGCGGTTCATCCAGTTGAACTATGCGGACGAGAGCGCCAACCCGCGCTGGGATCAGCACAGCAACATGCCGCTGCACATGAACCACGCCCGGGCTACCGACAAGCCGGTCGCCGGCTTGCTGGCCGACCTGAAGGAGCGAGGCCTGCTCGAGGAGACGCTCGTTTGGTGGGGTGGCGAGTTTGGTCGCACGCCATTCTCGCAGAGCGGCGACGGGCGAGACCATAACCCGCGCGGCTTTACGACATGGCTTGCCGGTGCGGGGGTGAGGCCCGGGTTCTCGTACGGCTCCACCGACGAGGTCGGCGACACTGCGGTCGAGAACCCGGTTCATATGCACGACCTGCACGCCACGATCCTGCACATTCTCGGTATGGATCACGAGAAGCTGACCCACCGCCACGCCGGGCGCGACTTCCGACTGACCGACATCCACGGCAGCGTTGTGCACGAGATTCTTTCCTAGCCCCAGCCGCCGCCGCCGGGGGATTTAATGACCAGTCGGTCTCCGGGTTGCACGGTTTCCTGGGCGACTGAGCCTAGCTCCTTTTCTTCTCCGTCGTGCTTGGCCAAGCGCTGTTCGCCGGGTTGGCCCGCTTGGCCGCTGTTGAGGCCGTAGGGGCCTTCGGTTCGGTTTTGGGTGAGCAGCGACAGTGAGACCGGTTCGGTGAAAACCAGTTCGCGGATGATCCCGTTGCCGCCGGTGAACCCGCCCTGGCCTCCGGAGCCGGTACGGATGGCGAAGCGCTCCAACCGGACGGGGAAACGCCACTCCAAGATTTCCGGGTCGGTGATCGCGGTGTTGGTCATGTGCGAATGCACGGCATCCGCGCCGTTGAAGCCCGGCCCGGCACCGGTGCCCCCGCAGATAGTCTCGTAGTAGCTGCAATGTTCGTTGCCGAAGATCAGGTTGTTCATCGTCCCCTGGCTGGCGGCTACGATGCCGAACGGCTTGAGCAGCAGATTCACCAGGCGCTGACTCGTCTCGACGTTGCCTCCAACGACCGGAGGTGCCTCAGTCGGGTCGTCAGGGAACTCCGGGTTGAGCAGGCAACGGGGCAGGGTGATTTCGACGTGTTCCATTAATCCCTCATTGAGTGGCACCGGCTCGTTGACGAGAAGACGGACGACGTAGATCACCGCGCTTTGGACGATCGCCGGGGTGGCGTTGAAATTGCCGCGGTGCAACGGGTCGGTGCCGTCGAAATCGATGCGGATTTTTCCGCCGCCAATCTCGATCGTCGCGGAGAGCCGGGTGCCGTCGTCGAGCGTCTCGATGGCGGTATGCTGTCCCGGCTCAAGGGTGTCGATGCGCCGGGCGATGGCGTTGGCCGCCCGCTGCCGGAGTTGAAGCATGAAATCGGCAACTTTCGCGGTGCCGTGCGCTACGGTCAACCGCTGCAACGCCTTGCAGCCAAGCAGGTTGGCGGCGGCTTGGGCCTTGAGGTCGGCCAAGTTGTCCTCCACCGAGCGCGACGGATATGGCCCGACAGTTAGCCGTTTTTCGATTTCGTCGAATTGCGCCTTGCCGTCGCGATAAAGAAATGTCGGCGGGATAACGATGCCTTCCTCGGCGAGCGACTTGGCTAGCGGCGGCATTGAGCCGGGACTGATTCCGCCAAGCTCGGCGTGATGCGCGCGGTTGGCCACGTAGCCGAGGAGTTGGTTTGCGTTATCGAACACCGGGCTGATCACGGTGATGTCCGGTAGGTGCGAGCCGCCGTGGGCCGGGTGGTTGGTGACGATCATGTCGCCCGGGCCAAGCGCTTGGCCAAGCGCGATGGAACGAACGCAGAGGCCAAGCGCACCGAGGTGAACCGGGATGTGCGGCGCGTTGACGACGAGTTGGCCGTCGCGATCGAGCAATGCGCAGGAGAAGTCGAGCCGCTCCTTGACGTTGGTTGAGACCGCAGTGCGCTGCAGCAGTTGCCCCATCTCCTCGACGATCGAACTGAACCGGTTGGTGAACAGTTCCAACTCAACCAGTGGTGACTGCACGGTGTGGCTGGCTTCGTTGGGTATGGCGCAGCGGGTCAGTTTCAGTGTGCCTTCGGAGCCAAGCGTACCGGCCCAGCCGGGGTCGATTGCGACGGTGCAAAACTGATCCTGCAAGATCGTCGGGCCGTTGATGCGCTGGTCGTTGCCCAGTGATTCACGATTGAGGATAGGCTCGCTGATTGGTTCGCCCGTTGAGGTGCCGAATGTTTCTGTCGCGATCGATGGTGGATGTGTCGAGGCGATCACCCGGGCCGAGACGACCTCGATTGACTTGTTGTCGGGCCAGTAGCCGAACAGGTTTTCATACCGCTCGCGGAATGCGGCAGCCAAGCTGCTTGTCGTGTCGAAGGCAATTTCTTCGGCCGACTCCTGCCCTTCGTGACGTAGCGAAACAAACCGGCGGCGAACGGTGATCTCATCGGCGGAGAGGCCTTCGTTTTTCAACGCGCCAAGCGCCTCGTCCGCCAACTCGGCGAAAATGTTGCCAAGCGCCTGGCCAAGCGCGTCAAGCGGCTGGAGAATCTGTCGCTCGGCAAACCTTTCCATGACGGCTTCGCGCAGGCCACGGGCGCTTAGCAGCCCGGCATCGGCGGGGCAAAGTACGGTGTTGACGCCGAGTTTTTCGGCGATAGCGCATGCGTGCTGGCCACCGGCACCGCCGAAGGCAACCAACGCGTAGTCGGCAGGATCGTACCCTTCGCGGATGGAGATTTTGCGGATCGCGTCGGCCATCCGCTCGTTGGCGATTTCGAGGAAACCGGAGAGCAATTCCGGCGCAGACGGCGGGTCGGGGATCGAGCGACGTACCTGCTCGAGCGCGGCTTGCGCGGCGGCGGGGTTGACCGGGATGCCAAACTGCGCGGGGTTGAGCCGGCCGGAAAGCAGGTTGACGTCGGTGATGGTCAGCGGGCCGCCCGCGCCGTAGCAGGCCGGGCCGGGATCGGCGCCGGCGCTCTCCGGGCCGACGAACAGTTCGTCGCCGTTGAACCCGCAGACCGAGCCGCCACCGGCGGCAACCGTCTCGATGGCGAGCACCGGGGCGAGCACCCGGGCGCGGCCGACGCGATGCTGAAAACGGTAATCAAAATCGCCGTCAAACCGGCAGACGTCGGTGC
The DNA here is from genome assembly GCA_002686755.1 of Verrucomicrobiales bacterium. GTDB lineage: Bacteria > Verrucomicrobiota > Verrucomicrobiia > Limisphaerales > UBA1096 > UBA1096. The sequence goes on from NYYJ01000100.1 coordinate 24,236, forward strand.
TCGTGCCGCCCATGTCGAACCCGATGATCCGATCGAAGCCGGCTTGGCGTCCGGCCATCGCGGCCCCGACGACTCCGCCGGCCGGGCCGCTGAGCAAACTGTCCTTGGCCTGGTAATCGGCGCGGGGGACAAGCCCGCCCGCGCTGGTCATCACGCGCAATTTGCCGTCGGCCAGTTCGCGTTCCACGCCGTCGAGGTAGCGCGACATGATCGGCGAAAGGTAGGCATCGACAACGGTCGTCTCCGCCCGTGGCAACACCTTGATGAACGGG
>NYYJ01000101.1 GCA_002686755.1 Verrucomicrobiales bacterium
GATGCAGCATCCATTTCGAGCATCCGCTCGACGCCGGCGAATGGATCGCGCTTGGCTTCGGCGGCGACGCACCGGGCCAAGCGTTGTTCGACGGCATCGCCGCTTACGAGTTACATCTTCGCTACCATGTGCTGGCGCAGAAGTTCATCGGTTTCCCGTACGGCTTCCACACCATCGGCTCGGCGATGGCGGTTCGTGCGTGGGCCTACGTGAATCAGGGCGGGATGAACCGCCGCCAAGCCGGCGAGGATTTTTATTTCCTGCAAAAGATCAGCTGGCTTGGCCAAGTGACGGAGTTGACCCGCGTCACCGTGCACCCCTCGCCGCGCCTGTCGGATCGAGTGCCGTTCGGCACCGGCAAGGCGGTCGGCGACTACGTGGCCAACGGCAGGTTGGCGACCTATCCGCTGCAAGCTTATCGCGACGCGCAGTGGCTGCTTGGCCAAGTGGGGGCGCTGTGGGAAACCGGCCGGCCAAGCGATGCTCCGCCCGAGGCGATGGCCCGGTTTTTGGGGCCCGGTTTTCGCGGGACGATCGTGCCGGAACTTCGGGCGAACTCGGGCGACTTGGCCGCTTTTCGCAAGCGGTTTTTCCGCTGGTTCAATGCCTTCCAGTTCATGAAATTCCTGAATGTTGCGCGGGATGAAATTCATGGCCCGGCGGCAGTCGAAGTGACTGCGGCCGAGTTACTTGAGTGCATGAAACGCCCGCTTCCGGAGTCGGGCGGCGCGGAGGCTTTGTTGCGGCAGTTTCGCCGGCTGGAAAAGGGAGAGGCCTAGCGGCGGCGGGCCTTGGCAATGGTGGCCCGTTCCTGAAGCCAGATGAGATCCGTGTTGCGGGAGTTGCCGTGGGAGTGATGCCCCCAGTGGCCGCCGTCGGTTACGGACTGGATATCCTTGGTTTGCTTGTGGTGCCACTCGTTCACCCTCGCACCGCCGTCGATGTAACCCAATGCCGCCTTGCCGTTGTGATACGCAGCCGGCACATGATAGAAACTTTGTCCCATATGGTGCCCAAAAAACGGTCGGCACAGGCTCACCGGATGGACCTCGATAAAGGTGAAAAGTTCCGAAGGCCCCTTCGCGGAATCGGACATCTTGAGGTAACTCTGGTAACGCCGGTCCGGCTGGTTCCGGTAGGCCGGCTCGCCGGCGCCCCGGGTGTCAGTGTTCCAGCCGACAAAGCTGTTAAGTGAGTAGCTGCGCAGCCGCGGCAGCGTGGTCGTCCTCCTCGTAACAGGATCCCGACCGGTCGTGGTGCTTTTGTCGGAGGGACAACGATAAATACCGGTGGTCTTGATGTACTGGCCGAACAATGAAAGATTCTTGTCAATCAGCATCTCCGGCTTGAGGGCGTCCTCCGGTCGACTGGAAAAAACGCCGCCCACCCAGGTCAGGCGAATTTGCCCGTTGCCGTTGTGTACGACGCGGTCCTCATTGTCGTCCGCGTACAGCTGCATCATGATGCCAAGTTGCTTGAAGTTGTTCAGGCAGATGCTCTGGTGCGCCTGGTTCTTGGCCTTGGCCAACGCCGGAAGCAACAGAGCGGCAAGGATGGCGATGATGGCGATCACCACAAGCAACTCGATCAAAGTAAAACCGTTATTTCTTTTTTTATTTATCTTCATTTTAGTCTCCTGTCTTTGTTCCATGCTCCCAAGAAGCCAGCCGCCCGGCCTTGTCAAAAGTCAGTCGCAGGTACCGGTCGCGCAGCCGGTGTATCTCCGTCGGCTCCAGCGGCAAGACGCCCAATGTCGCCCGTCGATAGCCGGCACCGGTCAACGTGCGTCCCGCGGAGGCACCGGAGTTTGTGATCCACTCCGCCCGGCGCAATCCGCCCGCAAGTTTTGCCTCGGTTGTAGGCCGGCCAAGTTCTGCCACCGCCTGCTCGTAACTGTACTGGCCAACGCGCCCGTCCCAGTCGACCTGCTTTAGTGCCTGGCATCCGGCCCCGATCAGGCCAATGACCACACCACAAATTAGCCGGACTTTTTGGAGGGCCATCGGCGTCACGAACCGGGAATCTACCCCTTCCCGGCCGGTTTGCAACCCGTAAAAAACGGGTGAATTGCCGTTAATTTTGGGCGCTGCGCTGCATCACTTGGCCAAGTGCCCACTGGGCATGCTCGGCAATCAACGGCTCGGGGGCGGCGGCGGCGCGCTCGAGCGGCGGGATAGCCTTGGCGTCGCCGATGTTGCCCAGCGCCACGCAGACGTTTCGCAGCACGCCCCGTCGCTTGGTACGTTGCATCGGAGTGCCGCGAAACTTGGCGCGGAAACCGTCGTCGTCCAGCGCCAGCAACCCGATGAGATCGGCTTGGCCAAGGTCATCGCGCCGGTGCGATGCCATTAAGCGGCCCTCGCCAGCGAATCGGTTCCACGGGCAAACCTCGAGACAGTCGTCGCAGCCGTAAATGCGGTTGCCGATCGCCGAGCGGTATTCCTCCGGGATCGAGCCTTTCAACTCGATGGTCAGGTAGGAGATGCAGCGGCGGGCGTCGAGCTGGAACGGCGCGGTGATCGCCCTGGTCGGGCAAACGTCGATGCAGCGGGTGCACTTGCCGCAATGATTGCGCTCTGGCTCGTCCGGATCCAACTCAGCGGTGGTGAGGATCTCGGAGACAAAAAACCAGTTACCAAGCCGACGGCTGATGAGGTTGGTGTGTTTCCCGATGAAGCCGAGGCCAGCGCGTTGGCCAAGGTCGCGCTCGAGCACCGGACCGGTGTCCACGTACCAAAGCGAGCGGGCACCCTCCCCGGCGAGCGACTGAACGCGCACGGTCAGTTGGCCAAGCGCCTGGCCAAGCGCGTCGTGGTAATCAGCGTACCGGGCGTACCGGGCGATGACACCTTGGCCCGGCCTGGCCTGCGCATCGTCGCCACTATCGTAACTCGCCGCCAGCGTGATGACGGATCGTGCGCCACCGAGAACGCTTTGCGGATCGATGCGCTTGACGGAGTTACGCTCCATCCAACCCATGGTGCCGTGGCGTTTGCCCTCGAGCCACTCGAGGAACCGTGCCGCGCTCTCCGGCGGTTCGGAGGTGGTGAAGCGGCAGTCGTCGAAACCCAGCTCAAGCGCATGCTGGCGAATGGCCGCCTTCATGGCGCCTTGGCTGTCGCCTTGCCGAACTGGCCAAGAATGAGATTGGCGACATCCTTCGCGGAACGGTACTCGGTGTTAATGAGCATGTCGGAACGGCTGTACGCCGGTTTGCGTTCCTCGAGCAGGTCGATGATCCGCTGCTTGGGGTCGTCGGTGTTGAGCAGCGGCCGGTGCGACTGCCCCTTGACGCGCCGCCAGATCGATTCCGGCGAGGCCCACAGGCAGAACACCATCGCGTATTGCTTCATGGTACCCATGTTTTCGGCGTCCACCAACAGGCCGCCGCCGGTTGCGATGACCGTGTTTTCACGCTCCGCCAGGCGCGTGACCACCTCGCGCTCGTATCGACGAAATGTCGCCTCACCATGCTCCTCGAAAATTCGGGGAATGCTCATGCCGACATGCTCCTCGATGAATTGGTCGGTATCGAGAAACTCGAAACCGGCAGCTCGCGCAACCACCCGGCCCACTGCCGTCTTGCCGCATCCCATGAAGCCAGTCAATGCGATGTTTTGAATATTTCGATTCACATCCACGCGACGAACCTACAACAATCAGATTTGGGTTGCTCGACTTTTCACCCGAAACTCGACCCGTCCACTCCCCTGCCGTACGCTGGCGGCACGTGAACCATTGGTCATCAACTCTCCTCTATCTAAGTGCCGGACTGGCAGGCCTGCAAGCCGCCGAGCCGTCAGCGGATGAGTTTTACCGGCGTGACACGGTGCAGACGATCCACCTAAACATCAGCAAGGGGAACCTGCAAAAAATGCACGACGCCCTGCCGGAGCGCATCTACGTGCCGGGCACCTTTCGCTGGGGAGATGTGAAACTGAAAAACGTCGGCATCCGCTACAAAGGCAACAGTTCATCCCGGCCGAAACAACGGCACAAGCGCAGTTTTCTAATCAAGGTCAACGAGTTTGAAAAAGGCACGCGCTTTCTCGGGCTGCGCCGCATCGCTTTGGACAACGGCGTGCAGTTCGGCAGCCTGTTCAGTGAACCGATCATCACGGAAATCCTCCGGGGCGAGGGCATCCCGGCATCGCGCCACAACTACGCGCGTGTTTTTCTCAACGACAAATTCATCGGCGTGTACGGAAACGTCGAGCGCATCGACGAGTCGTTCGTCGAGACACACTTCCCCGGTAAAAAGGGGCCGCTCTACAAGGTGCACATGCCCGGCCCCGGCGCCATGCTGAATTACGCCGGCGACGATGTAAACGAATACAAAAAAGCCTTCGAGCCAAAGACCGATGCCGCCAACAAAAAGTACGATAAGCTCATCGAACTTTTCCGAAACATCGAGCTTAGCCTCAAAACAAAGGACGCCACTCCACTCGAGCAACAGCTTCGGATGGATGAGTTTTTGAAGACCACCGCCATCATGTTGTTCGCCGGCTGCTTCGACCAACTCACCGGCTGGAATCCGCACAACTACTATCTTTATCAACATCAGGACACCGGCAGGTGGAGTTACATTCCGTGGGATCTCGACGTCGGTTTTGCCGACCGTGCCTTTGGGCGACTGCCTGTTCTCGAGGGCTGGAACGCCGCATGGCCGGTTCCCGGCGGCCCGCCCAAGCCAATCCTTGAGGCCATCGTCACCCAGCCGGAGTTGCTCAAGCGATACCGCGCCATCGCCGATAGCATTCTGGAAAAACATTTCGAGCCGAAGAAACTGCACCTGCAGTTCGACTCACTGCACGACCTCATCCGGGACCACCTTGCCGAGGATCCCTTCCGCAGCCGACGCATCACCAACCCGGACGACAAGGGCTACGAGGATATCCTCAACAAACTCAAGCAGTTCACCACCAAGCGGTATCAACTGGCGCGCCGCCAACTTGACCAGCCCGGCGAACGACCCAAGCCGCATCTCGGTTACCGGCCCAAAAACCATCGTGACCCGGTTCCGGGCAACGCCTCCAACGGCCCGACCGGGCTGAAGGTCGTTTCCGTCTCCCACAACACAGTCAGGCTTCAATGGAATGACATCGCGGAAAACGAGGCCGGACACGTCGTGCAGCGCGCCAGCCGTGAGACCAACTGGAAGTTTCGCAACCACATCCCCCGCCCCGGCCGGAGCGAGACTCAGGCCGTCGATGATCGCGTCGGCTTCGGGCAGACGTACCGCTACCGCGTCTACGCAGTGTTTCAGTCCCCGCGCGGCATGACCGGCTCCAAGCCCTCCAACGAGATCGAGGTCACCACGAAAAAAAGGGACGACCAATGATCCCACGAAAACTCGACCCTCCCCGTGGCCGGTCGTAGACTGCGCCCGTGTTTAGGCCGTGCATCGACCTGCATGACGGCAGGGTGAAACAGATCGTCGGAGGCTCCATCGACGACGCCCGTCCGGATGCGCTGCGCACCAACTTCACCTCCGAGAAACCGCCCGCCTGGTTTGCGGAACGATACCGCCGGGACAACCTGCGGGGCGGCCACGTGATCCAGCTTGGCCCCGGCAACGGGGAGGCCGCCCGCGAGGCGCTCGCCGCCTGGCCGGGTGGCCTGCAAATTGGTGGCGGCATCACGGCTGACAACGCCGCCGGGTGGATCGACTCCGGGGCATCGCACGTCATCGTCACCTCGTGGCTGTTCCGCGACGGCCAACTCGATGAGGACCGGATCCGGCAGCTTGGCCAAGCGGTTGACCCGGCGCGGCTCGTCATCGACCTGAGCTGCCGCAAGCGCGACGGCGACTACTTCGTCGTCACCGACCGCTGGCAAACCTTCACCGATCTTCGCATCAACGCCGATACGCTTGGTTGCTTGGCCAAACGTTGCGATGAGTTCCTGATTCACGGCGTCGATGTCGAGGGGCTTGGCCAGGGGATCGACGAGGCACTCGTCCAACTCATCGCTGAGCACAGCCCTATCCCCGCCACCTACGCAGGCGGCGCGCGCTCGATGGACGACCTGCGCCGCGTGACCGAGCTTGGCCAAGGGCAGGTGCACCTCACCATCGGCTCCGCGCTCGACCTGTTCGGCGGAGACGGCGTGCGGTACGAGGAAGCGGTTGCCTTCAACCGGGAACAGGGCGAATGCTAAAAAACCCCGCTTGGCGAAGCGGGGTTTTTGGTCAAATTGAGCGCAGCCTTTACTTCGTGCTGAACTTGTGAATGGTGGTCTGCTTGTACTTTTCCCTCGGACGCAACACCGTNCTTGGGAACTGCGGCTGATTGATTGAGTCCGGGTAATGCTGGGTCTCCAGGCAAAACGCGTTGCGGAACTCGTACTTCCAACCGCCCTTGCCCACCTCGGAGCCGTCCAGATAGTTGCCGGTGTAAAACTGGATGCCCGGCTCGGTGGTGAAAATCTCCAGCACACGTCCCGACCCACCCTCCTCGACACGGGCCGCCAGGCTCAGCTTGCCGAACTCGGTCTTGTTGAGGCAGTAGTTGTGATCGTACCCACCCGGATCACCGGTCAGCTTGGCGATCCGCGCACCGATCTTGGTCGGCTTGAGGAAACTCATCACATCGTCGACCTTCAGGATTTCGCCGGTTGGGATGCCGGTGTTGTCGACCGGGGTGTAGTGATCGGCGTTCAGGTGCAGTACGTGGTCGAGGATCATGCCCTTGCCGGCCAGATTCCAGTAGGCGTGATTGGTGAGATTCACCGGGGTGGCCTTGTCGGTGGTGGCGAGGTAGTCAATCCGCAGCTCGTCGTCGTCGGTGAGCGTGTAGATCACCTTCATTTTGAGTGCGCCGGGATACCCCTCGTCACCGTCCGGGCTCGTGTGGCTGAACGCCACCGCCTGACCGTTCTTGCTGCGCACGACACGCGCGGACCAGACCTTTTTGTCGATGCCGATGTTGCCGCCGTGCAGGTGGTTGGGATCGTTGTTCGTGGCCAGCGTGTAATCCTTTCCATCGAGCGTGAACTTGCCCTTGGCGATACGGTTGGCCACGCGCCCGGTGGTCACGCCGAGGTAGGAGTGACCGTCGAGATAATCCTCCAGCTTGTCGTGCCCGAGGACCACGTCACCGAGCTTGCCGTTCTTGTCCGGCACATGCATCTCGGTGAGCATCGCGCCGTAGGTGATGATCTTTGCCTTCAACCCATTTTTGTTGGTCAGGGTGTAGGCTTCGACTGATTTGCCGTCGCTGGTTTTTCCGAATGCTTCCTTTTTCACGGAACCTTTCTTTTTCTTTTTCGCGGCGACTGCTGATGGCTCGCTCGCCGCCCCGACGAGGAGCATCCCGGCCGCCACAAATGCCATTGTATTTTTCATGTTAACTTTGCAATACCGCCCAAGCGCAGCCTGGTGTGGAACGGCAAAATTTCTATAGAGCGGCCCGTGCCGTGTCAATGCCGTTCACGGCAAGGACAGTGAAATTGGCCAAGCGCTTGGCCAAGCGGGGGCGGAAAATCGGGAGTCGTCAACGGCTCCCGATGGGTGAATGGTTTGTGCGCCCGGGCTAGGTCAGGGTGATCTGGTCNCCCGACTTGAGGGTGACGATCGCCTTTTTCCAGCGCGGGGTGCGGCCCTCGTGACGGGTGCGCTTGCGGCGCAGCCGGCCGCTGACGTTCATGGTGTTTACGCGGTCGACCTTGACCTTGAACAAAATCTCCACGGCACGGCGAATGTCGTTCTTGTCGGCACGCGTGTCGGTGACGAGGTGAACCTGTTGGCGGGNATCCCGCCCGAGGCGCTCGGCGGCCGCGTCGTTGTATTCCTGCACGGCCATGACCTTCTCGGTCAGGCGTACGGTCTTGATGACATCAAAGGGGCTCATGCTGCTTTACTGGTCGAGGCGTTGTTCAAACTTCCCGTAGGCATCGCGCGTGAACACCAGGACATCGGGCCAGAGGATGTCGTAGGTGGTCAGCGTGTCGCTCGTGGTGGAGCGGACGCGCTCGATGTTGCGTGCGGACAGGGCGATGTTGCCGTCGGCCTCGGCGGTGACCAGCACGGCGCTCTTGTACTGCGCCTTGGCCGGTTTCTTGGCATCGATGCCCAGCGCGTTGAGGGTCTTGGCCAATTGCGCGGTGGCCGGCTTGTCGAGGTTCAGGCCGTCGAGGATCACAACCTGGCCGTCCTTGACGCGCTCGGTGAACGCCTTGCGCAAGGCGAGGTCGCGCACCTTCTTGTTGAGTTTCTTGATGTAGACGCGGGGCTTCGGGCCGTGGGCCACGCCGCCGCCGCGCCAAATGGGGTTGCGCCTGTAGCCGACGCGGGCGCGGCCGGTGCCTTTCTGCCGCCACGGCTTGGCCCCGGTGCCGGCGACCTCGGCCACAGTCTTGGTGGAGGCGTTGCCGGCACGCTGCGCGGCGTTGTAGGCGACGACTGCCTCGTGGACCGCCTGTTGGCCCTTATCGTCGTCCACCGGCGTGAAGCTGGCNNTCAGTTCGCCCTGNTCCGCGCCNCTGGTGTCCTTGATTGCTACTTTCATTTTTTAGANTCTCCGCNGCCGTTACTTGGTTTTTTTCGGCTTTTTCTTGGCCTCGCGAATGACGACATAGTCGCCGTTGGCACCGGGGATGGCGCCCTTGACCAGCAGCAGGTTGTCGTCGGAGTGCACCTGGATGATCTCGAGATTCTGCACCGTTCGGCTGGCTTGGCCCATGTGGCCGGGCATCGGCTTTCCCTTGATCACGAAGCCGGGTGTTGAACCGGCCCCAATGGCACCCGGACGGCGTCTCCAGCCTCCGGAACCGTGCGAGGCCCNGCCGCCGCCAAAGTTCCACCGCTTGACGACGCCCTGGAATCCGCGGCCCTTGGTNNTNNCNANCACGTCNANGAANTCGCCGGCCTCNAACANGTCGGCCCCGATNGTGTCACCGGGNTTGACGTCGANNGNGAAGTCNCGAAATTCCTTGATNCGCCGGANCGGNGTGATGGNNCGTGCGTCCCANGCCTTGCGGTTGGCCAAGCGCTCCTTGCCCTTGACGGTGCGGCCCGGGGAGCGCGTCGTGAAGTTTTCCTCGCCGTTATGCGCCTTGAGGTGACCGCGCTTGGCCAAGCCGAGCCGCTGCTCCTTCTGCGTATCGAAGCCAAGCTGAACCGCCTCGTAGCCGTCCCGGTCGGTGGTCTTACGCTGCAATACCTGGTTCGGGCCAGCCTGCACGATGGTGACGCTCACGGATTTGCCTTCCTCGGTGTAAACCCGTGTCTGGCCCAGTTTCTTTCCCAGTAATCCAACCATGGCTGACTAAATCTTGATGGTGATGTCGACCCCCGCGGGGAGGTTCAACTTTTTTAACTCGTCCACGGTCTTGGCCGTCGGTTCCATGATGTCGATCAACCGCTTGTGGGTTCGCTGCTCGAAGGTCTCGTGCGCCTTTTTGTCGACGTGCGGGGAGCGGCCCACGGTGAACCGCTCGATGCGCGTCGGCAGCGGGATGGGACCGGCCACCTGTGCGCCGGTGCGCTTGACTGTCTCGACGATGTCACCGGCCGACTGGTCGATGACCCGGTGGTCGTAAGCCTTGAGACGAATTCTAATGCGGTTTTTCTGCATGACTCTTCTACCTTAAGTTCTCGCCGGTTTCCTGGTGGTGCCGCTGACAATCTCCTCGGCGATGCTGGCCGGCACCTGTTCAAAACTAAACGGCTCCATGGAGTAGGAGGCGCGGCCCCGGGACAGGGATCGAACCGCTGTCGCGTAGCCGAACATCTCGGCCAACGGCACCTCGCTCGTCACGGTGCAAAGCTGCTTCGCGTCGGTCTCCATTCCGAGGATTTTGCCACGGCGCCGGTTCAGGTCGCCCATGACGTCGCCCTGGTACTCGTCGGGCGTGACCACCTCGACCTTCATTACCGGTTCGAGCAGAATCAGCTTGGCCTTCTTGCAGGCCTCCTTGAAGGCGAAGATGCCGGCCATCTTGAATGCCAACTCGTTGGAATCGACCTCGTGGTACGAGCCGTCGACCACCTCCACCCGGACATCGACCATCGGGTAACCGGCCAGCACACCGCCCGCGATGGCTTCACGGATGCCGGCGTCCACTGCGGAGTGGTATTCCTTCGGAATGACTCCGCCGACGATCTTGTTCTCGATCTCGACGCCCTCGCCGCGCTTGTTGGGCTCGATGTTGATGATGGCATGGCCGTACTGGCCGCGCCCGCCGGATTGGCGGACGAACTTGCCCTCGCCCTCAGCCGGTGCCGTGATGGCCTCCCGATAGGAAATCTGCGGGGCGCCGACGGTGGCCTCCACCTTGAACTCGCGCATCATCCGGTCCCGGATGATGTCCAGGTGCAGTTCGCCCATGCCAGCGATGATCAACTGGCCGGTCTCGTCGTTGGTGAAGACGCGGAAGGTCGGATCCTCCTCGGCCAGGCGCTGCAGTGCCTCGGACATCTTGTCTCGGTCGGCACTCGAGTTGGGCTCGACCGCCATCGAGATGACCGGCTCGGGGAACGTCGGCGGCTCGAGCATCACGTCCAGCGCCTTGTCGCAGAGCGTGTCGCCGGTGGTGACGTTGCGCAGCCCAACGATCGCGGCGATGTCTCCGGAGTAGACGGCGTCCACGTCGGTTCGCTTGTCGGCCTGGAGCATAATCAGGCGGCTGACCCGGTCGCGTTTTCGGGTGCGCGGATTGTAAATGGTGTCGCCCTTTTTGAGCTGGCCGGAGTAAACTCGGATAAACACCAGTTTGCCGACGAACGGATCGGTCCAGAGCTTGAAGGCCAACGAGCAGAAATTGGCGTTGTCATCCGGCTCAACAGTGACTTCCGTGATTTCGTCATCTGCCTCGACGGCTGTCGCGGCGGGAACCTCGACCGGCGAAGGCAGGTAGTCCACCACCGCGTCCATGAGCGGTTGCACGCCCTTGTTCTTGAACGCGGAGCCACCTAGGACCGGAACGAACTGAAGCTCACACGTCAGACGATGGATGGCTTTCTTGAGTGTTTCTGGATCAATCGCCTTGTCCTCGAGCACCATCTCGGCAATCTCATCGTCGAGGTTTGAGACAGCATCGATCAACTGCTCGAGGGCCATGCCGGCGTCCCCCTTTAGTTCCTCCGGGATGTCCGTAATGTCGTACTTGACGCCAGTTTCATCCGACACGTCGTAAATGAGAGCCTTCTGGTTGACGACGTCGATGACGCCCGAGAGCTTGTCCTCCGCGCCGATGGGAATGCCAACCGGGTGTGCCTCCGCACCGAGCTTGGTTCTCAAGTCTCCCAAGGCCTTGTTGAAGTCGGCACCGGTGCGATCCATCTTGTTGATGAACGCGATGCGAGGAACGTTGTACTTGGTAGCCTGCCGCCAGACGGTCTCGGACTGGGGCTGCACGCCGGCCACGCCGCAAAACACCGCTACTGCCCCGTCAAGCACGCGCATCGAGCGCTCCACCTCCGCGGTGAAATCGACGTGGCCGGGGGTGTCGATGATGTTGACCCTGTGGTCAATCCCCGTGAATAGCTTGGCCAAGCCCTCGTCCTGCTGCTTCCAGAAACAGGTGGTGGCGGCGGAGGTGATGGTGATCCCGCGCTCGCGCTCCTGCTCCATCCAGTCCGTGACGGTGTTCCCGTCATGGACCTCCCCGATCTTGTGCATGAAACCGGTGTAGTAGAGAATCCGCTCCGTGGTGGTGGTCTTGCCGGCATCGATGTGGGCGGCGATGCCGATGTTCCGTGTCCGCTGCAGCGAATACTCCCGGTCAAGCGAGTTGATGTTCGTTTCCTGTTCCAATGTGGCTGTCATTTACTCTGTTGCAAAAAAATCCATCAAAAAAACATCCAATAAAACCAAGCTATTTCAGAGAGCGTCTCATCCGCGGATAAACCGCCGGACGCCTGCCGCTTGGCCAAGCGCTTGGCCAAGCCGACTCTTACATTCTACCAACGGAAGTGCGCGAAGGCCTTGTTGGCCTGGGCCATCTTGTGCATCTCGTCCCTCTTCCGGATGCAACTACCCTGGCCTTCACTGGCATCACGAATCTCCGTGGCCAGGGCATCCTTCATGGTCACTCCCTTGCGGGCCTGCGAAAAACTCACCATCCAGCGCAACGCCAATGCCGTCTGCCGGGACGAGCTGATCTCGAGCGGAATCTGGTAGGTCGCCCCGCCGACACGGCGCGACTTGACCTCGAGCCGGGGCCGAGCGTTGCCCACGGCGCGCTCCAAAACCTCCAGCGGGTCGCTCCCCTGTTTTTCCGCCGCCAGCTTGTCGAACGCGCCGTAGATGATTTTTTCCGCCACGCTTTTCTTCCCCCGCCGCATGGTGAAATTCACCAGCAGGGTGACCAGCTTGCTCCCGTACCGGGAGTCCGGCTCGACTTCACGTTTCTCTGCTCTTCTACGGCGTGCCATTGCTGGTTAAAAAAATCGGTTTGCTGGAAATTACTTCTTGCCGGCCTTGGGCCGCTTGACCCCGTACTTGGAACGGCTGCGGCGGCGCTTCTCGACCCCGGTGGCATCCAGTGCCCCGCGCACCACGTGGTAACGCACACCTGGAAGATCCTTCACCCGTCCGCCCCGGATCAGGACGATAGAATGCTCCTGCAGGGTGTGGCCCTCGTCCGGGATGTAGGCAATCACCTCGAACCCGTTGGTCAGGCGCACCTTGGCCACCTTCCGCATGGCCGAGTTCGGCTTCTTGGGGGTCCGGGTGTATACCTGCAGGCACACCCCCCGCTTGAACGGACAATTCTCCAGCGCCGGGGAGGTCGTCTTGGACTTCACCTTGACCCGGCCTTTACGTACTAGTTGATTAATCGTCGGCATTCAAAAAAACAGCGAATAGGGGCTTATAAACCACCCAACCCGTTCAAAGGGGCGCGGAGCGTACCAAAAAACAATTCTGATGCAACAGGTTTTTTGAACATTTTCCGGACTNATTTGTCGCCNCTGCCTATCCAAGCAGCGGATTGTCGAAAATNGGCTCCTCCTGCGCCTCTTCCTCGCTCGGGGCTTCGGCGATTTCCTCGGTCATCGGCTTCAGCCGGACATTGCGGTGTAACTCGGAACCCGTTCCCGCTGGAACAATATGACCCATGATGACGTTTTCCTTGAAGCCACGAAGCGTGTCCACCTTGCCAAGCGTGGCCGCGTCCGTCAGCACACGCGTGGTGTCCTGGAAGGAGGCCGCACTCAGGAAGCTCTCCGTCTCGATCGATGCCTTGGTGATGCCTAGCAACACCGGTTGGCCCTCGGCCGGCTGCCCCCCCATCTTCTCGATGTTTTCGTTTTCCTCCTCGAACGTCAGTTTCTCCACCTGCTCTCCCCAAAGGAAGGTGGTGTCACCCGGCTCGGTGATCCGAACCTTGCGCATCATCTGCCGGGAGATGGTCTCAATGTGCTTATCGTTGATGGTCACGCCCTGCAGCCGGTAAACTTCCTGGACCTCGTTCACCAAGTGATCCTGCAGTGCCTGCGGGCCGCACACCTCGAGAATCTCGTGTGGATTAACCGGCCCCTCGGTCAACTGCTGGCCCTTCTTCAGCAAGTCGCCCTTGAACACGATAACGTGCTTCCCGATCGGGATGAGGTGCTCCTCCTCCTCGTCGGACTCCACGTCGCGAATGATGATCGAGCGTTTGCCCCGAACGGTGGGACCGAAATCGACGACGCCGTCGATTTTGGAGATCTCCGATCCGTCCTTCGGAATGCGCGCCTCGAACAACTCGGCGACCCGCGGAAGACCGCCTGTGATGTCCCTCGTCTTGGCGGCTTGGCGAGGCGTCTTGGCGATCAGGCTTCCGGCGACGATGCTGTCTCCCTCCTCAACGACCACGTGGGCACCGGAGGGAATTGGATAACTGGCAATGGCCTCGCCCTTGCTGTTCTCGACAATCACCTGCGGATGCAAATCCTCCTTGTAGTCGATGATGACGAGTGATTTTTGGCCGGTGGCCTCGTCGTCCTCGTGCTTCATCGTCACCCCATCAATAATGTCGTGGAACTTAATTCGACCCGGTTTCTCGGTGATAATCGGGGCATTATAGGGATCCCACTGGACGAACACCTGCCCTTTCTTGACCTTCCCGCCCTCGGGGACGGCGATGACCGAGCCGATGACCACGTTGTAGCTTTCCAGTTCTCGATCGTCCTTCTCATCCACAATCAGGATCATCCCATTCTTGTTGAGGACGATACTGTTTTCATCCTCCAACTCCACCCTGCGAATATCCTTGAACTTCACGATGCCCTCGCTTCGCGCCTCGATCTGGGGCTGCTTGAACACGGACGAGGCGGTTCCCCCGATGTGGAAGGTGCGCATCGTCAACTGGGTGCCGGGTTCGCCGATGGACTGGGCGGCAATGATGCCAACCGCCTCTCCCAATTCAGCCATGACACCGGTGCCGAGGTTGATGCCGTAACATTTTTGGCAGACACCGCGCTTGGACTCGCACGTCAGCACGGACCGGATCTTGACCCGGTCAACACCGGCATCATCTATTGTGGCGGCGTGGGCCTCGTCGATGACCTCGCCAGATTCGCAAAGGTACTCCTCCGGGTTCACCGGGTTGACGATATCCTCGACGGCCGTCCGGCCAATCAGGCGATCCTTGAGTTGGACGACCTCGTCCTCGCCCTCGTAAATGGCCTGGCGCCAAATCCCGTTGGTGGTTCCACAGTCCAGNTCCCTGATGACGATGTCCTGCGACACATCCACCAGTTTCCGGGTCAGGTAGCCTGAGTCGGCCGTCTTCAGGGCCGTGTCGGCCAAGCCCTTCCGGGCGCCGTGTGTCGAGATGAAGTAATCCAGCACGGTCAACCCCTCGCGGAAGTTGGCCAAGATTGGTTTCTCGATGATATCTCCCGACGGCTTGGCCATGAGGCCTCGCAAGCCGGACAACTGGCGAACCTGCTGGCGGTTGCCGCGGGCGCCCGAGTCGACCATCAACCAGACCGGGTTGAACTCATCACTGCCATGGTTGTCATCCAGCACCTTCAGCATGACATCCGCGATCTGGTCGGTGCAGTGGGTCCAGATATCAATGATCTTGTTGTAGCGCTCCCCGGGCGTGATGACCCCCCGGCGATACTGCTTGTCCACGTCGACAATCTGTTTCTCGGCCTTTTCGATTTCCTTGGCCTTTTCCTTGGGGATGATCATGTCATGCATCCCCATGGAGATGCCGGACTTGGTTGCCGCGGCAAACCCAAGNTGCTTGAGNTCNTCCAGNACCCGGACGGTTTCGNNCTGGCCNCATNGGCGGTANCANTTCCAGATGATATCCCCAAGCGCGCCCTTGTTTACAATGATGTTCGGGTATCCGATCTCCTCGGGCCAAACCTCGCTGAACACAACCCGGCCAACCGTGGTCTCGATGACACGGCTCTCCGGATCCCCGTACGGGGTCTCCTTCCCGAGGTCGGGATTGGCCAAGCGCACTACGTCGTGAATCTTCAGTTCGCCATCATGGTACGCAAACAGCACCTCCTCCTTGGAGCCGAACAACCGGATGGCCTGCTGCTTCTTGCGCACCACGCCGCGCGGCTTGGCCGTGATGTAGTAGCAGCCAAGCGCAATGTCCTGGGACGGGGTGATGATAGGCTTGCCGCTGGAAGGCGAAAAGATGTTGTTGGTTGCCATCATCAGGAAGCGGGCCTCCAACTGGGCCTCGACGGACAACGGGACATGCACCGCCATCTGGTCACCGTCAAAGTCGGCGTTGTAGGCACTGCAAGTCAGCGGATGCAGACGGATGGCCTCCCCCTCGATCAGGGTCGGCTCAAAGGCCTGGATGGAAAGCCGGTGCAGGGTCGGCGCACGATTCAACAGGACCGGGTGCTCCCTGGTCACCTCCTCGACCACGTCCCAAACCTCGGGTGTCTTGCGGTCGATCAGTTTCTTGGCGGAACGAACGGTGTGAACGTAGCCGAGATCCTTNAGCCGGCGGATGATGAACGGCTCGAACAACACGAGCGCCATTTTCTTTGGCAAACCGCATTGGTGCAGCTTGAGCTCGGGACCGATCACGATCACCGATCGGCCGGAGTAGTCCACGCGCTTGCCGAGCAGGTTTTGGCGGAAGCGCCCGCTCTTGCCCTTGAGCATGTCGCTCAACGACTTGAGCGCACGGTTGCCGGCACCGGTCACGGCGCGGCCGTGGCGGCCGTTGTCGAATAATGCATCAACCGCCTCCTGCAGCATGCGTTTCTCGTTCCGGATGATGACCTCCGGCGTCTTGAGTGCCAGCAGGTTCTTCAGGCGGTTGTTGCGGTTGATGACGCGGCGGTACAGGTCGTTCAAGTCGGACGTGGCGAATCGGCCGCCCTCGAGCGGAACCAAGGGGCGCAGGTCCGGCGGGATCACCGGCAGCACGGTCAGCACCATCCACTCCGGACGGCTCTTGGACTTGATGAAACCCTGATACACCTTAATTCGCTTGGCCAATTTCTTGCGAATCTGCTTGCTGCGCGTCTGGGTCATGGCGAACTGCAGTTCGTCGACACCCGCCTCGAGGTCGATGGCAGCCAAGGCGTCGTGCACCCCCTCGGCACCAATCTTGGCAACGAAGGCGTCCGGCCCGTAGGTTTCCTTGGCGTCTCGAAACTCCATCTCGGTCAGCAACTGGTTTTTCTCCAGTGGCGTGTCGCCGGGATCGACCACGAGATAATCCTCGTAGTAAATGACCCGCTCGAGGTTTCGCGCGGTGACATCCATCACCAAGCCGATACGCGACGGCATACACTTAAAAAACCAAATGTGGGTCACCGGCACGGACAACTCGATGTGCCCCATGCGCTCGCGCCGAACACGCGCCTGCGTCACCTCGACACCGCACCGGTCGCAGACAACGCCGCGATGCTTGATGCGCTTGTACTTGCCGCAGGAGCATTCCCAATCCTTGACCGGACCGAAGATGCGCTCGCAAAAAAGACCGCCCTTCTCCGGCTTGAATGTCCGGTAGTTGATGGTCTCGGGGTTCTTGACCTCACCCTTGGACCACGAGCGGATGGACTCCGGGGACGCCACCGCGATGGCGACGTTTTCCACGCGGTTGACCTTATCTAGCCCGAGCAACTCTCGTGAGGATTCTGCTGTGTTAATCATCTTTTAAATTCCTGGATTTCGCGTTTTGGGGTTCATTCGCCCAGCAAAAGGCGTGGGCGCTCACTTTCCTTTTTCGCCTGGACGACCGGGTTGCTGTAGTTGACGGTCACATTCAGCCCAAGTGACTGCATCTCCTTAACCAAAACGTTGAACGATTCAGGCACACCGGCCTCCAGTGCATGGTCCCCTTTGACCAAGCTTTCGTAAATCCGAGTACGCCCCTGGACATCGTCTGATTTCACCGTGAGCAGTTCCTGTAGCATGTAGGATGCGCCGTAGGCCTCCAAGGCCCACACTTCCATCTCACCGAAGCGCTGCCCGCCGTACTGGGCCTTACCTCCAAGGGGCTGCTGGGTCACCAGTGAATATGGGCCAACGGCGCGGGCATGGATCTTGTCTGCCACCAGATGGCCAAGTTTCAACATATAGGTGTACCCGACCACCGTTTCCTGATCGTATGGTTCCCCGGTCTGGCCATCGAATAGACGAGCCTTACCGTGTGCAGGCAGTCCCGCCTCCTCCAGATATCCCTGGATGCGATCCTCCTTGATGCCGTCGAACACCGGCGTTGCAATCTTGATCCCGAGTTTCTCCGCGGCCCAGCCAAGGTGAGTCTCGAACACCTGGCCGACATTCATGCGGGAAGGCACGCCCAGCGGGTTGAGAATGAAATCCACCGGGGTTCCATCCTCGAGGTACGGCATGTCCTCCTCGGGGATGATCTTGGCCACGACACCCTTGTTGCCGTGGCGGCCCGCCACCTTGTCGCCCACGGACAGCTTGCGCTTGGAGGCGATGAAAACCCGAACCGACTTAATCACACCGGAGTCGATCTCATCACCAGCAGCCACGCGCCCAGCCTGCTCCTTGTGCTTGGCCTTAAGGTCATCGAACTTCTTGGTGAAGCCCCCGATAATCTCGAGAATTTTGTTCTTGATCGGCGAGGGATCGATGGAGATCTGGTCATATACCTGCGACAACTGGCGAAGCAGGGTCTTTGTGATCTTCCGGTTGGCCGGGATGATGACATCGCCTGTTTCCGAGTTTGTCACGTCCAGCGGGATTTTCTCACCCAAGAGGATGTCGCTCAGGTTTTGCGTCAACTGCTCGTGGAGGCTGTTCAGTTCCTTCTTGTAGTCGTCCTCAAGCTGCTTGGCCTGTTTCTTGGCCTCGATTGCGGCAGACTTGACCCCCTTGTCGCCTTCCTTCTTGGATGAGATTTTCACCCCCATCACCTTGCCAAACACGCCCGAGGGCACTTTCAGCGAGGAATCCTTCACGTCGGCGGCCTTCTCCCCGAATATGGCCCTCAGGAGGCGTTCCTCGGGGGCCAGCTCGGTTTCGCTCTTGGGCGTTATTTTGCCCACAAGGATGTCTCCCGGTCCGACCTCGGCACCGACCCGAATGACGCCATCCATGTCGAGGTTGTTCAGGGCTTCCTCGCCAAGATTGGGTATGTCTCGCGTGATTTCCTCCGGACCAAGCTTGGTGTCGCGGGCGCTGACCTCGTACTCGGCGATGTGGATCGACGTGAAAACATCATCCTTGACGATGCGTTCACTGATACAGATTGCGTCCTCGAAATTGTATCCGTTCCAGGGCATGTAGGCGACCAACACGTTCTTCCCGATGGCCAGTTCGCCGTCCTTGGTGCAGGGACCGTCTGCGATGGCGTCGCCCGCCTTGACCTTGTCCCCGACCACGAGCAGGGGCTTCTGGTTGATGCAGGTGCCGGCGTTTGACCGGTGATATTTGCGAAGTGAATACACCCAGCACCCCTCCTCCGGGCGATGCTTTATCTTACGCCGGTTCTCGGGCAGCTTGCCGGTCTTGGTGATCACAACCTCGTCCGCAGTCACGGAGGCGACGACGCCGTCCGCCTCGGACTTGACGAGCGCGTGCGAATCCTTTGCCACCTTGGTCTCCATCCCCGTGGCGACTAGCGGCGACTCGGTCGTCAACAACGGAACCGCCTGGCGTTGCATGTTCGACCCCATTAAGGCCCGGTTAGCATCATCATGCTCCAGGAAGGGGATCAAACTTGCTGCGACAGACACCAATTGCTTGGGCGATACGTCCATGTAATCGACCTTGTCCGTCGGCCGGTCGACAAAATCCGCCCGAAAGCGGCAGGCCACCTGTTCGGTGGTAAAATTGCCATTGTCGTCAATTGGCTGGTTTGCCTGGGCAATGTAGTACTTCTCCTCAACGTCGCCGGTCAGGTAATCGACCTTGTTGGTCACTCTGCCCTTGACCACCTTGCGGTAGGGGCTCTCGATGAACCCAAAATCGTTCACCCGGGCAAACGTGGCCAAGCTGGCGATCAATCCGATGTTGGGGCCTTCCGGCGTCTCCACCGGACAGATGCGACCGTAGTGCGATGGATGAACGTCCCGCACCTCGAACCCGGCGCGTTCGCGCGACAGGCCGCCCGGGCCAAGCGCGGAAAGACGGCGCTTGTGGGTCAATTCCGCGAGCGGGTTGATCTGATCCATGAACTGCGACAACTGGCTCCGACCGAAGAAATCCCGCACGACGGCGGACAAGGCCTTCGGGTTGATCAGCTTGGCCGGGGTCATGGTGTCCAGTTCCTGGTCGAACAGCGTCATGCGCTCTTTAACCAAGCGCTCGGTGCGGGCCAAGCCGACGCGGCACTGGTTGGCCAAGAGCTCGCCAACGGTGCGGATCCGGCGACTGCCCAAGTGATCGATATCGTCGATGGTGCCGTCTCCCAGCTTGAGGCGGAGCAGGTACTTGGTCGCCTCGACCAAATCCTCCTTCATCAATGTGCGGGAACCGTCCACCCCCTTGAGGTCCAGTTTCTGGTTGATCTTGTAACGACCTACGCGGCCAAGGTCGTACCGCTTGGGATCAAAGAACAATCGCTTGACCAAAGCACGCGCGTTGGCGGGCGTCGGCGGATCGCCGGGGCGCAGTCGCTTGTAGATTTCCTTGAGGGCGTCCTCCTCGTTGTGGGCCGGATCCTTGGCCATGCAGCGGATGATCAGCCCGTTGTCGCTTGACACGTCCACAATCTGGATTTTCTTGACGCCCAGCTCGCTCACTCGCTTGACCACCGCCTTGGACAACGGCTCGAAGGCGCGCGCCACGACAATGCCCTTCTCCGGTTCGACGAGGTCGCTGATCAGCACCTTGTTTTCGAGATCCTCCATCTTCTCCGCCTTCCGGGTGGTGACCTCCTCCACCTTGTAGAAGGTGTTCAGCAAGGAGGCATCGCTACTGGTATCCTGCCCCTCGAGGAAGTTGATGGCCCGCAGGAAGGTGGTGATCAGGAACTTGCGGCGGCGCTTTTTCCGGTCGAGATAGACATACAGCATGTCGTTGGTGTCAAACTGCGCCTCGAACCACGATCCCCGATCCGGGATGATCCGGAAGGAGTGCAGCATTTTGCCGTTCGGATGCCGGGTGGCCTCGAAGGCCACGCCCGGCGAGCGGTGCAATTGGCTCACGATCACGCGCTCAGCCCCGTTTATGACGAAACTGCCCTGCGGCGTGATGAGAGGCACCTCGCCCATGAACACTTTTTCCTCCTTGGTGCCATTTTGATCCTTAAGCCGAAAGATGACGTGGAGTGGAGCGCCATAGGTCTGGCCCTCGTCGATACACTTGAGCCAATCCATCTTGGGCGCTCCGATCTCGTAGTGGCAATACTTGAGCACGACTTTTTCATCGTAGCTCGTGACGGGGAAGATCTCGTTGAACACCGCCTCCAAACCGATGTTCTCACGTTTGCCCGGGCTGACTTCCGCCTGCAGGAACTCGTGATACGAGTCCACCTGAATCTCAATCAGGTTGGGCGGAGAGATGATTTCCTTGATGTTGCCGAAGTTGATGCGGCCGTTCGCTTTGTTAGGCATCGATTATGTCGAGGTTTGTCGGGGCCGGTCCGTGACCGGGGGATTTATAAACACACAAAAATGGGCCACACACTCCCCCACCCTCGCGGGGGGCGTATTCACCCTCAATAGACACTTGGTTCTTAAAACCGTTTAAAAAAATATTAATTCCCAAAAGCAGGAATGGCATGGGCCAAGGGGCGTTGCCGCCCCCGGGTCCAAATGCCGTTACTTGAGCTCGACGGCTGCGCCAGCCTCCTCAAGCTTTGCCTTGGCGGCTTCGGCCTCATCCTTGGGCACGCCTTCCAAGACGGGTGTCGGGGCGCCTTCCACCAAGCCCTTGGCCTCTGCCAGGCCAAGGCCGGTCTTGACGGCGCGCACAGCCTTGATGACCTGAATTTTCTTGCCGCCGTCACTCACCAGGACAACGTCAAACTCGGTCTTCTCCTCTGCCGGGCCGGCGTCCGCGCTCTCACCACCGCCTGCAGCCGCAACCGCAACCGGGGCAGCCGCGCTGACTCCCCATTTTTCTTCCAGTTCCTTGACCAGTTCAGCAGCCTCAAGGACCGTCAAACCGCTCAACTCTTCCACTATTTTTGCTATGTCTGCCATTGTATTTTAGTTTCTTCGCCCCCGGAGCCCCGGGGATTTAAGCGCGCGGACCGCGCGCCGACGAGTTACTGTTGTTTATCCCCCCGAGCATCGTGCGCGGGGAAAAGTTGTATCCGGTCACGCCTCGCTCTCGGCGAACTTGGCCCGGACGATCCGTGCCACGCTCGAGCCCGGCTCGGCCAGGGTGCGCACCAACTGACCAGCCGGCGCCTGGAGTGTACCCAGCAGCTTGGCCCGCATCCCGTCCAGAGACGGCAGGTCGGCCAGCGTCTTGATCTGGTCCGCGTCGAGCCTGTCGTTGTCGACAAAGCCAAACTGCCATTCCGGCAATTCAAATTCCGCCCTGAAATTCTTGAGGGTTTTCGCGGCACCGGTGACTTCTCCCTCGCCGGTGACCGCCGCCAATTGGCCGCTCAGTGCTTGGCCAAGGTCTTCGATCCCGGTCTCCCTGGCCGCAGTCTTGAAAATCGAGTTCTTGAAGACATGCACCTCGGCGCTAGCATCGGCCAAGCGGTTGCGCAGTTCCTCGAATTGGGCGACTTTCAACCCCTCGTAGTTCACCACGATGAAGTAGGGGCTGGCGTTGAGCCGTTCGACGTACTCTTTTGTGATTAGCTTCTTTTCTTCGCGCATCGGTTTTCCTTTCGTTTCTGGATCAGGCGGCCTTCAGGATTTCACGCACGTCCAGCGGGATTCCCGGACTCATGGTTGAGGAAAGCACGCAATTATCGATGTACCGGCCCTTGGCCGCGGACGGCTTGGCCTTGAGGATCGCGTCGATGATGGTTTGTGCATTCTCCAAAAGCTGTTCCGGCTTGAAGGAAGTCTTCCCAGCGAGCACCTGTATGTTGGATCCCTTGTCGAGCTTGTACTCCACCCGGCCGGCCTTGACCTCCTGAACGGCCTTGGCCGTGTCATCCGTCACGGTGCCGGTCTTGGGGTTGGGCATCAGGCCGCGCGGCCCGAGCACCCGGCCCAGTTTGCGCACTTCGCCCATGGCCTCCGGCGTGGCGATGGCCACGTCAAAATCGGTCCAGCCGCTGGTCACTTTCTCGATGTATTCCTCAAAGCCGACGAACTCGGCCCCGGCCTCCTTGGCCGCCTCCACCGCGCCGACTTCCTTGGCAAACACCAGCACCTTGACCTCCTTGCCGCTGCCGTGGGGCAGCCGCACGGTGCCGCGGATCATCTGGTCCGTCTTGCGCGGGTCGATGGTCATCTTGAAGGACAGCTCGACCGACTCGTCGAACTTGGCCTTGGGGAATTTTCCGACCAAGTCGGCAGCCTCTGCAACGGAGTACCGCTTGCCGGCTTCCACCAGTTCCAGTGCTTTCCTGTATCGCTTGCTTTGTTTCTTTGGCATTTCTCTTGGCGCGGTGCAAGCGGGCCGCGAGGCCCTCCCGCTGTTGGAAATCAGTTAACGACTTCGAGCCCCATCGAACGGGCGGTACCCGCAATCATGTTGGCCGCCATCTCCGGGTCGCGGGCGTTCAAATCTTCTTTCTTGGTTTCGACGATCTCCAGCAACTGGGCCTTGGTCACCGTGCCAACTTTCTTCTTATTCGGTTCGCCGGAGCCGGACGCGATGCCGGCCGCTTTTTTCAGCAGGACCGCCGCCGGGGGCGACTTGGTGACGAAGCTGAACGACTTGTCCTTGTACACCGTGATCACCACCGGGATGATCAGGCCGGCCTTGTCCTTGGTCGCCGCGTTGTATTGCTTGCAGAACTCCATGATGTTCACGCCCTGCTGGCCAAGCGCGGGGCCAACCGGTGGAGCCGGGTTGGCCTGGCCTGCCGGGATCTGCAACTTGATGTAGCCTGCGATTTGCTTTGCCATCTTTCTTTTTTCTACCTGTTAAAATATTACCGCTTGGCCAAGCGCACCGCGCCTAGCCCTTGTCGACCTCCCAGTACTCGACATCCACCGGTGTGTTCCGGCCAAAAATATTGACGGTCACCTTGAGACGACCCTTCTCGGGGTCGATCTCCTCGACGATGCCGTTGTTCCCCTCGAACGCGCCGTGGTTGATCTTCACGGTTTCGCCCACTTCGAACTCCACCTTCGGCCGCTCCAAGTCCTCCGAGTCAGCAATCCGGCTCTTGATTTCCTCGATCTCGGCGTCCGGCGTCGGTTCCGGCTGGTCGCCGCCGACAAACCCGATTGCCCCAGGCGTGTCCTTGATGAAGTTCATCGGCTCGGAGATGACCTTGTGATCCTCGTCACGCAGGCGTACGTGGATGAACACATAGCCGGGGAAGAGCTTTTTCGTGGACACCTTCTTCTCGCCACCGCGGACGTCCACCACCTTCTCCTTGGCCACGAACACCTCGTCGATGTATTCCCCGACCTCCTCCACATCAACACGCTTGTTGATGCTATCAAGCACCTTTTGTTCCTGCCCCGAAAGGGTATGAATGATGAACCACTCGTGCGCCATAACGATCAACTCATCCTGTGCCCCCGGCACCGCCAATCCATTTCAGAAGGATTTCCTTAATCATTAAACCCCCGAGAAACCAGTCCGCCAAAAACGTAAACGTGCCCAGCAACGTAACCGCCACGAGCACCATCCATGTGGAACCCCGGAGTTCGTCGCGATTCGGCCAGGTGCACTTCAACAACTCCTCCCGGGTCTGCAGGAAGAACACCCGGATACGATCCATCCAGCCGATTTTCTTGGCGATGAACAGCGCAACCAGAAGAACAACGCCGCCAATGATCCAGTCTACCGGCAGCGGGTTCATCGACGAATCGGTCTCCGGCGACCCTGCCGGCTGACCCACCTCCGCAGTGGCTTGCACCGCGCCTGTATTGCTGTTGGTTTCTTCCATTAGCGAACTTTCACGTTGTCAGTTCTCCCGGAACTTGGCGGAGGGGGAGGGATTCGAACCCCCGGAAGCTTGCGCTTCAACGGTTTTCAAGACCGCCGCATTCGACCACTCTGCCACCCCTCCGGTTCGGGGTTGGTTAAAATTGATTGGCAGGGCGGGAGGGATTCGAACCCCCAACAGACGGTTTTGGAGACCGTTGCTCTACCAATTGAACTACCGCCCTATTAAGGGTACAATCCATTCCCGTGCGGGGTATCGCGCCCCGCCCGAGAACGCGAAATCACTCGACCACCTCGGCCACACGGCCCGAACCGATGGTCCGGCCACCCTCGCGAATGGCGAAGGTCAAACCCTGCTCCATCGCGACCTCCTTGCCCAATTCCACCGAGACCGTCACGCGATCCCCGGGCATCACCATCTCGACGTTATCCTCGAGCGTCAACGCCCCGGTCACGTCCGTCGTCCTGAAGTAAAACTGTGGACGGTAATTGGTGAAGAACGGCGTGTGCCTGCCGCCTTCCTCCTTGGTCAGCACATAGACCTCGCCCTTGAACTTGGTGTGCGGCTGGATCGTACCGGGCTTGGACAACACCTGCCCGCGCTCCACCTGATCCTTCTTGATACCCCGCAAAAGCACGCCGACATTCTCACCGGCACGGGCTTCGTCCAGCAGCTTGCGGAACATCTCAAGGTCGGTCGCCACGGTTTTCTGGATATCACGCAGGCCGACAATCTCAACCTCATCCATTTTCTTGATGATGCCCCGCTCCACACGGCCGGTCACCACGGTGCCTCTTCCCTCGATGCTGAACACATCCTCAATGCACATCAGGAACGGCTTGTCCTCGTCGCGGACAGGATCCGGAATCCCGTTGTCGCAGGCCTCCAACAACTGCGCGATCGACTCCACCCACTTCTCCTCGCCGTTCATGGCGCCCATGGAACTGGACTGGACAATCGGGGTCTCCTTGTCGAAATCGTACTTCTCCAGCAGATCCTTGATCTCCTCCTCGACGAGCATCAACATTTCCTCGTCGTCAACCAGGTCGCACTTGTTCAGGCAGACCACAATAGCGGGAACGCCCACCTGCTTGGCCAGCAACACGTGCTCCTTGGTTTGGGGCATCGGGCCTTGCGAGGCGTCCACCACGAGGATCGCGCCATCCATCTGGGCGGCACCCGTGATCATGTTCTTCACGTAGTCGGCGTGGCCCGGGCAGTCAACGTGGGCATAATGACGCTTCTCACTCTCGTACTCCACGTGCGACACCGCGATGGTCACCGTCTTGGATTCATCCCGGACTGTGCCTCCCTTGGTGATGTCGGCGTACGAAATGGGGGTCGCCAACCCTTTCTTGGCCTGCACCTCCACGATGGCCGCCGTGAGGGTTGATTTACCGTGGTCAACGTGACCAATGGTGCCGATGTTTACGTGGGGTTTTCCGCGTTGGAACTCTTCTTTTGCCATTCGATTATTTCTTGTTGGTTGGTTCGTTCTGTTTACTGAACAAATTCATTCCTTTTATGGAGCCCATGACCAGGATTGAACTGGTGACCTCATCCTTACCAAGGATGTGCTCTACCAACTGAGCTACATGGGCATGTGCGACACGGCCGCCTGCCAATCCAAGCCCGCCTGAAACACCAATAACCCAATGCCTCCGCCTGAATATCGTAAACAACTGGAGACCAATGAGTTAGCGATTGTTTTGCGCCCCAAAAGGGAAGGGAATCTAGTTGCCTGATGCCCCTCAGTCAACGATTTTTTTGTTTTCCTGAAAAAAAAACGTTCACGCGGACTTTTTGATGTTCACCCAAGCGTGGACGTGAGGGTCGCCCCGGAAAAACCAGAGGCAATTTGGCCCCTCGATCTGCCAAACATCCCAGATTCTGTCGTTCCCAATGTCGTGATTCCTGTAAAAAGCCAAGTGAAGATGCTCAAAACCGCCCGCATCGACCATCTTCAACGCCTCTTTGGCGTCTTTTTCCCGGAACATCGCCAACAAATCGGCCATGGTTTTGCGCACTTGGCCCCGTTGGTCGATACTCAATTCTGACATCGGAATCCCCGGTAGTCCCTCTTTTTTGCCGGTCAAGGCCACGGTCTTGGTTCCCTGCTCCCCTCGGCTTTTGCCTAAAAGGGCCATTTTCCGTTGTTTACCGTCCATCATGGCGAAGACTTTGTTCGCCTGCTTAGCCTGATACCAATAGACGTTCCCAGGATGATCCGGTGCCTCGTTGAAGCTCCGCGCAGCATGCCCGTAAAAGATCGGCCCGCCAAACGCCTCCCCCTCCACCGAGTCGCCGTCGCAGCGGCGGGTGCAGTGCCGACCGGTCAGAACGAACTCAAACTTGCCGGTGTTCGGCTCGCCGAACAACGCCACCGAGGTGCTCTCGAACCCTTCGTCCCCGGAGTCGTGCCGCACTTGGCCAAGCACAGTCTCGGCGTATTGCTTGCTGTGCAGTTTAAGAAAGATCTCCTTCACCAACGCCTGTTGTTCCCCGGTGAGAATCTCGCCGATGCTCTTCTTGGTGATGTGCCAATTGTTGTCGACCTTTTCGCGCAACGGATGCTTGAACGGAAACGCGACGACTTTCTTTTGCCTTTCGCTGAGGCTGCCGTACAACTGGGCGACCAAGGTTTCCGAGTTGGCCTTCGTTCTTGCCGCTTGGCCAAGCGGCACCGCGGCCAAGGCGGCGGAACCAAGCGCGGCCTGTTTCACAAAACGCCGTCGATCCATCGCCGACCGGCAGTCCGGACTTTCGTTGAGGAGTTCAATTTTCATGGCTATTGCACGGTATCTCTGCTTGCGGCGAAAGCTCGCACATCCCTTGGCCAAGTCAACCCGGAATTGTCCCGCTTGACCGGCGCTTGGCCAAGCGGCCATTTTCCTGTTTGCGCCGTTGGCCGACAATGGCACACTCGCCAGCCCGTCTCGCAATCGCACGGGCAACAATCGATCAAATGGATAACACACGCATCGGCATTGTCGGCTTGGGGAACATCGGGCAAATCCACGTCAAAAACCTGCTCGACGGCAAGGTGCCACGCGGCGTGTTGACGGCTGTGGCCGACGCCTTCCCCGACAAGCTCCCCGACTACGAGGCCAAGGGGCTCAAGACGTACGACAGCGGCGAGGCCATCATCGCCTCTGGCGAGATTGACGCGCTCATCATCGCCACGCCGCATTTCCAGCACACCACGCTCGGCATCGCCGCGCTCGAGGCCGGGTTGCATGTCATGGTCGAGAAACCGATCTCCGCCCACAAGGCCGACGCCGAGCGTCTCATCGCCGCCGCCGAGGCGCGCCCAGAGCTGACCTTTTCCGGCATGTTCCAGATGCGCGTCGAGCCGCGCTACCAAAAACTGCGTGAACTGGTGCAGACCGGCGAGTTGGGCGACTTGATCCGCGTCATTTGGATCATGACCGACTGGTTCCGCGCCGAGGCGTACTACCAGAGCAGCGACTGGCGCGCCACGTGGAAGGGCGAAGGCGGCGGCGTGCTGCTCAACCAATGCCTCCACCAACTCGACGCCCTGCAATGGATCGTCGGCATGCCGTCCCGCGTGCAAAGCCACATCGGTATCGGTCGGCATCACGACATTGAGGTGGAAGACGACGTCACCTGCTACATGGAATACGCCAACGGGGCCACCGGCGCGTTCATCACCTCCACAGGCGAAACGCCGGGCAGCAACCGGTTCGAGATCGCCGGCACGAAGGGCCGCGCCCTGTTGGAGAACGACCGGCTGATCGTGACCCGCAACGAGGTCGCCTCCGACGAATGGAGCCGCACCTCGAAAATCGGCTTTCAGCAACCGGAAACGACCGTGGAAGAAATCCCCATCCCCGGCGCAGACGATGCCCACGCGCAACTCGTCGCCAACTTCGTCGATGCCATTCTCGACGGCAAAGCCCTCATCGCCCCCGGCGCGAGCGGCATCGGCTCCGTCGAGTTGGCCAACGTGATGGTCTACTCCGGCCTGCTTAGCCAAGCGGTCGACCTGCCGATGGACAGCGCCGCATGGGAGGCCAAGCTCAACGAACTCATCGCCAACTCCACCCACGAAAAGAAAACCGTCGAGATCAGCAACGAGGACTTCACCGCGAGCTTTCGCAAATAAATTTGGGAGACACAAAAATGGAACTGATGGGAATTGCGGACGAGGCCTCGCCCTCGATTGACGGTCAAATCCGGGCCACAAAAGAGCTCGGCTGGAAATGGATCGAGGCACGCTTTGCCGAGGTCGGAGACTTCGAGAAAGGCCCCGTCCACGATATACCGGATGAGGCGTTCGACATCATGGCCGGCAAACTCGAGGACGCCGGCGTGGGCATCTACGCGCTTGGCTCGACCATCTGCAACTGGGCCAAGACCGTCGACACGCCGTGGGATGTCACCGTCGGCGAGATCGACCGCGCCATCCCGCGCATGCAACGTCTCGGTACAAAATTCGTTCGCATCATGAGCTTCAAGCCGGCTGACGACGCAGATAAAACCCCGGACATCGTCTTCGAACGTTTGCGTGAAGTCACCCAGCGCTTTCTTGATGCCGGACTGCAGCCGGTTCATGAAAACTGCATGAACCACGGCGGGATGAGCTGGCAGCACGGCGTCGAACTGGTCGAGAAAGTCCCCGGCCTCAAATGGATCTTCGACACCGCCAACCCCATCTTCAACGCCGACCGCTCCAAACCCCAGCCCTGGCCCAAGCAGGATCCGTGGGAATACTGGCAAAACGTCCGCGAACACACCGCCCACATCCACATCAAGGACTGCGTCTGGGTAGAGGAAAAAAATGACGCCGACTACACCTTTCCGGGCGAGGGCGATGGACGTGTCCGCGACATTCTGCAGGATGCTTTCGCCAACGGCTACGACGCCGGCATCTCGATCGAGCCGCACATGGCCGTCGTCTTCCACGACGCCGACAGCGAAGCCAACGAGGACGACATGTTCAACAACTACGTCGAATACGGCCGCCGCCTTGAGGTTCTCATCAAGGAGGTTAAATCCGCATTAAGCACCGAATAATTCAACCTCATGAAAAACGCAGTGATACGTTTGGTTTGTTTGGCGGCGGTTGCTTTGGCGACTGTCGGGGTTCGGGCGGAAAAGTTTTCGGCCGGGGGCATTTCGTTTGAGGGGCCGAAAGGGTGGCTTTCACAAAAGCCGTCGTCGTCGATGCGCAAGGCGCAGTTTGCCGTCAAGGGCAAGGACGGCAAGTCGGCGGAGGTGGTGTTCTTCCACTTCGGCCCCGGCGCGGCGGGTGGCGTGAAAGCCAACGTCCAGCGCTGGCTTGGCCAGTTCAAGGAACCGGCCGACAAACTCAAGGCGAAGATCAGCGACGAAACGATCGACGGCACCAAGATCACCTATGTGACGGCCGAAGGCACGTTCATGAAAGGGCCGCCGTTTGGTGGCAACAAGGTGCCGGTGCCGGACAGCGGTCTGCTCGGGGCGATTGTCGATGGAAAACAGGGCGCGGTATTCATCAAAGCCACCGGCCCCAAGGTTATCGTCAAGTCCGCCGAGAAGGCGTTGAAGGCAATGGTTACCAAGGCGTTGAAGGAGTAGTAAACGTCACCCCCGGCGCTTGGCCAAGCGCTTCCCCCTCATCCGGCCTACGGCCACCTTTTCCCTCGAGGGAGAAGGTATTCCACGGTTCCATTCGTGTTGCTTCGCGTTCATTCGCGGTTGAAAAAACCGCTTGGCCAAGTGGTCAGGCTAACAGGCCTTTCACGACATTGCCGTGGACGTCGGTGAGGCGGTAGTGGCGGCCCTGAAACTTGAACGTTAGTTTTTCGTGATCGACGCCAAGGCAGTGCAGCATCGTCGCGTGCAGATCGTACACATGCACTGGGTTCTCGATGACGTTGAATGAAAAATCGTCGGTCATTCCGTAGGTCGTNCCNCCNCGGATGCCNCCNCCGGCNANCCANATGCTGAAGCAGCGCGGNTGATGATCACGCCCGTACTTGGCCANNTTCAGGCCGCCCTGCGCATACACCGTCCGCCCGAATTCACCGCCCCAAATCACCAGTGTCTCGTCGAGCATGCCNCGCTGTTTCAGGTCGGCGATGAGCGCGGCGGATGGCTGGTCGACNTCGCCNCATTGCAGCGGCAGATCNCGCGGCAAATCGCCGTGCTGATCCCAGCCTCGGTGGNATAACTGGATGAANCGCACACCACGCTCGGCCANGCGCCGAGCCAACAGGCAATTGGCCGCGTAGGTGCCNGGCTTGCGGGCGTTCGGGCCGTACAAATCAAANATNTGTTNCGGCTCGCTNGANGTGTCCATCAACTCCGGCNCGGAGGTTTGCATCCGGTAAGCCATCTCCGCCTGCCNGATGCGCGTGATGATNTCCGGGTCGCCCAATCGCTCGTGATGTTCACGGTTCAGCGCCTGNCCGAGGTCGAGCATNCGCCGNCGCCGCTTGGCCGTGATGCCGGCNGGGTTGGACAGGTACAACACCGGGTCGCCCGANGANCGAAACTTCACCCCCTGATGTTCCGATGGCAAAAAGCCACTGCCCCAAAGTCGCGCGTACAGCGCCTGCGAATCGCGCTTTGCGCTGCCGTGCGAAATCATCACAACGTAGGCTGGCAGGTCAACGTTCTCGCTGCCCAGCCCGTAGCTCGCCCACGCGCCGATGCTCGGCCGTCCCGCCTGCTGAAAGCCGGTCTGGAAAAACGTGATCGCCGGGTCGTGATTGATCGCCTCCGTCTGCATCGAGCGCACCACGCAAAGCTCGTCCGCCACCCGACCAAGGTGCGGCAGCAACTCGCTCAACTCCGTGCCGCTCTGCCCATGCCGNGAAAANTTGTANATCGANTTNCAGACCTTTTTTTCCTTCTGNCCGGANGTCATCCCNGTGAGGCGTTGCCCTCCGAAAAANTCGCTGCCNANCACCTGCCCGTGCGCCTTGGCCAAGTGCGGCTTGTGATCGAGCAATTCGAACTGCGACGGCGCGCCGCTCTGGAACAGGTAAATCACGCGCTTGGCCTTCGGAGCGAAATTCGGAAAACCAACCAAGCGGGCAAACAGCCGCGGATTAAGCAGCGACGCCAGAGCCACCGAGCCGATGCCGGCGCTCGTGCGGCCGAGGAATTGTCGCCGGGTCTGCATCATCGCGTGGTCGGTTTCGGATGTCATACGTCAGTTCCGTGTAATGGCTTCGTCAGTGCCGAGCACGGCGTTGGCCAGCGACGCGTAGGCGGCCAATTCCGCAGCGTCGAGCGACTCATCGCGTGGCGTTTCGCCAACTTCCAGCAACCGCTTGGCCGCCGCCGGTTCGGCGTGAAAGCTGGTCTGCAATTCCGCCAACGCGCCGCTCAACAAACCCAACTCGTGCTCCGTCGGGTGTCGACCGCAAACCAAGCGATGCAGCAACGTCAACCGCGACTCCGCCGTCGCTCCGCCGTCGCGCAACACGCGCCCGGCCAGCTTGCGCGACGCCTCGACGAACGTTGGGTCGTTCATCAACACCAGCGCGGCAAGCGGCGTGTTCGTCTTGGCGCGAGTCAGCACGCACACCTCCCGCGACGGTGCGTCGAACGCCTGCATGTTCGGCGGCGGCACGGAGCGCTTCCAGTAAGTGTACAGGCTTCGGCGGTAAAGTTTCTCGCCGTGATCCTGCACGAAGCGCGGCACGTTTTCGTACACCACATCATCCCAAAGCCCGGGCGGTTGGTACGGCCGGACGCTCTCGCCGCCCAGCCAGCCGACGAGCAGCCCGCCCGCCGACAGCGCGTGGTCGCGGATCATTTCCGCCGGCAACCGGAATCGCGCCCCGCGTGCGAGCAGCCGGTTGGCCGGATCGGCCTCGAGCAGCGCCGGCGTCACGCGCGACGACTGCCGGTAAGTCGCCGACATCACGATGAGCTTGTGCATCGCCTTCCGGTTCCAGCCACCACGGACAAACTCGGTCGCCAGCCAGTCGAGCAGCGCGGGGTGCGACGGCCATTCTCCCTGCGCTCCAAAATCCTCCGACGATTTCACGATGCCGGTGCCGAANTGCATCTGCCAAANNCGGTTCACGNNNACCCGCGCCGTCANCGGGTTCTCCGNGCNGACNANCCANNTGGCCAAGACCNAGNCGGTTGCGCGNCGCNCCNGCNGGCCATTGGCCAAGNGCGGCCGGNANNCCGGCNCNNACCTCGACNNCGCNTGGCTGATCGTACTGNCCNCGGNTCANCACGAACGTCTTNCGCGNCGGNNTNNNNTCGCCCATNANCATCGCNGTCGGCANCNCNTGGCCAAGCGCNNCNANNGCCTTNCGNGCCGNCTTGAGNTGCNNCTCCGCCTCCGNNTTTTTTTCCAGCNCNGCNATCTCGGNGCGNTGCCNNTCCATNTGNNNNCGCTGCGCCGNNCTGGGCACCTTNANGAACGGCTTGTCCGCNNGNTTNTCNGNGTTGCCGACGTGCGCCGTCTCCGGCACGTTGTTNAACANCGCGTAAAACTCGTAAAACTCCCNCTGCGAAATCGGGTCGTATTTGTGGTCGTGACACCGCGCACAACCGAACGTCAGTCCGAGAAAAACCGCCGCCGTCGTCTCCACGCGATCGACCACCGTCTCGACGCGATACTCCTCGTTGATGACGCCGCCCTCGCTCTGGATGGAGTGGTTGCGGTTGAAACCGGTGGCCACTTTTTGCGCGAGCGTCGCGCCGGGCAACAGGTCGCCGGCCAACTGCTCGGTGGCAAACTGATGAAACGGCATGTTGTCGTTGAACGCGGCGATCACCCAGTCGCGCCACGGCCACATCACACGACGACGATCGAGGCTGTATCCGTGCGAATCCGCGTAGCGAGCGGCGTCGAGCCAATCGATCGCCATCCGCTCTCCATAACGTGGCGAAGCCAACAACCGATCGACCACCGCCTCATACGCGCGAGGCGAGGTGTCCGCCAAAAACGCATCGATCTCCGCCGGGCTCGGCGGCAGGCCGGTGAGGTCGAACGCGACCCGGCGCAGCAGCGTTTCCCGATCCGCCGCCGGTGACGGTTTCAGCCCAGCCCGCTCCAGCTTGGCCAAGATAAACCGATCAATCGCCCCCCTTGGCCAAGCGGAGTTTTTTGCCGGGGGAGTTGTGGGCTGCCTAGGCGGGTTGAAGGCCCAGTGCGATTCCCACTTGGCGCCCTGTGAAATCCACGCGCGGAGTGTCTCGATGTCGCTTGACGTCAACGCCCGGCTGGAATCCACCGGTGGCATCCGCTCCTCCGGATCGGCGTGGGTGATGCGCTGGAAAAGTTCGCTGGCCTCAGGCTGCCCGGGGACGACAACCGCTTGGCCAAGCGCGCCGGCGTCCAGCCGCAGATCGGCCTTGCGCTTGGCCGCATCCGGCCCGTGGCACTCAAAGCAATTCTCCGACAGGATTGGCCGGACATCGCGATTGTACCGCACCGGCTCCCAAGCCGTTACCGAACTGGCCAAAAGGCATCCGGTCAGGAGCAGTCCAACCGAAACTGAATTGTAAAAAAAGGAAGCCAATCGGCTGGGAAGAGTAAGCCCGGTGCGGCGCTTGGCCAAGCGTGTTCCCCTTAAAGAGAGAGGGAGTCGCTTGGATTCGTTCGTGTTAATTTGCGTCCGTTCGCGGCTAAAAAACGATCGGCCAAGCGGAAGAAGGGAGTGGTGGGTCGGGTGGGACTCGAACCCACAGCTCTATACCCACCGTTTAAAACCAAACAAAGTCACATAAAAAACCGTTATAAATTTCCTTGGACATCGACGATTGTTAGCACTATTGTTAGCACCAATATGGCAAGCGTTCATAGAAGAAAAAAGTCCCGTTATTGGTATGCTAGCTTTACTGACGCCGATGGTCGACGTGTTCAGGTTAGCACAAAGCAGACAGAAAAATCCAAAGCGTTACGTGTTGCCCTGGCTTGGAAGGAGGCATCCGATAAAGCCCGACAAGGTTATCTGAACGAAGCCCAATGCCAGAAAATTCTTAATAGCATACTGGGGAGTGTGACCGATGAAGTATTCCGTACTGCTACAACAAGGAGTCATCTTGAAGAATGGCTGGAGGGCGCACGGTCAGACAAATCCCACAGAACTTATCTGAAGTATAAGCAAGTAATAAGGACATTCCTTGAAATCATTGGGGCTAAATCCGATAAACCGATAACTGGCATTACTGCCACTGATATTGAGAGGTTCAAGAGACATCGCGAAAAGCAGAAAAGGGCGCCAAAAACAATCCTCTCAGACTTAAAGGCCCTTAATGCCCCCTTCAATAAGGCAAAGCGTCAGGGAATCATCTCCAGCAATCCGGTCGAAGCGGTGGACCGCCCCAAACAGATTCCGTTTAAACGAGACACATTTACCGTTGCACAGGTTACGCTGCTTCTTGAAAAGGCTCCCACTGAGGACTGGGAAACGGTTATCATGCTGGGCTTATACACGGGGGCAAGACTCAGGGATTGTGCCAACATGAGGTGGGATAACGTGAATCTGGCTGATAAGAAACTTAGCTTTACGGCTTCCAAAACCCGCCAATCCATGGAAATCCCATTAAATAAAATATTAGCTGACTACCTTGAAAGCTTAAAGGGGTTTGACCAACCCGAAGAGTATCTTTGCCCACCGTTGGCAGGGAAAGATTCAGGGGGGGCGACTGGCCTTTCGCAGTCTTTCAAACAAATAATGGTTAGTGCAGGAATAGATCCAAACACAAAGGTAAGGGATGGCGTACGCCCTACATCCACACTTTCCTTTCACTCGCTGCGGCACACAGCCAACTCCTTGATGGCGAATGCCAACATACCTGAGGAAGTGCGCCGGCGCTTGATCGGTCATTCGGATTCCAAGACTCACCAGATATATACCCACCTGGAGCAGCAAACGTTGCGCGAAGCGATTGAAACAATCCCCCCCGTTTGATTAATGGCCGGTAAAAAGAGAATCAGTGATGAAACACCCCATTCAGGGGACGACCGCGGTTGGCGACTAGCCCAACTGGCGGTGGGTTTAATCCGCGAGAAACTGATCGTTGCCAAAGACAGTGACGGTCGGATCATCCACGAATTAAACAATGAAACACAAATCAGTATGGCCTTGGAGGCAGCTTCTTACCTCTTGGATGCTGCTGAGAGGCACAGTTACTTTCAATATGCATACCAACTGTTTGATGATGAATACCTTTCAATTAACGCTATTGCTGTCAGATTCAAGTCCGCGGACTGGAAGGGATTAACCAGCCCACAAGCCGTGGAGGAAATCCTCAAACCCCTTTTAAGTCGATTGAAAGATATTGAGGGCGGCCCGCTTCTATTAGGGCCGCATACGCCAGAATCGCCTTTAGCGCATCTACCTCACTCTTCCGTGGAGACAACTTTACAGGCACTCTGGATGCCGGTGGAAAAACTCGAAGTTTATCCAGAAGATACAAAAAGAAGGAAACAGTACTTTGTCCGCAGAATATTTCTTTTAGCCAAGCTTCTACTCTCAGAGGACTTCCCTAGATTACGTCGATCTTACCCGCTGAAATCCCAAAAAATTCCTGATCCACAAATAACCCAAAAAAGTGGGAAACTCCGCAAATAGAGCCTAAAAAACTTCAAATAACCTTCATATCACCCCAATAGACCCGTTTTCTGACCGGTTTCTGAAAGTCCCTGGATATGTTCTTATTCAGGGGCCATGTTGGCAGACTTAAGTGACAATCTAGAACCGGCCCCGAACAATACGGGGGTTAATAGCATCCTGCCAATCTTCATCCGGCTCCCTCACCCTGGACAAAGGTGTCCGCTAACTGGGCTGAGTCGAAGTACTCTGTACAAGTTAATCAGTTCCAAAAGGGTCAAGAGTAAAAGCTTGCGTGATCCTGGAAGCACAAGGGGGGCTAGGCTGATACTCGTCGAATCTTTGCTCAGTTACATCCACGACCAAGCTGATTGATTATGGAAGGAAAGATCACATCTAGTTGGCTGTGTGGATTCGGGGGGACTCAATTCTCTCATCGTCTTCTTAATTTCATTAAGGCTTCTCCCAGCGTGTAAGATTGATTAAGAGCCACTGTGAAAAATAAAACACACTCCCAAAAATCCACGGCTTCCCAACAAGCAGACTCCGCAGATCAAGGCGCCGAAAAAAACCTCCGTTTTGCAAGGCCACCTTGGTTAATCGTGTTTGCCTTTGATGGTGGAACGATTCCAAATTATTCTGCGAAAATGTGGCAGATGTTGTCACGCCACTTTCAACCCAGCGACAGTCTGACTAGAGAAAGACTGATTCAAGTGCGCAGGCAATTCCGGTGGTCGAGGACTATGATGGGAGCAGTGTTGGCGACAGCGGAAGGTTCTATCGCAAAATGGGAGGCTGG